>PMYY01000032.1:1204-11147 GCA_003170655.1 Nitrospiraceae bacterium
CAGAAGACCCGGTGGCAGCAACCTGCTATGTTCGCCATGGAAAACGCTGTGGCCCGATACCTCACAACCCTTGGTATCCACCCTGAAGCCATGGCTGGACATAGTTTAGGCGAACTGACCGCCTTGTGCCTGGCCGGTGTCTATTCCCCGGAGGATGGATTCCGAATCGTAAACAAAAGGGCACTCTGCATGGACAAAGCCGCTGCTATGAACGTGGAACCTGGCATCATGGCGGCTGTGGATGCTCCGCTGGACCTGCTGAGAGAGATGATTCAGGGACGGGAGAATGTCTACATCGGCAATATCAATTCACCGACCCAGGTCATCCTGAGCGGCGGCACCGAGGCGGTCAGGGATCTTGGCAAAACATTGAAAGAGATGGGATACCGATGTACCTTGTTGCGGGTCAGCATGGCCTTCCACTCGCCTATAATGAAGGTCATCCATGACGAGCTCGAGGCGTACATCGCCTCCATTCCATTTCATCCTCCGCAGATTCCCGTTATATCCAACACAACTATGGCACCATATCCATCCGATATCGACGAGATAAAACGTATCCTTATGGCCCACCTGGAATCTACCGTCCATTGGATGAATAATGTTCAGACCCTTTGGAATGACTACGGAATCAAGCACTTCGTGGAGGTGGGTCCCGGCGAAACATTGAGCAATCTCATCGCAGACACCCTTCCTGAAGCGGCATGCATCCAGACGTGCCTCTCCTCCGCAGAGGGCCTGACCTGTAAGACTGCTCTTGCGCAGCTCTTCGTCCAGGGGCATCTGAAGGTTGAAAGAGAAGCGAGGTTTGTTTCACTCGCTGCATTCAGGAAGGTTTCCGCATCAGGCCGCAATACCCCGATCGGAGAGGTGTCCTCTGCCATCTGCGAGGCGGTTGAGAGCCAGGATCTTATGGAGAGGCTTATTCAAATCATCATGGATGCAACAGGATTCGAGCGGGAGGAGATACAACCCAATATGAATCTCAGGAAGGATCTTTCTATACGATCCAGCCGTCTTCCCATCATCATGGATGCTGCGGAACGCCAATTCGGCATCAGTATCGAATTTGAGGATTTAATAGGTGCCCGTACTGTGAAGGACATCGCCCAAAGCCTCTCCAGGATAATCGCCGCGCAGGGAGGCACCAGCTTACCGACGCCCACCAAAACTGTTGAACCCTCCACTGATAGCATGGGACAGGCATCACCTGTCCCCAGTGAGGCGGTTGAGAGCCAGGATCTTATGGAGAGGCTTATTCAAATCATCATGGACGCAACAGGATTCGAGCGGGAGGAGATACAACCCGATATGAATCTCAGGAAGGATCTTTCTATACGATCCAGCCGTCTTCCCATTATCATGGATGCTGCGGAACGCCAATTCGACATCAGTATCGAATTTGAGGATTTAATAGGTGCCCGTACTGTGAAGGACATCGCCCAAAGCCTTTCCAGGATAATCGCCGCGCAGGGAGGCACCAGCTTACAGTCCGCCACCAAGACAGTTGGCCCAGACCAAGTGGTGGATGAAATCCTGAGGTCCTCAGAGAAAGAGGCAAGATTAAAGCGGCTCGTAATCAAGAGCGTCCATCTGGAGCTATCGGCATCGGCTCCGATTGAAATGATCAGTGGAGAGACAGTGCTTTGTCTTTCACCGGACGGGGATGACGGGATTGTCCAAAATGTCGGAAATATATTTCGGAGGGATTACGGGGTCGACACAATTCCGATGCTATTTATGAAGGTGAAAGGTACCGGACAAGAAGGTTATGATATTCTTACTGATGAAGGGGCTTGCAGGGCATCAGAGAGGATGTCTAGTATGGCGTCCCTAGCTGGGATGGTTATCACCTTACCTGAAGGCGGGTCGGAAAGGTTAAGAAGCATGGCGGATGTTTCGCGACTTCTCAGAGGCTTCTTTCTCCTCCTGAAGGCATTTATTCAATCGCCAACTAAGAAATTCGTGGTGCTGATCCATTCCGGAGAGGATACCGAAACTCCCGGTCGGCTGCTGGCGGAAGGGATGCTAGGACTGTTTCTGAGTGCTGCGCAGGAGCAGCCGTCGGTCCAGTTTCGCGTATTGGAAATCGGAAGAGATACCGACCTTCGCTTAGCCGTACTTGAGGCTTTGGACAGAGGCTATACCGCTGTGGAGATGGCGCGTCGTGATGGAAGCTCATACGCTCCCGAGTGGCGTTTAGACCGGTCGGTCTTCAATGATTCGTCAACCCTAAATCTAAGCCCTGGAGACGTTATAGTCATGTCTGGTGGGGCAACAGGGATCAGCGCCCACCTGGCGCGCAGTCTTGTGCCTTTCATGCCTCGTCTGGTCTTTCTTGGAAGAACGTCTCTGGATTCAGGCATCAACAGGGCATCGGAGATCACCCGGAACTTGGCGGATTTGCACGCCGAAGGGATCGAGGCAACATACCACGCCTGCGATGTGACTGACCCGGAAGCGGTCCGCATGACCATGCGCGAGGTGATAAGTCGTTATGGCAAGATCGACGGGATCATCCACGGCGCCGGTATCCTTAGAGATGGATTCTTAAGCCAAATGACACCTGATGATTTCTCCATGGTTACAGATGTCAAATTCCTTGGGGCCTGGAATCTATTCTCTGCTTCGGAGGGGGCTGGTTTGAGGTTTTTCGTAGGCCTCTCCTCAGTGGCCGCGATCCAGGGTAATCCCGGTCAGGCCAACTACGCTGCAGCCAACCGGATGATGTCTGCGTTGCTCAGTACCCTTCGACGAAAAAACAGTGCCATCCGATTCAAAGCTTTGATGCTTCCCCCTATCGAGGGGACCGGCATGGCCGAGGATCCGGAGGTCATGGAGCTATTGAAGCGAAAGGGCGTGGATTACATCCATATCAATGAGTTTGCAGGGCTTTTCTGCCGGGAGCTCTTCTCAGCCCCTAACATCGAAGATTGGGTAATGTTCATGAGAAGGTTGCCATCCGTAAAGACAGCGCTAATCAATGATACAGCCGTTGCTTCACTAAATGCAGAACTGGATGGAGGCACGGTATCGTTGAGCCCCGAAGACTTTCCCATGATAGAAAGTATTTCTTGCTTGGACCTCCGCCGGGAAGAGCTGGAAGCCTTCAGATCCTTCTCCCTGGAAAAGGATCTTTGGATCGCCGACCATAGGCCTTTCAAGTTCGTCAAGCATCCTCTAGTCTCAGCCGCCATGATTCTGGAGACGTTCATGGAAACCGCCCGGATCCTATATCCCCATCTGCGGGTGCGAGGGGTTCGCCACGTGCAGCTCATGGAGATGATCCAGTGTCCTGTTGGGGTTTCGCGGCCTTCTAGGATCTTCTGCCACCGAGCGGGCACCGGCCATCGAGAGGTAGTGTGCGAGGTCTCTCTCGCAACACAGGATATCTCTCCATCCGGGAGATTGACCGACCGCTTCACCTCGAACTGCAAGGGCCAAGTGATCCTTGATGGGGGGGGTGAAAATCTAGGAGAGGGACTCCCAGATTTTCCAGTCCGGCTGGACGAACTGCGGACTAGGCCTATGGATAACAAAAAAGTGCTTAAATGGTACAACGACCGCAGTGGTCTCGAAGGTAGGTATCGTGTGCTGGAGGCCCTTGACGGTGCAGGTCTAGGTGTGGTGAGGGGCCGAACCATCTACCGGGAGATAAGTGATTTCGCTAATCTCCGGAACGCCAGATACCAATATTCTCCGTACCTGTTCGAAGCACTGTTGCAATTGGTCGGCTTCCACGTCGCGGCGATGGACCCATCCGAGCGGAGATCGCTGATTCCCATTGAGATCGGGGAGATGAGATTTTTACGAAAATGCCGGGAAAGGGAACAGATAACACTGGAGGCTCGCATGCTGGCGCAGGACGAGGAAGGGCTTGTATGGAACGCCAGAGGACTAGATGAGCAAGGACGGGCTATCATGCAGGTGAACAACCTGCGCATGCACTGGGGGTTGGACTGAGTCGCATGTATGGACAGACGAAAGGGAGTATGGCAATGGATCTCGTCGGAATAACCGTCCATACTATGAATACCGTTCATCGAAGGGAACCGGTCTTCTATGCGTCTATACCTTGCTGGCCACGTAACACCGCCTCCAACAACGGTAATGCTACTAACGAAGCAAGAAGCCGACACCATCTCGTATCCACCCTGTGGGATCACCTAGCGACCATCGAAAGTCCTCTCTGGAAACGCTGTGAATCTTTCAATAGAGATGCTATAGCAATTCAGGTGAGACGCGGCCCGCTTGGCCAGCCCTATCTCCTGTTGGGAGGGTATCGAGGTCCGGGAATCTCATTCAGCGAGTATGGAGGAAAAGTCTGGGCTGCTCTCTGCGGAGATGCGTCTGATATTGGCATCGATGTGGCAGGGACCGATGAATTTCAGAGAGAATACCCGTTTCACCGGGTCTTCCATCCAGAAGAGCTTCAACTTGCATTGAGATTGGTAGATGGAGATCTGGAAAATGCATCGGCACTGCTCTGGTCTGTCAAAGAAGCAGTTGTCAAGGCATTGGGTTGTGCATTCCACCTTGTGGATCCCCTGCAAATCACTATTTATCCATCGGAAGGCGGAGAGACAGAAGAAAACGCTGGGTATACATTTCGGCTGGGCATATCGGGAAAGGCACTGAGGCGCTTTCCTATAGCTGCGCATGGATGCCTATGGGTACGCTCGCTTCCTCATAGGAAGATGTGGCTGTCCATTGCCCTCTTGAATCGGGAGACCGACAGGCCATGAATAACCTTACCTGCAGTTGCGTGCTGGGGTTAGACGGAGTGTTGGCGACAAAACTTGGACTGCTTTTCCCGGAGCCGTCCATTGCCGCCTCCCTTCTTTTTCTATTGCAGGAATCGGGCATTGACGGTTTTAACCTGCGCAGTATAGTGGTGTTTAAAGATGATGCTCCCATTCTTTTATTGCCTTTGTTTGAAACCCGTTTTGATTTGTCCGCTTTTGTGGATGGATGGATTAAAAAATCGCTGAAAGTGGCAGTCCATCTCATCCCTTCGGTTTTTAACCCCCGNNTCCTCAAATCGATGAGGACACCTTTGATGCGGCATGCAAATTAGCTTTCAGCACAATGCAGATGCTCGCGGCTGAACTTAAAAGCGACATCGTGGCGCTTTACAACTTTAATCATTACAGTAAACTTCCTACAGAAGTATTCAAAAAATTCCACCGGGTGCAATATCGGTCTAGTGCCCTGCTGCCGATCAATTTTAACAGCGTGGAGGAATACCTGAGCAGCCTTTCAAGGGCTACGAGAAAAAACCTGCGCCGTAAAATGCGGGTTGCCCCCCAAGTCCGGGTAATTCGAAGTCGCGATATTTCTTTTTTTCTTGACAGGATATATGCACTTTATCTGGAAACAGTGGCGCGGGGCCCCATGGCGCTCGGCGCGTATAAGCGATTATTTTTTGAAAAAATATGTGAGAGAGTTGCGGGCGCCGAGTACACGCTCTATTTTGTGCAGGAGGAACTCATCGCTTTCAACCTTCTCATCGTAAAACAGGAAGCGATGGTCGATAAATTATTCTGTATGGATTCCGGACTCGGCCGCAAATATAACCTTTATGTCTTGTCCTGGCTTGAAAATATCCGCACCTGCGTGGAGCAAAAAATCCCTCTCTATTATGCAGGTCAGGGCACGGAGAAGACCAAATCGCACCTGGGCGCGACTTTTATCCCGAGCTTTATTTTATTCAAACACCGCCAGCCGGCCTTTGACCGTCTTCTTTTCTGGCAATCGGCGGTGACCAATAAGATCCTCAGCCTCCTCAGGTTTTGGCCTGAGGCAACAGATTTCAATACTATTGCACACAAAGACGAAATGGAGATTCATGACCGAAGTAACTGAATATGTAATCGAAGTCGACAAACTGACGAAGCGCTACGGAGATTTACTGGCGGTTAACGACATATCGTTCACGGTCAATAAAGGTGAGGTGTTCGCCCTGCTGGGCCCGAACGGCGCCGGCAAGACTACTACCGTAGAGATTATGGATACAATCCGCACTCCAACGTCTGGTAAAGTAACACTTTTGGGAATGGATGTCACGAAGAATAAGCATGACATCGTCCACCGCATCGGCGTTCTCCCTCAGGGGTTCAGTTCGTTCGACAGGATAACTGTCAGAGAGACCCTGCAGTATTACTCGCGGCTTTTCAGCGGTATGAAATCCGATGTCGACGGGCTGATCGAACTCGTGAACCTCAAGGACAAGGCAAAAGAGCAGTACAAGAACCTCTCCGGGGGCTTGAGGCAAAGACTTGGAATTGCGATTGCACTCGTGAACAACCCAGAGGTCGTGTTCCTCGACGAGCCGACAACAGGTCTCGACCCCCGGGCAAGGCGCGAGGTTTGGGAAGTTCTGCAGGGCTTGAAGAAGAAGGGCAAGACGGTGATTCTGACCACGCACTATATGGAGGAGGCGGAGCTTCTTGCCGACACAGTCGCAATCATTTCGAAAGGTGAGATCATCGCGATGGGCCCACCAGGGGAACTCATTAAAAACAATACTAATTACCTGGTCTTAACGTTGCAGTCCGGCGATGAATCAGTCTTTGGAGTCGTCCATAAGATGGGCTTTGAGCCGGTTCTTAGCAACCACAAAGACATCAAGGTCAGGGTTGAACACACGGACGATGTGCTAAAGATACTTAACGCCATCAGGGATGCCGGGGCGTTGTACCGCGGACTGGACGTGCGGAACCCCAACCTTGAAGAAGTCTTCCTGAAGATGACCGGCGAGGCGTTACTCGTCGATTCCGTCGGGGGAAAGGGGAAGGAATGAACCTGCGCGTTGTCGTCGCAAATCTCTTCGTGAAACTTATGAGCGTCTACCGCGAGAAGACCGCTATGTTCTTCACCATTGCCTTCCCCATAATCTTGATACTCGTGTTCGGTACGATCTTCATGAGCCAGGACAACGTGGAGTACCATCTTTGCGTGCAGGACCTCGACCAGTCTAATTTATCCGCGCAGTCGCTCAAGAGCATGCAGAAGGATGGGAAGTTTAAGATAACCATGGTCTCACCGGATATCAACGCCGCACAGTACATCAGGGATAAAAAGGTGAACCTTGTCATGGTTATCCCCAAAGGATTTGAAAGGTCTCTCACGCAGAGGGTTATGCTCAGCGATCTTAAGGCATCTGTCACCATCACATATGTATACGACCCCAGTTCTTCTTCGGTGCCCACTAAGATTCAAATTCTGAACGCAGTGTTAGCCGGAATAAACCAGAAAATTTCCGGTAAGCCGCCGGTCATCCTGTCGGTCGAGAAATCGATACTAACCCGAAAATACCGTTTCATTGAGTTTTTCGTTCCCGGGATCATCGCGATGGCGGTGATGAGCTTGAGCCTGTTTGGCACGGTAAACTTGAACACAGAGCTGCGACAGAAGGGTATCATAAGGAAACTGTCCACCACGCCTATCACACGTACCGACTGGATACTGTCGGACATCCTGTACCAGTTCATAATAGCGCTCGTATCCACGACTGCGATGCTGCTGGTGAGCTACGCCGTGTTTGATATCAGTCTGAATATTGACGCATGGCTCCTTGTATTCATTTTGCTTGACGTCTTCGCGTTTGTCGGAATCGGGATGATACTGACCCGCTTCGCCAGAGAGGCACAGAGTGCCGCCGCCGCCGCAAACGCTATAAGTTTCCCGATGATGTTCCTCTCGGGCAGCTTCTTCCCCATAGAGCTGATGCCTGGGTTCCTGCAAACGATCTCCAAGATACTGCCGCTGTATTATGTGAACGAGGGGCTTCGGGCAGCAATGGTATTTGAAGACAATATGACCGCACTGCGTTGCTCCGTGATCATCGGGGCTTTTGCATCAGTGGTGTTCATCCTTGGCATACTAGCCACTAAATGGGAAGAGGGCAAGTAATAACATGTATATTCTCAGCCCCATCACTCAAGCACACTATCTCAGTGCCATGATCGTCTTGGTTGCAGCGACACTCGCTGTCCTCATCGATCTCGTTTTGAGGTTCCGTGATTACCGTAAGCTCCTGCATTTGATTTCGGTCGCCGGTATTGTGAAGTTCCTGGGTACCATCACGCTGGTATTCCTGCAGGTGGTCGCTCTTTTCTATCTCATCACTCTCCTGCCGGGACCTGTCCGCCTAGTCGTACTGCTTTTTTCTGCTTTCGTTATACTCATCCAACTATCCTATTGGCTGACACTATCCCAGTTCATGACTGGTACCGACCTGTTTCTCGCCGTAACTGTCAGCGGTGACCATCGGGTTGCAGCCATCTTAAGCTTCTTCAAACCTCGTGTCGTCTTGTATACTCTCCCATACATGCTCATTCTCTCCGTGCTGATGATCCTCGTCCCCCCTATTGACCGCCCTGTATTCGCCTTGCGGGAAACCTTCGCCCTCAGCGCCCTGCCGGTGGTCTACCTCCTTGTTTCAAATTACGTCCTTTTCCTCCATGTGCCTGAACGCAGCTTCCATCTGAATCCCCTGACCTCCTTCGTTCGTTCAGCACTTCATTGCAAGTTTGAAAACCTTCGCGAATATCATGGACCCCGGGATGATCTGCCTCCGTTTTCCGTCTCTCAACGACCACTCGACAACATCATCTATGTAATCGACGAGTCAGTTCGTGGCAGCAATCTCAGCCTGAATGGCTACCCGCGCGCCACAACACCATTCCTTCAATCCCTCGTAACACGGGGCCTCCTCAAGAATCTCGGCATCTGTGTTGCCGCGGCTTCCTTTTCACACGTAAGCAATGCCTATCTGATTACCGGGCACAACGAATTTCCCGACAACGCCTTTCGAACGGACAAGAACCCGACTATCTTGGATTACGCAAAGAAAATGGGCTATGAGACGATCTACATTGACATCAATCAAATCTACCTTTATTCGCTCATCAAAGCGGCCGGGGATCGTCCCGTGAGATCTCTCGACCGGTGGATGAACGATAAGTCTTTCAAGGAGCGCCATATCGATCTTGAAACCACGAAGGATTTGGGCGTTGCCAGCGTTCTCAGCAGCCTTCTGAATGAAGGAAGCGGCTTATTCATTCTCGTCAACAAGAAGGGTCTCCATTTTAACTATCGCGACAGATACCCGGACGATCTGGCCTCTACGATCTGGAAGCCGGTTATGGCAGCATCACAATCCATTGATCCCAGCGAGGCTGGACGTGAGAAGCTCGTTAACACCTATGACAACGGGATCCGCTTTCAGGTGGATGAATTCTTCAGGATGTTTGTTTCCGAAACTACAAATCAGAACTACGTAATGCTGTACACCTCGGACCATGGACAGACGCTGGCCGAGCACGGACAAGTGTATACCCATATGAAGCCTGACAAGGAGATCGTAGATGTGCCGGATTTCTTCGTGTCAGGTGAGAGGTATAGCAAGAAAAGGCTTTTGGACTGCATCGCGTCGGGCATCAGGGTTTCCCATCTCAACAATTTTGCAACCCTTCTCGACCTGATGGAGGTACCGGATTCTTTGCGGGTACGTCCTTACGATAAATCGATTTTCGCTTTGACAGCCGAGGACAACAGAGAGCGTTATTATATGAGTGGCTCTCTTCATGGGTCTGGCGATTATGTGGTGAGGGCGATACATACGCCACCAGATCAGGGATGGGGTATGTCGAGACCTGTCGACAATAATTAGAGGGATGAACAGTCAACCACTCGGGATTGAAATCCCGAGCATGGATGGGTATTCGTATCTATCAAAAANNCGCAAAGACGCTTTATCCAGTCCTTTCAGGTTCCAGAGGGTAAATCTGCCGCTGCTGGCAGCTCTTACACCGCCTGGCCATAAAATAACACTCATTGAAGAAGCTTTTGCTCCTGATGACATCAGTCAGGACGTGGATTTGGTAGGCATTACCGTCCTGACCGAACTTGCGCTCAGAGCCTATCATATCGCCGACAT
>PMYY01000075.1 GCA_003170655.1 Nitrospiraceae bacterium
CAAATTCCTCAAATACCTTGAGGTGGAACGCGGTGTTTCGGTCCACACCATCAGGGCTTATAAGAGGGACCTTAAGGACTTTGCGGAGTATTGCCGGTCGGATCCTAAAGAGATCGAGATGGTCGATATCAGGGGATTTCTATCGAACCAGATGAGCGAGGGTAGGGCGAAATCTACGGTTGCGAGACGGCTTGCGACCCTCAGATCTTTCTTTAAGTATCTCTACCAGGAAGGCTATGTGAAGATCAATTACGCAAAGCTCGTCCCGTCGCCCAAAGCTCCGAAGCATCTGCCTGTTTTCCTTGATGTCGACGATGCCTTCGGACTGGTCAAGGCGCCAGAGGGTATCGGTCTTCTACCGGTGCGCGACCGGGCCATCCTGGAGCTTCTTTATTCGAGCGGTCTCAGGGTGAGCGAAGTCGAGGGGCTGAACACGGACGATCTCAATGTAAGGGATGCTCTAGTAAAGGCCAGAGGAAAAGGGAAAAAGGAACGTATCGTTCCGGTCGGCGGCAAGGCGATCGAAGCATTGAAATCGTATCTTATCGAAAGAGTGCTGTTCAAAAAGAAGAAATTGCTGACTGGTGATGACTCTGCGCTATTTCTCAACAAGAGCGGCCAGCGGTTGACCGACAGGCAAATAAGGCGTATAGTAGTGAAATATGCTAGGCTTACGGGTATCGAAGGGCAGATCGGCCCACACACGCTCAGGCACACATTCGCGACGCACCTCCTGATCGGCGGTGCTGATTTGAGGGTCATACAGGAACTCCTGGGCCATTCATCCCTGTCGACTACCCAGAAATATACCCATCTTGATATCGGGCATCTTATAGATGTGTACGACAAGGCCCACCCCTTTTCGGATGGAGAAAGAGGAGGTAAAGAATAGATGTTTCACGGAACGACAATTTTATGTGTCAGGCGGGATAACAGTGTTGCCATGGCCAGCGACGGACAGGTGACCATGGGAAATACTGTGCTGAAGCACAATGCAAGGAAGATACGGAGAATGTATAATGACAAGGTCCTCGGAGGGTTTGCGGGGGCCACTGCTGACGCTTTTACTCTCTTCGAAAGGTTCGAGGGTAAACTCGAGACTTACAAGGGCAACATAACGAGGGCTGCGGTTGAGCTTGCAAAGGACTGGCGGACCGACAAGATGCTGAGGAGGCTCGAAGCACTTCTGATTGTCGCGGATGCTGATCATACGCTGATATTATCCGGCACCGGCGATGTGATCGAACCCGAAACCGGCATCGCTGCCATCGGGACGGGTGGTCCCTATGCCCAGGCTGCTGCCCGCGCGCTGCTTGAAAATACCGACATGAATGCCGTGGACATGGTCGGCAAGGCCATGGAGATAGCAGCTGACATCTGCATCTATACCAATAAAAATATCACTCTAGAGGAACTGAATGGATAACCTAACACCCAGAAAAATCGTCGAAGAACTGGACAAATATATCATCGGTCAGGAGAAGGCGAAGAAATCTGTCGCAATCGCAATGCGGAATCGGTGGCGGAGGCAGATGCTCTCGTCGGACCTGAAGGAAGAGGTCCTGCCAAAAAACATAATCATGATAGGCAGCACCGGTATAGGCAAGACCGAGATAGCGCGAAGGCTTGCAAAGCTGGACAATGCTCCTTTTATCAAGGTCGAGGCTTCTAAATTTACAGAGGTCGGCTATGTCGGCCGCGACGTGGAATCGATAATCAGGGATCTTACAGAGCTTGCCATGGGCATGGTCAAGACCGAACATATGGCGAAGGTGCGCGAGAAAGCGAAGACGCTCGCTGAAGACCGCCTGCTCGATCTGCTTCTGCCGATACCGAAACCGGCTAGGGGAGATGCAGAAGAGCCTGAAGACAGGGAGCAATATAAAGATACTCGCGAGAGGCTGCGGACGCAGTTGAAGGATGGCAAGCTTGACTCCAGGTATGTAGATATCGAGGTGAAGGAAAAATCGATGCCTTTCGGTGTGATTTCTAATGTCGCGCTCGAAGAGCTTGAGATCAACCTGAAGGAAATGATGGGGAGCTTACTGCCTGAGAAGTCCAAAAGGAAGAAGGTGAGGGTGCCTGAAGCCCTTGCTTTGCTCACCCAGGAAGAGGCGAGCAAACTGATCGATATGGAGAAGGTAACGAAGGAGGCCATCGAAAGGACCGAACAGTCTGGCATCGTCTTCGTAGATGAAATCGACAAGATAACCAGCAGGGGGCATGGCCAGGGGCCGGATGTTTCGAGGGAAGGCGTCCAGAGGGACCTTCTGCCGATAGTCGAAGGATCTACTGTCGCTACGAAGCATGGTCAGGTAAAGACGGAGCATATCCTCTTTATTGCAGCCGGCGCATTCCACATCTCGAAGCCTTCTGATTTGATCCCCGAGCTGCAGGGAAGATTTCCGATAAGGGTCGAGCTGGAATCCCTCGGCAAGAATGATTTCATCAGGATTCTTACAGAACCGCACAACGCCCTTATCAAGCAGTACATCGCTTTGCTCGAAACAGAAGGAGTCAAGCTTACCTTCGGGGAAGATGCAATCGATGAACTGGCAGGGATCGCGGCAACCGTCAATGAAAAAACAGAAAACATCGGGGCGCGCAGACTCCATACAGTGCTTGAAAAGCTACTGGAAGACGTATCCTTCAATGCGCCGGAGATGCAGGACCAATCCATTAGCATAGATAGGGCATATGTAAAGCAAAAACTGTCGGATGTCGTTAAAGATGAAGACCTCAGCAGATATATACTATAAACAAATCCAGAAAGCATGTTCCGGACATGGGGGGCTTGTTCTCACTGCATGCTCTCTATCACTCATCTTTCTAGCCGCTTGCGCCACCTCAAAGAGTGTTGCTCCTCCTACGGCGCAGGTCCTGGTCCCTGCAGCTCCGGAGGAAGTGCGTCCTGGCGAGCATCGGATTTCAGAATTTGAGGAGTTTAAGGGAGAGAAAAAAAGCTGCTACGCCTCTTGGTACGGGCGGGAATTCTACGGCAAGCAGACTGCTTCTGGTGAAAACTTCAATATGTTTGCTCTAACGTGCGCGCATAGAGACTATCCGCTGGGCACTAAGTTGAGAGTCAGCAATCCCGCCAACGGTAAGGACGTAGAGTGTATCATCAACGACCGCGGACCGTTGGTAACCGGGCGTGATATAGACCTCTCCTATGCAGCAGCCAAGAAGATAGGGCTTATTGGACCAGGTGTGGCGAAGGTTGATGTGGAGCCGTTGGGCCGGTATACGAGATATGTGAAGGAAGTGAAATACGGTCAACTGGAGGGTTCGATGGTAACCATCCAGATCGGATCTTTCAGGGATGAGTCGAATGCCAGGAGACTCAAGAAGGGCCTAGACCTGCATTATAAGGATGTTTATATCATGCAGTCCCATATCGGACAAGATAAATATTATCGCGTAAGGATCGGGAAATTCAAGAATAGTGGGGATGCCGTGCAACTTGCCAAAACACTGGCGCAGGAAGGTTACAACGTACAGGTTACAAGATACTAGCAGCAAATAGGGCGGGAAAGGGAGAGTGCATGAAGAAACTGCTCGAGAAGGCGAATATACTAATCGAATCGCTGCCATACATACGGAACTTTTATGGGAAGACCTTTGTCATCAAGTATGGAGGCGCTGCGCAGATCGACGAGGGGCTGAAAAAGTGTTTTGCCCAGGATGTGGTGCTCTTTAACTTCATCGGTATTAGGACGGTCATTGTACATGGAGGCGGGCCTAAGATCAGCGAAATCATGAAGAGGATGGGCAAGGAGCCTACATTTGTTCAAGGCCAGAGGGTTACCGATAAGGAGACTATGGATATTGTCGAGATGGTGCTGGGCGGGCTTATCAATAAAGAGATCGTGTCCTTCATCAACAGCCATGGTGGCAAAGCGGTGGGACTGAGCGGAAAGGACGGCGGCCTGATAGGGGCAAAAAAGAAGCTCCTGAAAAAATCATCTAAAAAGGATGAGGAGCTGATCGATATAGGGCTTGTCGGAGAGGTGCAGGAGATAAATCCAGAGATCCTGAACTCGCTTGAGAGAGATGGCTTCATCCCAGTGATTTCTCCGATTGGAGTGAACGCTGCGGGAGATGCGTTGAATATCAACGCTGACTATGTTGCTTCGGCCATCGCGTCATCGCTGAAGGCCGAAAAGCTTCTGCTGCTCACAGATGTGCCTGGCATCAAGGATGGCAGCGGTAATGTATTGTCCACCCTCAACAAGCTCGACATCATGGAGATGATCAATGAAGGAGTCATAGGGGGAGGGATGCTTCCAAAGGTCCAGGCATGCACGCGCGCAATAGACAACGGGGTGAAAAAGACACACATCGTCGACGGCAGGATCCCGCATAGTCTTCTGCTCGAGATCTTCACAAACGAAGGCATAGGAACCGAGATCGTAGCATAAGTGGTGAAAGACCAGAAGAGTGTCATTCTAAGTAATGCCCTGAATATCGCACGGGAAACCGGGAGCGAGAAGCTCTTCATATTTCTCATCAACGAGCAGGCATGCCGCTGGTTCGTAAAGGCCGCAATCACAGAACGCGGCAGTCTTGTGGCCGTGATTCCAGAAAGTCTCGATCTGAAAGAGATCGACCTCAAGAAGTATTGCGCTGCCGTTGTAAGAAGTTGGTCGGGTAATCAGACCCGTTTTTCGAGGATTAAATACGCATTTCTCCAGGGTGTAATGCAAGGAATTATAGGAGTTGACAGTAAAGTGGTCTGTGTGCTCGGCCCTTATGATAAGGGCCATCTCGATACCGTCACTATTCATGATCTCAGGCTCTCATGGAGCGAAGATTTCCCCTTCGATGTCCATGCGATTATCGGACACAAGGCTTTTCATACCATCATGGCTGTTCTCGACATCGCTCTCGACATAGGCGCGCTGGGCAGGGAAGGGAAGTCTGTCGGTACTATATTTGTCATCGGTGATAGCGGCAATGTAATGGACTTATCGCACCAGGTTGTTTTCAATCCCTTCAAAGGATATCCTAATAAAGAAAGACTTATAACACTGCTGGAAGTGGTCGAGAGCATCAAAGAACTGGCAAAACTCGACGGAGCGGTAGTCATATCGGAAGACGGAATCGTGGAGGCGGCAGGCAGGTTTCTTGAGGGCGCTGGAATTGTGACGAAGAAACTTCGCGGGCTGGGGGCGCGCCACAGATCGGCAGCAGGCATTACCCGCAGGACAGAGGCTGTAGCAGTAGTCGTCTCCGAAAGCACCGGCAAGGTTACGGTCTTCGAAAAAGGAAAAATAATCGCAACGCTTGAACCTATCATCAGCAGAAGAATGGTGTAAGAGCGTAGTTCGTATTCAAACAATCATAAACCTGACAGTTGCAGGGAGGATTGAAGATGAGAATGTGCCGATTGGTAAGTACAGTTACAGTGTGTCTAGCCTTCTTCATGTTTTCTTCAGGTTGTGCCACTAATGAAAGCGCCGCTTGGAAAACACTTCAAGAAGATACATATAAGAACACATTTTCCTATGACACCGGGAGCGTTGAACATACACCTGCAAATACCGTTAAAGTTATGGCAAGCTCAAACGGAGCCAAGTATCTTTACGAGATAGACTGCAAGGCCAAAAAAATGCGCATCCTGTCAGACCGTGGTGTGGAGCCGCCTCAATGGTTGAACATTGTGGGCAGATCCGGAGACCAGTTGCTTTACGATGCAGTATGCCCTTAACTTACGGGAAGTTTGGAAGCGAGTACATCCACCTTTTCGATAACCGGCGGTATTGAAAAGAGTTCTGAGGACCTCGCCATCAAAGCGGCTGCAACCTGGCCGGAAAGGTGCGCCTGCCGCCCCGTCTCATCGGGGAATGCGTCGAATATGCCAAATGTCGAAGGCCCGAGCCTTAAAGCAAACCACGCAGTCGTTGCTGGTTCCTGTTGGACTAATTGCAGACCTCCACGCAGGAAGTTCTCGACATCTTTCTCTTTTCCGGGCTTTGCCTCCAGCCGAACAAACAGTGCGAAGTTAACCATCTTTTTTTCTCCTTTCACTTAGAACAGTATTTTACAAGTTCATTTCGAAGTGTCCTGGCAGTCCCTATCGTTACAGAACCATCTTGCCTGTCATCTGGATTATGCCCTCGACGACCCGCTTCTTGAAAGATATCAACTTTAGCGTTCAATTGCCAGGAAACTGCTCGACTTCGCATCGTGAGATTGATATATTGGTAATGTAGGTATTTCAATGATATCATCGGCATTTCGCTGAGAATCCAAAGGAGGCACTCAATGAGTAGAAGTGGAAGAATATCAAGTTTTGCAAAGGTTGCGATGATGGTCATCTTCTTAATCGCTGTGAGTGTGGCAATGGTGGCTCCGGCAAAGGCGACGGATGCTACCGATGCACAGGGACTTGTGGACAAGGCCAGGATCACATTTACCGAATTCATTGGAGATAATAATTATTGGTGGCTTAGGGACCATCTGAATGACGCTAAAGGAATTCTGATTTATCCACAGGTGCTAAAGGGAGGATTTATCCTCGGCGGGTCGGGCGGAACCGGGGTGTTAGTAGTGAAGGATGAAAAGACGGGCGGTTGGGGTCAACCTGCGTTCTACACTATCGGATCGGTAACCTTCGGCCTGCAGATCGGGGGCGAAGCGTCACAGCTAGTTGTAATGGCGATGAGCCAAAAGGCAATAGATTCTTTGCTGTCATCGTCTTTCAAATTCGGTGGGGATGTTTCGGTTGCTCTTGGTCCCGTAGGAGGAGGCGCAAAGGAAAATATCACAGCAGACTTTATCTCCTTTGCGAAATCGAAGGGTCTCTATGCCGGGATCAATCTGGAAGGCTCAGTCGTGAATGTAAGGGACAGTCTAAACAACGCCTACTACGACAAAAAGGTGACCCCGGTCGATATAATCATAAAAAATGAAGTGAGCAATGACGGCTCAAAAGAATTAAGGGAAACATTGAAGAAAGCGGTTAAGTAGAAAAAACATAGTTGATGTCTTCCTGTGGATATCGATTACGCCGTCAAAAGTAGTCGGTCCCACAGGGAGCTTCAGATCATAGCAAGGCAACATCAAACTTATGTCCTTTATTCGGGCTCGGGCCCTTTTGATCTCAGGCTCCCCTCATAAAGCTCGTATTCCAGCAGCCTGCACTCTATATTGCTGTTGAAAAAAGGGATTTTACGTTTTGAGCGCAGGCCGATTTTCTTGGCGAGGTCGAAGTTGCCGGTAAAAATGTAGCCCTTATATCCCTTGCATTTCTGTTTAAAGAAGTCTCCTATTTCCTTATAGGTATTTTCGAGTTGGGCTGTTTTGCCGAGCCTCTCGCCGTACTCAGGATTGAGCATGACAACTCCGCTTCCCTCGGGAATCCGCGTTTCTTTGAAGTCGCATACTGCGAACTCGATGAAATGTTCTACCCCGGCAGTGGATGCGTTGTTCCTGGCCGCCTGGATTGCCGATGGGTTATTGTCCGTAGCGATAATTTTTCCGTTAAGAGTTTTTATCACAGCTGCTTTTGCCCTAACTCGCAGTTCATCCCACTTCTCCTTATCGAAGCCCTTGATATGCATGAATCCGTAATTGTTTTTAAGAATGCCCGGCGCTCGGTTAAGAGCAATCAATGCAGCCTCTATTGCTAGCGTGCCGCTGCCGCACATCGGGTTTATAAAGTTGCTATTTCCGTCCCAGCCCGTTGCCATGACAACGGCAGCCGCAAGGGTCTCCTGCATCGGCGCTTTAAGCGGTATCTTGCGGTATCCCCTCTTTGGAAGCGGTTCGGCCGATGTGTCTAGGTAAATACTGCACCTGTCTTTTTTCCAGTACAGAAAGACGACGGCTCCAGTCATCTCGGATCCTGAGTCAGGCCGCCGGCCGCATTTGTCCTTTATCCGGTCGACGATTGCATCCTTGCATTTGACGTTCGCAAAAAGAGGATTAGTTATTGTCGGATTGTCGACCGAAGAGTGAACCGACAGGTATTCATTTTCATCGATATAGCGTTCCCATTCTATTTCAGACGCTCTATTGAAAAGATCACTAGCGTCTTCGGCGGTAAAGCTCTTGAGATGAAGCAGGACCCTATGAGCTGTTCTCAATGAGAGATTCATCCGCATAGCATCATCGAGGCTGCCCTCAGTTTCAATACCTGCAACCGTTTCATCGATCACAGGGTAGCCGAGCGCTGTCAGTTCCTGTGCCAGATAAGGAGGAAGTCCTTTTGGGCAGGTTATGAGAATTTTTGTTTTTTCCATCTTATTATCATAACTTATAGCCGGCATAATGCGTATGGCGTCGTGAAGAAGAAGGCCATACGCATTATGCTGTTCCAACTTCAGGCTTCAGGGTTTAAATCCATTTTACGACTGGTTCCTTTTTGGGCGGGCGCTCCGGATGTTCAGTGGCATAACCGAGCAGTATGGGGCCAAAGATCGTTTCGTCTTCTTTCAGTTCGAGCAATTTTCTAACTTCCGCATCATCGGTCACCATCGCTCCAAACCCGACCCAGCAACTTCCTATTCCCAACGAATGAGCCGAGAGCATCATATTTTCGCATGCTAGGGGGCATGAGTGCGCCGCGTATCTTCCTGACCCGATGACGAAAACGACGACCGGAGCAGAATAATAGACCGGATCATGCAGTTCGACGTAGCGCTTCCTGATCATCTCGTAGCGCTCCGGATCGCTGTCTTTTATCATATCCAATATTTTATTCACGTTGGGCTTGGCAGCATTGAGGAGTTTCTTCTTCGCAATGTCACCTTCAACAATTACAAAGCGCCATGGTTGGCAGTTCATCGCCGACGGAGCCTCGTTTGCTGCCTCGATGATCACGTTGAGAAGGGATTTGGGAATCGTTCTGGAATCGTATGACCGAACTGAGCGTCTTTTCTTGATGGTCTGGATTACTTCATTCATAACTGCCTCCTCGAAATTAAAGTACTGTGGATTATTGATTACAATATATCCCCTTTGAGGATGAGTGTAAAGCGAACCACTGACGGACTGCCAGGTGTGAATCGTGAATTAGGAAAATGAATCTTGCAGCGATCAGGGAAGCACACGACTCCACGAGGATGTTCTTCCGAATAGTGAAAAGATTACATATCCTCGCAGTTCGAGCCGGTCGCTCGAGACCAGAGTCATTTTCCCGCTGTACGTCATGCCGCTCTTGGGATCATATAGCTTACCTCCAACCCAACTGTAGCCCTCTGCATATTCGAAGCCGGACATTATTTGAAGACCGATGATGGGATGAGACCTGAGGTCAGAATTGGGGTTGTTGTCGTCTGTCCTTGGCAGGCCAGCTTTCGTCCGGTCCTCATCACCCGAATAGAACGGCTTATTGATCCAGACGATCTTTCCGCAGTATTTGACTCCGCAGCGGAAGATTTCTATCTGAGCATCTTTTTCTTCATCGTTCCACATGCCGAGAATACGATCTTCCCCAGCCGCGTGAGCTGACGGAGCAAACATGAGGAGAATGCAGGCTATTGAGGTCAGGAATATTTTCAGAGCGGTCGATGTTCTGTTCATGCCTTGAAAAGGCTTCGAACAATATTGAGATTTCTCGGATCATCCTCTTCGGTCTTTTTTGGAGTTTCAAGTACTAGCGGGACATCCTTGAATGCCAGATGATTGACGAATTTCTGCAATCCTTCCAACCCAATCTGGCCCTCTCCGATATGCCAGTGCCTGTCGACATGCGAATTAAGGCCCTTTTTGGCGTCATTAAGATGAACGAGCCTCACCATGCCTGGCCCGAGATGATTCTGCATTTCTTTAACGAGGAGAGATAATCCAGCATCATTTTTAATGTCATATCCGGCGGCAAAGGCGTGGCATGTGTCGAGAGTGATGCCTGCTATAAGGAGAGTTTTCGTGGCGTTGATAATTTCGGCAAGGTCCGCAATGCGCGAAGTTATATCTCCCCTTTCACCAGCGGTGTTTTCCAGGAGAAGTCTTGTTTTCCATTCACCTTCATCCGATATCTTACGCAGAGCAGCGACAGCGCGCCTGCGGCCTTTCTCTCCGCTACCTTCAGACAAACTCCCGGTGTGAACTACTACATATTCAGCTCCGAGGACATCTGCGTGATCAAGTTCGCGCTTCATCAGTTGTATCGACTTTTCGAGAATACCTGCATCGCCGGCTGCCAGATTGATGAGATAAGACGTATGGACGAAGACAGGCCCGATATCGTGGATCTCCCGATATTTCCTGAATGCCGCCGCTGTTTCGGACGGTATATTCGACACGGCCCACTGACGCGGGTTATGAGAGAATATCTGTACGGTGTTGCAGCCGAGCTCTTTTGCGCGCTCCAGAGAGAGATGGACGCCTCCCGCTATGGATGTGTGGACCCCTAGACGCCGGGCTGTTTGCTGGGCTTTCACGCTCTGCTTAGACATCGAATCCGTCTCTCTTTCTTGACTTGAGAAAGCTTTTAGTGTTAATTTTTTCTTCTATGGCAACTGATTATAAAGATACCCTTAATTTACCACAAACAGACTTTCCGATGAAGGCTAACCTCGGCCAGAAAGAGCCCGAGATGCTTAAGTTCTGGGAAGATAACAAGATATATGAGCGCCTGCAGGAGAAGAACAGGGGCGACAAACGATATATTCTCCATGATGGTCCGCCTTATGCCAACGGCAATATCCATATCGGCCACGCGCTTAATAAGATACTCAAGGATATAATCGTTAAATACAAGTCAATGCAGGGCTATTATTCGCCCTATGTGCCTGGATGGGATTGCCACGGCCTGCCGATAGAGCTGCAAGTGGACAAGAATCTCGGACAGAAGAAGGACAGTGTGAGCGTGTTTGAGAAGAGGCAGCTCTGCCGCGAATATGCAAAAAAATTCGTAAATATCCAGAGAGATGAATTCGTAAGGCTCGGCGTATTCGGAGATTGGATGCAGCCCTATCTTACGATGTCCTATGAGTATGAATCATCCATTATCAGGGAATTCTTTAGGTTCGTAAAAAACGGATTGGTATACAAAGGCAAGAAGCCCGTGCATTGGTGTTCTTCATGCGTCACCGCCCTCGCGGAAGCAGAGGTCGAATATAACGATAAAGAGTCACCATCGGTCTTCGTCAAATTTGAAGTGCTCGCCCAAGACGTCGCAAAATATATGAGCAGTCTCACAGGCAAGCGGGTCTCAGTCGTAATCTGGACTACCACGCCCTGGACGCTGCCTGCAAACCTCGCGCTTGCGGTGCATCCCGATCTTGCATATGTTGCCGTCGAAAAGGACGGCGAATACCTGATAGTGGCGAAAGAGAACCTTGACTGCCTGAGGGAAAAGCTGGAGATAAGCGGAGATGTCGCCGCCGCAATATCAGGAAGCGAACTCGAAGGGTTGAGGGCAAAGCATCCCTTCATCGACCGTGAATCCAAAATCATACTCGGCGATTTCGTAACCGTGGGCGAGGGAAGCGGGATAGTGCATATTGCACCCGGCCATGGTGAAGACGACTATGAGGTAGGACTTCAATATGGCCTCGAAATTTATGCTCCTGTCGATGACCACGGAAAGTTCACACGGTTTGTACCTGAATTCGAGGGGCAGTTCGTGTTTAAGGCAAATGAGGGAATCATTGAACTTCTGAAAGAGAAGGGTGCTCTTCTCATGGTCGAAAAGATCAGACACTCCTATCCTCACTGCTGGCGTTGCAAGAAGCCTGTTATCTTCAGGGCCACTGCCCAGTGGTTCATTTCCATGGAAAGGGGCGGCTTCAGAGAGAAGGCCCTCAAGGAGATCGAAAGAGTTGCATGGGTGCCGTCATGGGGACGGGAGAGGATTCATGGTATGGTTTCCGGCAGGCCGGACTGGTGTATCTCTCGACAGAGGTCGTGGGGCGTCCCGATAATGCTGATCTCCTGCACCGACTGCGGAGAATTTATCAATGATGAAGCAATGTTCGAGAAGATAGTGGCGCTTACGGAACAGAAGGGCGCCGACATCTGGTTCGAAATGGATGTGAGAGACTTCGTCGGCGAAAGCCGGACCTGCTCAAAATGCGGCGGCTCTTCGTTTAAAAAAGAAATGGACATCCTGGATGTCTGGTTCGATTCGGGAGTCAGCCACGCAGCGGTTCTCGAAAGGGATGAGAGATTATCGTGGCCGGCAGCGCTCTATCTGGAGGGCAGCGACCAGCACCGCGGCTGGTTCCAAAGTTCCCTGCTCGCTTCGGTCGGCACGAGGGGAAAGGCCCCGTATGAAACCGTACTGACACATGGATTTACCGTAGACGGCCAGGGCAAGAAGATGTCCAAGTCTATCGGCAATGTCATCGCGCCTCAGGAAGTTATCAAGGCCAACGGTGCTGAGATTATCAGGCTCTGGGTATCTGCAGAAGATTACCGAGACGATATAAAACTCTCAAAAGAGATTATAAGCAGGCTAACCGAGGCATACCGCAAGATCAGGAACACCAGCCGTTTCCTGCTGGGCAATATCAATGACTTTGACGGCAAGGATTACAGCGGGCATCTCATTGAGATTGATCTTTGGGCTGTTTCGAGACTCCACGGACTTATTAGGAAAGTATCCAATGCCTACGAACGTTTCGACTTCCACGAAGTTTTCCATTCGGTTTATAACTTCTGCGTGGTCGACATGAGTTCGTTTTACCTCGATATCCTTAAAGACCGTCTGTATACTTTCAAAGCCGATTCGATCGAGAGACGTGCAGCACAGTGGGTTTTGTACCGGATAGTTTCCGATATGACGCGGCTAATCGCCCCGATACTTTCCTTTACCGCTGAGGAGATTTGGAAATACGTTCCCCAATATCGGGAAGGAGCCGGGAGCCAGAGGTCAGAAGCAGGGGCTCAGCATGATGCCTTAAGCATTTTTCTGGCAGGGTTTCCTGTAGCCGATGACAAGTGCATAGACCTCGAACTTGAAAAGAAATGGGCAAGACTTATAGCCATAAGGGACGAAACGAACAAGGCCCTCGAAATAAAGAGAAAAGACAAATTCCTCGGTAATGCTCTTGAAGCAGATCTTTCTTTGTATCTGTCCGAAGAGGATTTTGCGCTCCTCAAAGGGTATGAAGCATTTCTGCCGGCACTTTTCATAGTGTCGAAGGTCAGCATCCAAAAGTCCGGCCAGCCCATGACTGAAGTCTACGAAAGCCCGGAAATCAATGGACTTTTCATCAAGGTCGGCAAGGCCCCCGGAGAAAAGTGCGAACGCTGCTGGAACCGGAGCACATTTGTCGGCACATTCAGCGATCATCCGGGCATCTGCGAAAGGTGTCGAGCGGCTCTTAAATGAGAAAATCGCTGATACCTTTTTTTGCCCTGGCACTCGTTGTATTGGCATTTGACCAGATTACGAAATACTATATCAAAGCCCATATAGGACCTTCCGATGTAATCCCTGTTACGTCTTTCTTCAACATCGTCTATGCAGAAAATACAGGCTCTGCTTTCGGAATGTTCAAGTCATTCGGCAGCCTTTTCTTCGTTATAGTTTCGACTTCAGCCGTTATTGCCTTGTCCATAATGATCATGAAGGATGCGGGCAACAGGATCTCTTATTCCCTTCTGCTTGGCGGAGCGGCCGGAAACCTGCTCGACCGGTTTCTGCGCGGATACGTAATCGATTTCCTAGATGTATTTGCCGGAACTCACCACTGGCCGGCTTTCAATGTTGCCGACTCTGCCCTGTCCTTAGGGATAATATTGCTGCTCTATAAAGCGATCTTTCCATCGCATCACGATTGACAGAACAGAACATTTCTGTTACTTTTCAATTATGGAAGATCCCGAGGCCAAGATACTCGAAAGGATAGCTGACGGATACTCGCTTCCGGCCCTGTCGCCCGTTGCGATGAGACTGGTCAAGCTGGCTTCCGAGGAGAATATCTCGGTCACTGAGCTTTCAGCAGTGATCGCGAAGGACGCCTCCCTCACCATACGCCTTCTGAGGCTAGCGAACAGTGCTTTTTTCCGCGCCGGCGGACCTATAACTACAATAGACCAGGCCATCCGTATGATAGGATTTAATCGGCTTCGTGTTATGGCTCTGTCGCTTTCGTTGAAAGACACCTTCCCCATGCACCGTGTCGGGCCGCTCGATTACGAATTGTTTTGGAAATCTTCCCTTTACCAGGCATTGATTGCTAAAGCGCTGGCACAGCGGCTCAGGACTGGCAAACCCGATGAGGCTTTTGTAGCCGGACTGGTTATCGAAATAGGTCTCCTGATCTTCTATGACATTTTCATCAAGGGCAAGGCCGAGGTCGAAAGTATACGTCAGCATCCGCTTACGACGCTTCTTCAGTGGGAAAAGGAGCAATACGGCATTACTCATCGGCAGGTTGGGGAAGCGGCCCTCAAGTACTGGAATTTTCCGCGCGAGATCATCGACTGCCAGAAATATTATTATGTCGTACCGGAGACCCCAAACATATCGGAACTTGGCCTTGTCTGCGATATGTCACGGGAATTTTCGGAACTGATCTGTGAAAGATCCATGGACTGGCAATCCGCATTCAGCATGGCGGAATTGACTTACCATCTCGACCGCGACATCCTGGCCGATATTCTCGTGTCCGTTTTCGACGAGGTCCAGGAGATTGCTGAAAGCCTGAAGGTCGAGATGACCAGGCAGCAAGATATCCTTGAACTTGTCGAAAAGGCAAACAAGGCGTTGAGCGCAATCTCGGAAAAGATAATCCAGGTAAATGAAGCTGATTCACGCTTCGTGCTGCCTACCTTTGCCGGTCTTGGCGTCCAGGATAGTGCCGCCAGGAAAGCACTTCAGGCGGTTGCTCATGAAATCAGGAACCCCCTCGTGACCATAGGCGGGTTTGCAAGAAAGCTAGAAAGAACGCTTGATCCTGCTTCAAATGAATGGCAATACGTACGCATAATCGTCGAGGAATCGGCGAGACTTGAATCCGCACTTGATGACCTCTCACATAGAGACCAGGAATAGAAGACAGAAGTAAGGTGCTATGTAAAGCTTTGTTATTTTTTTGTTTTTGGCAGGATGAAATAGAAGTTGTTCCCGTTGTGGGTCGCCTCGTAACCGACCACGCCGCCGTGAATCTCGATAACGTTTTTAAAAAAGGATAGTCCGTGTCCGGTACCGGGCTTCAGGTCAGTGTTTGAACCGCGGTATGCATCTTCAAATATCTTTTCCCTTTCTTCGTGCGGTATGTGCGGACCCGTGGTGAAGACGTTATACTTGATTCCGTCCTTTCCTTCTCCGAAGTAGTCTGGAATCAGCTGCCTGCCGTACGACATGTGCTTCTCCAATCCGCCGCTGTCGGCGATCACTTCCTGTGTATATTTCATGGCGTTCGAGAAAAGGTTGGCATATACCTGTGACATCAGGCCAACATCCACGACGCTGATAACGTCTTCGTCCGGGATGCCGCTAATGCGGTCATCGATCATTATGCCCATCTCCTGGAAGCGCTCGATATAGCGCTCAAGTTGAGGCTTTACTATTTCCATATTGATATTGCAGGGCTTCGTACGTAGTGTTAGTCTCCCCTGGTCAAAATGGCTTCGCCTGAGCAGGGTCTCGAGGAAGAGGCTCATGTTCCTGTAATGCTTCTCGATGTTGTCGTATTCACCGACAAGGCTCCTGTTGTTATCAATGATTTCAGAGAGTATGCTCGCCAGGTAGACGGAATCGCATCTGTCCTCTTTCAGGCAATCCTTAAACAACTGCTCGATGACCACATACTTGTTGATCTTGTTTTTAATGTTCCTGAGATAAAGCCTGTAAATGATATTTGGCACGATGATATTGTGCTCTATATCAGCAACAAGAGATTTGATGAAACGCAGATGTTCGACGTTTTTTTGCGCTATAAAACGGTTATGGACGTTATATCCTATCCTGTTGGCGTATTTCTCGAAGAAAAATTCTTCGCTGACTGTCCGGCTGCTGAAGGGGAATATCTCCAGCACTCCCATAATGTTGCCATTCATCTTGAAGGGCAGCTGGTCAATATGGGCCCTTTTGCCCCGGATGCTCAGCACAAGCACATTGTCCCCGGTAATGTAAGGGTTGTCTTTGGCTTTTACATGCGGCGGCGCTGGAGTCTGAAGCGGAGCATCGTTTTCAACAGTGGTCGCGACCAGCGATAGATCATTCGTTTTGGGGCTGATGATATAGAGCCTGGCATCCATGCCGTAAAGGCCCTTAGGGATGGCCACAGACAGCAGATAAAAATCATCGAGCGAATCAAACTCCTGTGCAAGGTCGAAAAAAGTCTTTAGCGCATCATTCTCCCTCTCAGAAAAGTTATAGTGCTGATAATCAGTCTTCTTCTTTTCGATGCGCTCCAGTATGCGAACCAAAGTAGACATTGATCATTCCCCGGTGGACTTTTATAAATTATAGCAAATTTTGCGGAAAGGTTATTGTTTATGTTTCAATTTGCCTTTCTCTACATGTAAAATGAAGAAAACCGGGAGGGGTGACAACATGATCGAGCTCGAAAATATTACTATGGCTGATTATAAACGCTATCTGAAACAGACGAAAACCATCGTCTTTCCTTTCGGCACTATCGAGGAACATGGCAGTCATCTGCCCCTCAATACCGATGCCCTCATCATAAGGGAGGTCCTTAAGAAAGTTTCAAGCAAAAGGAAGTTTTTTCTGGCGCCGCTCGTCTACTACGGAGTATGCACGACTACCGGCGGCCATCCGGGCACGATCGGCATCACGCCGGAGACGCTTAGGCGACTTGCCCGCGATCTAATCCAGGACGCGTACCGCAAGGGATTGAGGAACATCCTGCTCATCTCGGGGCATGGAGGCAGCCTGCATATGTCGGCCCTGAAGGAGACCGCCGAGGTTCTGATAGGCAGTCTGAAAGGCGCCAGGATAGCCGTATTTTCGCCATACGACCTCCTATGGAAGGAACTCGCTGCCCTATCCGAAACACCCAACGATTCTCATGCGGGAGAGATCGAGACGTCGATCATGCTTTACCTCGCGCAAGAACTTGTGAAGGGCAGGGCGGCGGAGGAATTTCCTCAAATCCCCAAGCCTTTTATATTTGAGGACTACACAAAATATTGGAAAGGAGGGGTCTGGGGCAATCCGGGAAAGGCCTCTCGTGAAAAGGGCGAAAAAGCCGTGCAGCTTATGGTCGATTCTATAGCTGACGTTCTTGGCAGGGTCGGCAAGCCCTAAGCATAGAAGCTGAATATTGCTTTTTTACGACTATTAATGATAAATTCCCGAAATGTCGGAACAACTTCATCAAATCGGTTTGAGGATTAAGGAGCTGAGAGAGATTGCTGGTCTGCCTGTTGAAAATCTGGCGGATGAATTCGGTATTCCCCCTGATACCTATCAACTGTACGAGAGCGGCACCGAAGATATACCAGTCGGCATCCTCCTCGAAATCGCGAGGAAGTTCAGCGTGGACCTGAATGAAATATTGACGGGCGAGTCGCCAAGGCTCCATGCCTATTCTCTGGTGCGCAAGGGCAAGGGCATGAGCGTAGAGCGCAGAAGGCCATATGGATATCAGAGTCTTGCGCATAATTTTCTGCATAAAAAAGCCGAACCATTTCTAGTTACCGTCAGTACCGAGTCCGATGAAGCCTTGGTCCCCACAAATGCCCATCCTGGCCAGGAATTCATCTATGTGATCGAAGGCACTGTCAAGGTCATTGTCGGCAAGCACGAGCTTGTGCTGAACGAAGAGGATTCCCTATTCTTCGACTCGGGGCTAGAACACGGGATGAAGGCGCTCAACGGAAAGCCTGCAAGGTTTCTGGCGATCATATTATGAAAGGCGGCCGATGCTTAATCGATTTGTTTCCAAGGTAGACTTCAACTCCTATGAAGACTTCATAGAGAATTTCCGGATTATCGTACCCAGGAATTTCAATTTCGGCTACGATGTCGTCGACGAAGCGGCGGCCGCTAATCCTGACAAAATAGCGCTTGTCTGGTGTGATGACAAGGGAGGAAACAAGGTCTTCACCTTCGGCCAGCTGAAGCATTTCAGCGACAAGACGGCGAACTTTTTCTCATCACTTGGCATACGCAGGGGCGATCCTGTGATGCTGGTACTAAAGAGACGCTTCGAGTTCTGGTTCTGTATCCTCGCCCTACATAAAATCGGAGCCATCGCTATCCCCGCCACACACCTTCTTACTCCCAAGGATATCGTATACAGAAATAATGCGGCGGACATCAAGATGATCGTCAGCGTTTCGGACGAGATAGTTATAAGACATATTGAGGAATCAGAGGCACAATCCCCATCACTCTCTTTGAAGATACTTGTCGGGGGCAGCCGCGACGGCTGGCTGGATTTCAATGCAGAGATCGAGCGAGCGCCTGAGTTTTTTCCCAGACCGTCAGGTGATTCAGCCACTTCTAACAGTGACATCATGCTCCTCTATTTTACGTCCGGGACAACAGGTATGCCCAAGATGGTGCAGCACGACTTCACCTATCCTCTCGGTCATATACTTACAGCCAAATATTGGCAGAATGTACAGGAAGACGGCTTGCACCTTACAGTGGCAGATACCGGATGGGCCAAGGCCGTATGGGGTAAGATATACGGGCAATGGATCGCCGGATGCGCCGTTTTCGTCTATGACTATGAAAGGTTCGAACCCAGGAAACTCCTGGATGTACTAGTCAAGTACGGAATCACTTCATTCTGTGCTCCGCCTACGATTTACCGTTTCCTTATCAAGGAAGACCTCTCCAAATATCGCTTCAATAAACTCACATATTGCGCCATTGCCGGCGAACCGCTGAATCCCGAAGTCTATGCCCAGTTTCTCAAAGCTACCGGAATCAGACTGATGGAAGGTTACGGTCAGACAGAGTCGACCGTTGCAATAGGCACCTTCCCGTGGTTGGAGCCGAAACCGGGCTCTATGGGCAAGCCCTCTCCCCGGTACGATATCGACTTGCTGAATGACGACGGAAAGGCCTGCGACGTCGGCGAAGAGGGACAGATCGTTGTCCGCACAGGCAAAGGGATGCCTGTCGGAATGTTCGGCGGATACTATCGCGATGCGGAGCTGACCACCGCCGTATGGCATGACGACATATATTATACCGGAGATATGGCTTGGCGCGATGAGGACGGGTATTACTGGTTCGTTGGAAGGGCGGACGATCTTATAAAAAGTTCTGGCTATCGCATCGGCCCCTTCGAGGTCGAAAGCGCCCTTATCGAGCATCCCGCAGTAATCGAATGTGCTATCACACCTGTTCCGGATCCGTTGCGGGGGCAAGTAGTCAAGGCGTCGATTGTTTTAGCCAAGGGGTACATCGCAGGGGAAGAACTGGCGCATGAGCTGCAGGCGCACGTGAAGAAAGTCACGGCGCCCTATAAATACCCGAGGATAATAGAATTCGTAGACGAACTGCCCAAGACGATCAGCGGCAAGATCCGCAGAGTTGCGATACGGGAGAAGGACGAAAAGTAACCTTTTCAGACTTATTCCGCCCGCACATTTACCTTTGTGTCATAAAAAGTGCTGCCTGCGCCGCGGTCTGTAAGACGTTGTGAGGTGAGAGCGTTGACCGTTCGTGGCCCTGGTGCTTTTTGCAGCCACCACACTCCTTCCGCAACAACGACTCCCGCTGGCACCCGCTGTGTGACCGCAAGATAGAATGTTGCTTTCCCGCGTACGTTGAAGGCTATGATCCTCTGACCGTCAGAAAACCCCTTGGCGGCTGCATCAGCCGGATTCATCTTTAGCGTCATTCGCTCTTTTGAAAGAAGATCGTCGCGCTCATTGAACGAAGAATTTAGCATCACGGGCGTGGGAGCTGTCATCAGCCAGTAGGGAGCATCATCTCCATAAGGCTCAATATAACGCGGAAGAGGCTCGCTGTCAGACAGGTTAAGCATCTCGATCCTGCCTGACGGAGTCTTGAAGTTCGTTTTATAATCGGGCGGCAGCGGCAGTTCAACTGGAATACCTTTCTTCAATTTTGTGATATCTATCNNTCTTCGCCAACCAACTCGAAGGCCTGGCCAACAACTCGTCTATAAGACTATCAGCGGTCTGCTGAAAATAGGACTCGGTAAATCCCATGGCCGACGCCAGAAGGCAAAAGGTATCCCAGTTCGACTTCGCTTCGCCTACGGGCTCTATAGTAGGGCCTGCCCGCTGCACGCAGTAGTGACCGTAAGAGCGATACATATCGCTATGCTCAAGCGAAGATGTGGCGGGCAGGACAACATCAGCGTACAGGGCCGTATCGGTCATAAAACGCTCATGAACGACAGTGAAGAGGTTCTCGCGCGCCAGGCCTTGAAGCACTTTATTCTGATCAGGCACTACACCGGCCGGGTTGCAGTGGTAAACATAGAACCCCATAGCAGAGGGAGAATCCAGTTCGGTGAGGGCATGTCCCAGCTTATTGATGTTGACCTGTCGGGTCGGTTTCGATCTGAAATCATCCCGTGTTATGAGTGAGGTGTCGAGCGCCGACCCAGTGGAAACCCCTGCCAAAAGTCCGCCGCCGGGCCTGCCCCATGCTCCCGTCAATGCAGGCAGACAGGTGATAGTGCGGACCGTCATAGCGCCGTTGGCATAACGGGACAGGCCACTGCCGAGCCGGATAAATGGGGCCATCGCACGACCGTACGCGCGAGCCATATCCTCTACGATCGCTGCCGGTAAGCCTGTGATTCGACTGACAGTAGCGGGCGTATATTCAGGCAGAATCGTGTCGCGGAGTTCCGCATATCCGTGTACATATTTTGCAATGAAAATTTCATCTGCCAACTTGTCCCTGACCAGCACATGCATCATTCCCAATGCCAGTGCTCCGTCGCTGCCGGGACGGGTGATGAAGACCCTATCGGCGGATCTGGCAGTATGGGTTTCGTAGGTGTCGATCAGCCAGACATCGGCGCCCCGCTTCTTTGCCTCGTGCACTCCTCGCAGCATATGAATGCTCGTGGCGGCCGCATTGATCCCCCATAGGATGACAAGATCGCTGTGTATGACCTCGTCATGATGCAGTCCAGGTGTGTCGCCCATGACAATCTTCCATCCGGCGTCTTTGGCAGGAGAGCATATAGTGCGCTCCAGTTGTGAAGCCCCCAGGCGGTGAAAGAAGGCATGGCCGCAATTGCGCTGTACAAGCCCCATGGTCCCGGCATACGAACAGGGTATGATGGCTTCTGCACCGTATCGTGCAATGATATCCTTCCAACGTCCAGCGATATATTCGATAGCTTCATCCCATGAAACAGAACGGAACTCTCCTTTCCCCTTGGAACCGGTCCTGATCAATGGCCGAGTAAGCCGAGAAGGAGAATGAACGGTCCTTTCGTAGTGATTCATCTTGGGGCAAAGAGTGCCGCGTGTGAAGGGATGGTCCGGATCTCCCGCAACTTTCTTTACTGAACCGTCCTCGACATAGATCAGCAGACTGCAGGCATCTGGACAATCGTATGGGCATACGGATCGTTTGATTTCAGTTGGCATAGTATCGCTCCGGGGGGACAATATTCAAAAACTAAATTACCATGTGGTGGATTGAAAAAGCTAACTATCGAATTCATAAATAGAGCACGGCCAGCCTGAGGCGCTCGTATTGAAACGCGGCTCTTGGGTTCTCACAGCCGCGAATGCGTCAAGGTAAATGTAAACACTGAAACATAGACCATTGATTTCTCGATCAGATCTACCACTGGCTCACAAAGTATAATTGTCGCGCGACAGACAAATGGCTCAGGCTGAGCTTACCTGGGCATCAGAGGTTAGCTGATATCGGCACTTTTTGATGCAGTCTTCTTTTTAAGTCCATCGGGCGTATATGCATTTCTCGGATTCCAAAGCATGCAGCCATTCGACCCGAACTCCTCGGCAGCCTTTATCTGCTCCCTGATCTCAACGCCTGTGAAGTGCCGCCTGTCGAAGGCGTAGTCCTTGAATGCCTGCAACCAGGGTCTGAAACGTATAGTCGGCAGATTCGTCCGCTCATGAGCTTTTTTAAGTGTCAGGTACACTATGCGGTTTGAGTTCGCAACCGGATTCCGGTATCCGGGTATCCCCCACTGAAATCCGGACGGGTAGAGCATCAGAGATATATAATCTACGGCAGGCGCCAAACGGTCGATTTTCTGGCCTATTTGAGTGTCATCGAGGTTCCATGCGACGTAGCCGAAAATGTCTGCTGACACAAATACGTTGTATGGGGTCAGCTGCTTTCGTGCCTCGCCAAGGAACCCGGAAATTGTTTTGATCCTGTTTTCTTCGGTATTGGCAATGCCGAATAAGAGCCCCTTATGGTCAGGGAACCGGACATAGTCGAACTGGATCTCGTCAAAGCCATTCTGTGCGGCCTCTATCGCGACGCTAATGGCATAATTCTGAGCTTCTTTCCGGGAAGGGTCCATCCAGACCAGATTTTCCCTGTCGTGCCATATCTTGCCATCCGCAGTTTTAATCGCAAGGTCGGGCCGGACCTGACCAAGAAGGCTGTCTTTGAAGACGACTACCCTTGCTATGGTATAAATGCCTCTATCCTTGAGGCTTTGCACGAGGCCTTTCATATCTTTGACTGTTATGACTTTCTGGGCGCCGATTTCAGAGGCCAGAGGGATAGAGCTTTTATAGGGGATAATTCCCTTGTCTCCTTTTACATCGATCACAAGCGAATTCATTTCGGTCTCGTCTACAAGCTTTAGAGCGGCCGTGCGTATTTTGCGGTCTCCTATGCCGTAAACTGTCAGGTACAGGGCCTTAGGCAGGAAGGGTTTCAGCTTTATTTCGACAGGAGACTTTCCCTGCTGCGAGGCTAGTTCAACCTCGGCCCTCGTATATCCATAGGCACGCGCCGCAACCTTCTTTATCTCAGGCTTTATCTGAAAGAGACCATTTTCATCAGTCTGCGCCGTTTCGTTGGCGTCGAGCGTGACGAAGGCCCCCGCCAAAGGCTTGTTTGTCGAGGCATCAACAACCATGCCGGCCGATAGGACCCTTGCATCGGCGACCTTGGCATCTCCGGAATCCATGTGAATGCCCAGAACTATAAGGAAGACTGCCGCCACGACCGTAATTAGTGCCGCAACTACATAGCGTCTTTTGCTGTTCTTTTGACTAACTAGTTTGTCAGTATCCATTCAAATGCGTTGCCTTTATTTGCATTGGTTAATAAATAACGCGGGAGTTTCATCGCGTTGTCTGAGTTGTTTGCACCGTGAGCTACGAGGGTCAAAGTAGCGATATAGCCGGCTTGATGTGCCTTTGAAATGAGAAAGTCGTCATGGATCCCGTATGGCCAAGCAAGCATATCGATCTTCGTTCCAAGTTCCTTTTCCAGTTTCGCTTTGGATTTATTGAGTTGCATGTCGATGGTTTTTTCATACTCCGACGTGCTTGAATTCTTGCGCTCCTGCTTGAAGTTGGGATGCCAGTATGTATGCCCTTGCATTTCGAACATGCCGGTCTTCTGCAATTCCCTCAGCTGGTCCCATGTCATGGCATACGATGCGTGAGATATCGCGGAAGGGTAGATGAACAGAGTCACCGGTATACGGTATTTTCTGACAACAGGAAGCATGTCAGTATAAACCGTTTTATGACCGTCATCGACCGTAATCACAACAGATTTGGGTGGCGGAGGCGGACCTTTATGAAGATAGTAATCGACGAGCTGTCTCAGCGGGATGACTTTGTAGCCGTTGGCCCTAAGGTACTCTAGATGGGATTGGAAGACCGGTGTGGTTGTGGTCATGCCATCCGCGGCAACAGGCCCGAAACGATGGTAGAGGAGTATAGGCACCTTCACAATCGAGGTGTCTTTATAATCAGCCGCCTGCAATCCGGCCGGCGCAATCAACATTATGAGCAGCAACAATAGCGGGATCTTGATCGAGGATCCTGTAATCTTATGCATCTAGCTCCTTTTCACTGAATCGACCGCCGTTTTCTGGCAAAACCGTCGATGATTCTATTATGCAACTTTTAGGAGAGTTGCATTTGTGATATCAATCACAGTTAGGAAGCATCACGACAGACAACCGGGCCCGGCAAAGGGGCGGATATCTCATAAGTCGTCATCGGGTTGCGATTTTGATGCATATACAAAAGTTCGACAGCGGGACGAACGGTGAAGACCCCCCATGTAGCCGCTGTAGTAAGCAGAGGCT
>PMYY01000031.1 GCA_003170655.1 Nitrospiraceae bacterium
AAAAGAACTGACAACGCTTGAGTCGATCATAAGCAATCACCACCAGCGCGGGGCTGACGAATTACCGCACAGGGGACTGAAGGATTTTGGATTCGAGGAGTTGCCGTTTAAACGTTTCGCGGCAAACAGCGCATTGTATTACTGCATGGTCATCGCCTTCTTTCTGTTTGAGACCTTTAAGGAAGATGTTCTGGAGGAAGTAATGCCTATAGGCAGTTACGCCACAACGGTAAGGCGGAAGGCTTTGGACTTCGCTGCAAAGATCATAAGAAGAGGCGGACAGATCATATTGAAAGTGACGCAGGCGGTCATGGATACGTTGCAATTCGACAAACTTTGGGAGAGATGCAATACCCCCCTGCCTATCAGAACGTAGGCACAAAGATATCTGAAAACGCAGAGACCTTACATGGGACAGTTGCGCCCCAAATATGCACATTGTTGTGAAAAGACTACGCAGCCTGCTCGTCAACGGCACAGAACTCTAATATGTTACTGCAGAACGATTCCCCTTAAGAGCTTCTTGGGCGGTAAATGTGATAAAAAGGTGAATTTAGGTACGGCAACACTTAATGTCTAAAAGAATCGCTCAATTTGGGTCCAAGTATGTTGTGACGGCATTCAATTCGGAAGAGAAAGCGAAAAGGCGAAAAGAAGAGTTCCCGAAAGATTGCGAAAAAGCTTTTAATATGGGTGCTAAGTTTGCTAAGAGGAGTGGATAACCTAAGCCATTCATATGCCCAGCGGCTTGCCAGGAACCTTGCGTTGTCAGGGCACAGGGAGTCAGAGCGCGCAGAGCGTAGCGACGTGCCGATCGAGCTTACTAAAGAGAGTGAGTTATTTGAGTGGAAGTGAGACCAATGATAAACGGAATGTTCTCTATAGTTTACCAAGGGATAACCACTTATATCATGCCAGTCTTCAAGGTAGAGTATACCTCTGCCCAGTTGAGATCCCAGATTTACGTGGGTTTTGTCAATTGGGTTCTCCTTGTCGCAGTATTGTTTGTCATGGTAGAGTTCAGGGAATCCGGTCGCCTCGCTGCCGCATATGGCCTAGCAGTCACTGGAACTATGACTCTCACGGGAATAATAATGACGTGGATATTTTATTTGCGGGGTAAGATATTCTATGCCGCTATTTCTGTCTTTGTTGCCTTTGTTGACATCGTGTTCCTATTGTCCAACCTGTATAAGATTCCCCATGGGGGATACTGGTCAATCGTTCTTGCTTCTATCCCTTTTGCAATTATTATTTTGTACACTGCCGGGCAAAAGCGTCTATTCGGAGCTGTCAGTCACATGGACCGAGATACTTTCCTTGAAAAATATCAGGAGGCTTACAAAAGCATGAACAAAATCAAAGGCACTGTCTACGGCTATCTCCTAGATCCTTTGCGCATCCATCATGGGGTTTTATTAACGCATATTGAACCCGATCATTAAATCCTTAAACCTCGCATGAAATCCTGCTACAATGGAATATGAAATAATGCTTCTAGAGGATAAAACATGAAAGAACTGTTCGATAAAACGACAATCAATGGGATGACACTCACTAACAGGTTTGTCCGGTCCGCAACCTGGGAAGGCATGTGCGAAATGGACGGGAGACCCACTCTCAGGCTCGCTTCTAGCTATCGAGATCTCGCTGCTGGTGGCGTTGGCATGATCATTACGGGGTATGCGTTTGTCAGGCCCGACGGCAAACAGCTAGCCGGGAAAATGGGAATACATTCGGATAATTTTGCTGACGAGATGAGCTTTCTTACCAGAGCTGTCCACAAGGAGGGCGGCAAAATATGCATGCAGCTTGTTCATGCGGGAGGGCAAACGACTACAAAAGTGGCCGGTAGGCGCCCACTCGCTCCGTCCGCAGTAAAGGTAGAGCAATTTCCTGAAGAGCCGGACTCAATGAGTAAACAAGACATAGACGAAATTGTGACAGCTTTCGGCAACGGCGCCCGACGGGCAAAGAAATACGGGTTCGATGCTGTCCAACTTCATGCAGCACATGGCTACCTCATCAATCAGTTCCTCTCTCCGATGACCAATCGGCGGACGGATGACTACGGCGGCACTGTGGAGAACCGCTGTCGTTTCCTTCTTGAAGTTTATCGCCGTGTTCGTTCGGAGGTGGGAGCCGATTTTCCAGTCTTCGTCAAGCTGAATGGTTCCGACAATCTTGAGGGCGGTCTCGATATAGGCGACGCCGTTCATGCAGGATGTATGCTGGACAAGGAGAAGATCGATGCCATAGAAGTAAGCGGCGGAACATCCGCCTCCGGAGAAAGAACTCCCGTGAGGACAAAAATAGACAAGCCTTCCCGGGAAGCTTACAATCTAGCACTTGCCCTGGAGATCAAAAAAGCTGTCCGATGCCATATTATGGCAGTGGGAGGGTTCAGATCCCTTGCAGTTATTAATGAGGCAGTTATCGATAGCGGGATCGATTATATTTCCATGTCTCGCCCATTCATCAGGGAGCCGCGGCTTATCAATCGCTGGAAAGAAGGTGACCTCTCTCCTGCACGCTGTATCTCCTGCAATGGCTGTTTCAAGCCGGGACTCAAGGAAGGTGGTATCTATTGCGTAGTCGAAAAAAAAGAAGCGCAAAAGCTAACTACTGAACACCGTTGATTCACAGATACTGTGTAGGCGTTATTTGCCGGCAGAGCATGGATCGCCTAAATACGGTCGCAGCGCTCAAAGCATTGTTAGTACAGTAAGGAGGGAGACATGGAAAATGAAACACTGAATACTATTTGCTCTCGAAGAAGTGTAAGGTCTTTTACCGGAGAGGCAATTCCGCGAGAAACCCTGATGAGAATCTTAAGAGCGGCTATGGCCGCTCCATCTGCGGTCAACATGCAACCGTGGACGTTTGTTGTCGTGACAAATAGGGAGACTCTTGACGAACTTTGCGCCAAACTTCCTTACGCCAAAATGCTGGATAAAGCAGGGGCAGCCATTGTTGTCTGTGGTATTCCGGACAAAGATGAGGTTTTCAGTAAAGATTATTGGGTAATGGACTGCTCTGCGGCAAGTGAAAATATCCTTTTGGCATGTCATGCCCTTGGGCTCGGAGCTGTCTGGACGGCCGTCTACGTGGATATGGAGAGAGTCGCAGACGTCAGAACCATTTTAAACGTGCCTGGAAATATCGTACCCCTTAATGTCATACCCATCGGCGTTCCTAAAGAGAAGGGTAAAGTTTTAGATAAATTCAACGAGGGAAATATTCACTGGGAACAGTGGTAAAATATGTCGAAGTGTACTATCCGCCTCTGAAGGTAACGACGCGCTTGACAAGAAATGGATATACGCGTACATTGTTGTTAAGAGTAATATTGAGTACGTGCAATGCTTTTATTTCCGGATCTTAAAATAATAGTGACAACGAGAATGTGACAATGAATCTGCATTCGTGCTGAGGAAAATAATGGACTATGTTAATTTTGGCAAGACAGGCCTTAAAGTTTCCCGCATATGTCTGGGCTGCATGAGCTATGGAGCACCCGCTACAGGCGAACTCAAACCGGGCAGCCATGCCTGGACCCTGAATGAAGAGGAAAGCCAGCCCTTTCTGCGGCAAGCACTTGAACTTGGGATAAATTTTTTTGACACTGCCAATGTTTATTCGGGCGGAGAAAGCGAAAACGTTATTGGACGATTTCTGAAAGCAAACACCCGCCGCGAAGCCGTTGTCATCGCCACCAAAATTCACGGTACCATGCGTAACGAGCCTAATGGTAGAGGGCTGTCCCGTAAGGCTATCTTTTTCGAACTCGACGAGAGTCTCCGCCGCCTGCATACCGACTATGTTGACGTCTACCAAATTCATCGTTGGGATGACGAAACGCCGATCGAGGAGACACTCGAGGCGCTGCACGACGTGGTAAAATCGGGCAAGGTCCGCTATATCGGCGCCTCTTCTATGTACGCGTGGCAATTCGCCAAGGCACTCTATATCGCTAAAATACACGGCTGGAGCCGTTTTGTCTCCATGCAGAATCACTACAACTTGCTTTATCGTGAGGAAGAGCGCGAGATGATTCCTCTTTGCCAGTCCGAAAACATCGGCATTATTCCATGGAGCCCTCTTGCACGTGGCCGGCTGGCCCGCCAATGGAAAACCGAAAGTACGAAGCGCTATGAGACCGATCAGTTCGGGAAAAGCCTGTACTCTAAGACGGAAGAAATTGACCAAGCAGTTGTCGACCGCGTTGGGCGTGTCTCAGAACAGCGAGGAGTTTCCCGCGCTCAGGTATCTCTTGCGTGGATGCTAAGCAAAGTGGCGATTACAGCTCCAATTGTCGGCGCTACGAAACCACATCACCTATCTGACGCTGTCGCAGCACTCTCGCTGCATCTGACGCCAGAGGAGATTGCTTCTCTAGAGGAGCCCTATGCTCCGCACCCGGTGGCTGGCATCAAGTAGTTAGCATGCATAAGTTAACACAGATAGAACGTCGTAGCGGTCGGGCCTCGATGTCTACTGAAAACATTGATTCCCTGAAGCTTGGTAAAATCGATGATTAACGCTAGTACCCTCCATCGTTGCCGGATGTTTGACAATCTCGATAACATGTCGAAGTCATTGCGGCAGCCAAACCGAGGCTGGCAACTTAGTCGCGACAAAATCTTTGGCGCCTGCAGTCCCCGACGATCGATGATTATGGAAGTAATCTATCGGTGCCGCTTCGTTGAGTTCGCTTGTCTCACGCCTTGATCTGGAATGCGGAGACATGAGATGTTAGAGCAAGGAACTGTCAGTGGCGGGCAGCTACTTCCGGATGTGTGGTACACCGACTAACCCTCACCAAGTGCCGTTCCAGCTGAAGCAAGATTTCAGATTAAAACATGCTATCTATCTTGGGGCGTGTCGCGCGGTGTTCATC
>PMYY01000194.1 GCA_003170655.1 Nitrospiraceae bacterium
CTGCAACACCACCGCGCAGCCTTTATAAAGGTCATCGATGAGGATGAATTCTTCGGGGGAATGAACCTTCTGCATGCCGTTTGAGATGTTGATCGCCATGATGCCGTATTGGTGAAAGATATTGGCGTCGGACCCGCCGCCCGTCTTTGTTAAGCGAGGCTCTATGCTGCTATCAATGAATACGCCCTTAAGGAACTTCAGAAAAGGTTCGCCTTTCGATATCCTGAACGCCTTGTATTCGACATCATTAGAGATGTCGACCCGGGCGTGGCGCTTAGTGGCAATTCGCTGTGCCGCTTCGAAGATCATGTTTTTTATTGTGTCGAGTGTCTTGCGGTTGTGGCTTCGCAATTCGCCGTGTATGACAACTTCTTTGGGTACAACATTCGTAGCCGTGCCGCCGGTTATGATGCCGATATTAGCTGTTGTATCTTCATCGATCCTGCCATCGGGCACCTTCGTTATGATCTCGGACGCAACCCTGATTGCGCTTATGCCCCTTTCGGGCTCGATACCCGCGTGAGCGGATTTTCCGGTTACGATTATCGTATATCTCAGATGAGTTGGTGCGCCAACGATGATGTTTCCGACATTCCCTCCAGAATCAAGCACCAGCGCGTGGCCGCTCCTGATGCCGCTGAAATCGAGGTTTCTGGCACCGTGAAGTCCCCTTTCTTCAGCCGAGGTGAAGACGATTTCGATATCACCGTGTGATATCCTGTTTTCTTGCAGTACGGTCGCCGCCTCTAATATCTGGGCTAGAGCGCTTTTGTCGTCGGCACCGAGTACTGTATCTCCGGTCGACCTAATACGGTCCTTCTCGACGGCAAAGGCAATTCCTTCAGTCGGCTCGATCGTGTCCATATGGGCGCTCAGCATGAGCGGGGAGCACCTCTTGTTCCCTTTCTTTATGGCGATAAGGTTAAAGGATCGGTCGTATTGTTGGAATCTGACGTCAAATCCGATCCCACCGAGTCTTTGTGCCAGACAGTCGCCGATCTCCTTCTCGGCGAAAGACGGCGAATTTATCCGGACAAGATCAACAAAAGTCTCTACGAGTCTGTCTCTATTAATGAGCGATACATTGATCATGGCTTATAGCCTGCAACAATCTCTATTGCTTTCCTGATATGTTCACGGGGCGTGTAGAAATGAGGTGAAAACCGGATCCCTCCCGAACGATGAGCGCAAAACACGTCGTTCGCCATTAGGTGATCGTACAACGGCGTGCCCCTGACGCCCGGGATACTGAACGTCACGATGCCGGCATACCGTCCCGGCGAATCATCGGTAATAAGATTGATCCCCTTAGCACGTATCTCACCAAACAAAAAGGAGCTATGTTCTAGGAGCAATCTTTCGATCCTCTCAATTCCGATTTCCAAGAGAAGGGAGATACTCGCGTTGAGGGCGTGGATGCCAAGCATGTTCGGGCTTCCGCATTCGAAACGGCGGGCGCTTTCTGCAATCGACCATTCCCTGACATCGAAGTTGCCAGCGTTCTCGACCATATGCCATCCGTATTCGGAGAGGCCCAAACGGTTGCGTGCTTCAGGACTGCTGTAAAATACGGCGAGGCCTTCCGGCCCGAGTAACCATTTGTGGCCATCGGCCATTACGAAGTCAGCCTGAATTTTCTGAACGTCAAAGGCAACAGCGCCGAGACTCTGTATGGCGTCGACACAAAACAGGATGCCGCGTCTCCTGCAAAACTCGCCTATGCGCAAGAGATCGAGACGTAACCCAGTGCCGAATTGCACGGAACTAACGGTGATCAGGCGTGTTTTTCTGTCAGAGAGCGCGAAGATGGCATCTTCAGGGGAGTCCGCGCTGTGCAGGTCTGCCTCTCGGAATTCGACTCCTTTTTCTGCAAGAGATTCCCAGACGATACGGTTCGAGGGGAACTCCTGATTGGTACTTACAATATTTTCTCCCTTTTCCCAATTGAGTCCGTAGGCGACAAAGGAAAGGGCTTCAGATGTGTTTTTGACAAACGCTATATCATCTGTCGACGGTGCATTGAGAAAGGCCCGGAGCCGCATACGCAGTTCAGTTTCAGTCCTGAGCCAGCGGGGATAGTCAAAGGCGCCCCTGACCGCGCTTTCATCAGCAAAAGCCTTTACTGCTGCTGCGGTCCGGTTAGGCCACGGCGCAATACCGGCATGGTTGAGGTAAATGATATTGCTATCAAGGGAAAATTGATCGTTAATGATGGTTTCCATCGCCAGATATACTATACAAACCTGCCGCTATCCTGTGCAAGATATGACACCGGACATATCCTTGACCATGAACTACCAAAGGGTGTATCGTAAAGAAAAATCGACAGCAGGCGGGGTGCTCATAATTGCTATGGAGGCGCTGCAAAGAACAGCTCAACCGAAGTGAAAAAGAGTTAGAGGAGCTTAAAAAATATACCGCGGACCTTGAGCGCATCGTCAGCGATAAGACGAGGGCACTTGAAGAGGCCCACATGGCACTTCAGGTCCTGAATATCAAGCTGGAAGTTCAGAAGACGCACGCTGAAGAATCTAAACTCCGGGCAAAGGCTGCGAACGCCGCAAAGTCTGAATTCCTGTCGTCCATGAGTCACGAACTGCGCACACCGCTCAATGCAATTATCGGTTTTTCGGAAATACTCCAAGATCGCTATTTCGGAGATCTCAACGAAAGGCAGGCTGATTACATCAAAGATATATGGGAGAGCGGCAAACATCTTCTGGCGCTTATAAACGATGTTCTGGACATCTCGAAGGTTGAAGCTGGAAAGATGGAGCTTGATCTCTCACAAGTCAACATCAGCGTACTCCTTCTCGGCAGCGCTGCAATGATCAGGGAAAAGGTGGTCAAGCATAATATCACCATGCGCATTGCAGTATCGGATGACCTGGAGACACTTACCATCGCTGCCGATGAAATTAAGATTAAGCAGGTAATGTTCAATCTCCTTTCCAATGCGGCCAAGTTCACGCCTGACGAAGGTGAGATAAGTATTAAGGCGACTAAACAGGATTCCATCATAAGGGTGACAGTTGCCGACACCGGCATTGGCATCTCACCCATGGAACTCGAAAGTATCTTCGACCCTTTTTACCAAGTTTCAGGTGGCATAAAAGACAAAACTCCGGGAACAGGGCTTGGTCTGGCGCTCAGCCGACGCTTCATCGAGATGCACGGCGGGCAACTGTGGGCCGAGAGCAAAGGGACAGGCGCCGGGAGTACATTCATTTTTACGCTGTCGTTAAGACAAATCACTGATTAATCTTTCAGCCGGCATCTTTCTATTTAATACAGGTCCAACGATGATATACTGTGATAAAGAAGGAACTGAGCTGACGTTCCGGTATAAGTTTGCGCAATATAATGGAGTTTTCAAGCGGCCATGAAAGAGTATGACATTATCGTGATTGGTGCTGGCGAGGGTCTCGGTATAGCATTCAGGGCGCAATCGGCTGGACTTAGGGTTGCCCTCATAGACAAAGGGAAGCTGGGAGGCACTTGCCTCAACGTCGGGTGCATCCCTTCCAAGATATTGATCCATACGGCTGATGTGATTACCGCAATCCGGGAATCCGGCAAACTGGGGATTCATGCTGATATCACAAGCATAGATTTTGGTGCGATCATGCAGCGCATGAGAGAAAACATCGACCGCGGACGTGGCTTCATAGCAGACGCCGTCAAAGAGTCGGAACACCTGGAATTCTATAATGAGGAAGCCCGTTTCATCGGCGACTATATGCTCGAAACTGCAGGGGAGAAAATAAGAAGCAAGAAGATTTTCATTGCTTCGGGATCACGACCGATTGTCCCTCCTGTCGAGGGCCTCAAAGGCGTCAACTATCTCACAAATGAGAATGTGCTCAGTCTCACAAGACAACCGGAAAGCATAATCATCCTGGGCGGTGGCTATATCGCGGTCGAATACGGACATTTCTTTGCGGCGATGGGGGCGAGAGTCACTATCCTTCAACATAACATAAGGCTGCTCCCCAATGAGGAGCCTGAAATATCTGACCTTCTGATGAAGGAACTCGGCAAGAGGATGGCCGTCCATACAGGCGTTGACATTGTTGAAGTCGCACGGGCAGACAACAGGCATACAGTGCACATGAAACATAGGGCTACCGGGGACATAAAAGAGTTCGCAGCGGAATCGATAATGATTGCAGCCGGAAGGATGTCTAACGCCGACCTGCTCAAGGTCGAAAATACCGGGGTGCAGACCGATGCCTCGAATTATATAAGAGTAGACGACAGCTTGTTAACCACCAGGGAACATATCTGGGCATATGGAGATGCAATAGGCAGGCAGATGTTTACCCATGCCGGCGACAAGGAAATGGAGATAGCCTGGCATAACGCAAATAACGATCATAAAATCAGGATGGATTTCGACGTTGTGCCGCATGCTGTCTACACTCATCCCCAGGTGGCCTCGATCGGCATCACAGAAGAGCGGGCGAGAAAGGATCATAACATTCTGGTGGGCCGAGCCCATTATTCAGATGTCGCCAAAGGGAAAGCGATGATGGAGGAAAACGGCTTTGCTAAGGCGATTGTGGATAAGGGGACAAGGACCATACTCGGCTTTCATATCATAGGGCCTGAGGCGGCAATACTGATCCAGGAAGTCGTTAATGCAGTTGCGAATAAGATGCCTGTGGAATCGATAACCGGCCCGATGCACATATTTCCTGCACTATCGGAGATAATCACTGAGACTTTCAATAATCTCGCATGATAGAATACTGCTTATGGATGAACTCTCGAAGGAATATGTGATCGCTTTTTTCGACACTAACCTTATGCTTCACGGCGACAGGCCAGAAGCGATTAGATGGACAACGCCGGGGCAGCTTGCTCATTACCTGGCATTGCTCGATATGGGAGATATCAGGGGAGCTAAGATCCTTGATTTCGGGTGCGGCAAGGGGGACCTGTATCAGTTCCTGAAGGGACGGGATATTTCGGTCGAATACACCGGGGTCGACATAAATCCAAATCTTATCGCCATNNCCCCAATGTAGATTTCAGGGTCTTCGACATCGACAAAGACTCTTTCTCCGAGGATTTCGATTATATCTTTCTTTGCGGTGTTTTCAATCTCAGGGTAGAAGGGCTCAACGAAATCATCAGGGATGCGCTGAAAAAGCTCTTTGCCCGGTGCCGTATCGGTCTGGCCTTCAATGCTCTCTCAATCCATAATCCGAAAAAAGATTACGAACTTAACTACGCCTCGCCGGAAGAACTATTCACTTTTGCAGTAAAGAACCTATCGCCGTTTGTCTCCCTCCGGCATGATCGCATTTCATACGATTATGTGATGTTTGTATACAGGAAGGTCAACGTCCTTGCGGGTTAACAGATCATCTCGGAGGCGCATTTGAAGAACGCCCCGGCGCTAATCCTAGTCGCCTATCTCCTAAAAGAAGCCTTCCAATACATTGTCCAGTACCTTAATTTACGGTATATAAAGAGATTCGGCATAACGGTGCCTCCGGAATTCGAAGGCATGGTGGATGACAGCATACTTGGAAAGACGCGTGATTACGAGATGGACAAGACATGTTTCGGCTTCGTTTCGTCCCTTTTTGGAATTTTGATCACCGTCATCTTCATCTTCGGCGGCCTGTTGAATGTCTTCAACTCGTGCATCGTATCTCTCAACTTCTCTTTTGTCGTCTCAGGATGGCTATTTTTCGTGGTGCTTTCTTCCGGAAGTGAAATATTAAACATACCTTTTAGTCTGTATGAGCATTTCAGGATCGAAAATAAATACGGCTTTAATACGATGACTCCATGGCTATGGGTTGGCGATTTCATAAAGTCGCTGCTTCTTTCAGCAGTGCTCATGTCCTTTTTGCTGATTGCGGCTTTCCTGCTCATGCAATGGAGCCCTGCGCATTGGTGGCTCTGGGTTTGGGGAGTCATGCTTGTGTACGGACTTTTCATCATGTATATTTCACCTTATGTGATAGAGCCGCTCTTCAACAAGTTTTCTCCACTCGAAGATGAGTCTCTTAAGGCCCGGATCATAGGGCTGGCCGGTAAGGCGGGTATCAATGTGAAGAATGTCCTGAAGATGGACGCCTCGAAGCGCAGCCGGCACTCCAACGCTTACTTCGCAGGCATCGGAAAGACCAAAAGGATAGTCCTCTTCGATACTCTGCTGGAAGGAATGACGCAGGGTGAAATCGTCGCGGTACTCGCTCATGAAATTGGTCACTGGAAGAGAAAGCATGTCCGCAAGATGATCGTAGCGACAGAAATAGTTTCTCTGATTGCACTCTATATTTCATACCGACTTATAGAAGGCGACCTTCTTGCCCGGCTATTCCATTTGGACGCCCCGACCGCGTACGCAAAATTAGTGATTATCGGCTTCCTCGCGAGCATAGTTGCCCTTCCTTTGAAACCCTTAGCAACTTACATTTCGAGGCGCCATGAAAGAGAGGCCGACAGGGATGGCCTGGAACTGACAGGGAATGCGGGCGATGCGATCAGCGCCTTCATAAAACTCGCGAAAGAGAACCTATCTAATCTTTATCCGCATCCCTTGTACATTTTTCTGTATTATTCTCATCCGCCGATGCTTGAACGGATAAGATATATTAAAGAAACTACGGGACGATTATGAACTGGAAGACGGCAAATTTGCAAAAACGCCTTTATCTGATTGCTGCCGCAGTCCTGCTGATAGGTCTGGGAAGCTCTATATTGATCTATTTGGCAGCCTCAGATGCGCCAGAAGATATGCTGATTTATGAATTCGAACATTCCAAATTGTACAGACACGACCTGGAACTCTATGGCGGAAAAATGAATGTGCTCGCAAGTGAGTTTATGAATTGGTTCGAAGGACTCTGGCACGGGAAATCACTCGCATTAACCGTGGCCTGCATAACGGGTGTTATATCGCTTGGGTTCTTATTTGTTGCCTATCACTTGACATCTGACACAGATTCTGTAGCGCATGATAAAGACAACCGAGACGCAACGGATCAGAAATGACAAAGGCCGAGATACCCCGGCCTTCCAATCACAAACATACCCTACCTCTGTTCACTCCAGCGGAGTCCCATCTTTCAGGTCATCATAAAATTTGCGCAGGTCGGGCATTTTCTTGTCGGACATCACCTTGATGCCGCTCCGCGGATGCTCGTTAAGCATGCCCGTGACAAGATATGGTATATGGTAACCCCATTCCGTTTCAGCCTTGAGCGGGATGAACAGTTCCTGGATCACTTCGATTATCGGCCTGATATCGAACTTGGGATTTTTCAGGAAAGAAAGAAGCAGTTCAAGAGGACAATTCCCCGCGCCCCTGCCCATGCCATAAATGGTAGCATCAATGCGGTTAACACCGGCTATAATCGCCTCGATCGTATTGGCAAAAGCAAGCTGCAGGTTGTTATGTGTATGAATACCTAGTTCCTTGCCCGGCAGCGCCTCAAAATATTTTTTTGCCAGAAAATGAATCTGCTCCGAATACATGGACCCGAAGCTGTCGACGACATAGACAACCGGTACCTCGCTTTTGGAAAGGTCCTCAAGGGCCTCGTCAAGGTCTCTTTCGAGGACCTTGGATACCGCCATCAAATTGATCGTCGTTTCGTAACCCTTTTCCATGCAATGATGCGCAAGGCTGATTCCCTTGTCGACCTCTTTTACATAGCAGGCCACCCTAATCATATCGAGCGCACTGTCCTTCTTGTCCGGTAAGTCATGGTAGTCGATGCGGCCGATGTCTGCCNNTTCTTCAGGTCATCTTCTGAGCAAAACTTCCATGCTCCGTTATCCTCGCGAGAAAAATACTTATCAGAGGATTTATACCCGATCTCCATGTAGTCGACGCCCGCATTGGAAAGAGATTGAAAGACCTTTCTCACTAAATTGTCGGTGAATCCCCACTTGTTTACGAGTCCACCGTCTCGGATGGTGCAGTCCAATACCTTAATCTGCGGACGAAACATATATCATTCCCTCCAGGATTTCATTCGATGCATTAGGCCGAAATATCATATGGCATAAGTTCGAATTATACACGATTCTGTCTCCTTTTAGCTAAAGGCGCGCGGTTGAACTGCATTCTTATTTTTTGAATTCAGCTATTTTCCGAACAAATCTTGCTGCATGATCGGAGATCGCTTTCCAGTCCCCCATCTTCACAAGTTCGCGTTTAATGATCGAGGAACCGACCAATATGCATGAAACCCTTGCAGACATGTAATCATGGATATTGTCTAGATTGACGCCGCCGGCCAGCATATATCTTATGAATGGCAGCGGTCCTCTTATTTCCTTGAGAAATCCTAGCCCCCCCAGCTGTACAAACGGGAATATCTTTACAATGTCTCCTCCAGCCTTGTGCGCCATGTAAATCTCAGTAGGTGTACATGCGCCGGGAATGGATATGAGACCTTCTTTCTTGGCAAACTGTATTATTTCCTCGTCGCAGTTGGGGCTTACCAGATATGACGCGCCAGCCTTGAGGGCCTTGCAGGCATCATTAAGGTTGAGGACGGTGCCAGCGCCGACCGTTACCCTATTGTCGGCACTTAAGTCCCTGATTACCGAATCAGCGTCGGGCACCGAAAATGTGATCTCTACGAACTTTACGCCTGCATCAATGCATGCTGCGGCAGCCTTATAGGCTTCATCAGCAGTATCCGTACGAACTGCGATCATCAATTGATGGAGCTCTATATTTTCGATCAGCGACAAACGGACATCATCCATGGTCCTCGTCCTCCCTGTAACCCACTTCATCACGGCCTAACGTTCTCTCTTTATTTATTGACGGATTTCCCTCTCAACTCGTCTAATTTCTTTATTACCTCGTCCGTAATATCAATTCCCTTGTTCACATAGGCAACAAGGGCCGGGTTATTGTCTAACACAAGGTCGTATTTCTCTTCATTCGCTACGTCATTAATAATTCTTCTCAGTTCTTTTACGATGTTACCCGTAAGTTCACTCTCCTTTTTCCGAACCTCGGTCTGTGAATCCGTAAGCCCGCGCTGATACTCGCGCGTGAGGCGATCGAGATCATCCTCTTTGTTCTTCCGAGCTTCCGCTGACATTACGGATCCCTGCTTTTCGATTTCGGCCTTCAATTTTTCGAGTGCCTTTCCCTTTTCATCAAGGGCCTCCTGTTTCTTCTTAACCACAACCTCCAGTTCGGCCTTTGCTTTTTTACCCTGTTCCGATTCGTTTACGGCCCTGCTCAGATCGACAATGCCTATCTTGCCGACCTTGCCGACCTTGCCGACCGTTTCTTCTGCAACCACTTCAGATGCTGCAAAAATCAGCAGCGACACTCCCAGGATACCTACCAATGCTATTTTATTCATCATTCCTCCACTTCTTTTTATGTCGCCACAAATGGCACATGTTTGCGCAAACTCCGGGCAAAAGACCGTCCTGCCTCGTGCTGACTTCCCCGATATTCTCATCATTTGGACAATAACAATAAATTGTGAAACAGTAGCGAATACATTATGAAGAATTGTGAAGTACCCGAAAGATACAATAAATGTCTGCGATGAGATGTTTTATAATGCTCTTGGCAACCGAAAGCTCTGCCCTTTCTAATTATCCTTTGGACAGATAAGGCTCGGATCCAGGTAAATTATGTCTGATTTGTTATTGCTCTCATTGGATTCGTCGATGAGATGATGCGGATCCACAATCGCCCTGAACGGATGAGGTACTACCTTAGTCATATGGGCAGGGTCCTCGCTGAAATAATAGACAGGTATTACGACCGCCTGCTCCCCTCCGGGCGGTATTGCATTCAATCCAGCCGAATTCCCCCAATTGTTGCCATGAAGGTCCATCACGTGCACTATTGGCTTGTCCGGCATAGCGGGAGATGTGGCCGTGCCGATATTATTGACCGTTACCTCAAAGGTAAAAATGGGCATATTCGGCTCGCATTTCCCCCAGCCCTTGAAAGCCAATTTTCCTATTATCAGATCGGGCTTTGCAATTGAAGTAATTACTTTTACCGGGCAGCAGGCACAGTTGTTGGCTTCGTTACTTTCTTTTATTTTGTCTCCAGCATCGATGACAGCGCAAAGGAAATATTCTCCTGCTGGCGTATCGGTCGGTATCGTATTGGCCCCGGTTAACGTGATTTCCAGGTTCTGACCTGCATCTAACGATACCTGTTCATGCCCTCCCTTAAGAAGAATGCCGTTCGAAAAATGAGCAGAATACGTGGACACAGGTGTCGGAACAGGACAGGTATTCTCTTTTTTTAGAACAATATCCAAATCAACATCCTTGACGGGGACCTCTCCCCGATTAATGGCAACCACTTTGACAAGCGATCCTAGTTCGTATCCTTGCTTGACGGATCTGGGACAGTGCCTAATCCTAACGGTCAAATCAGGCGTAGTCTGATCGCATACCAGCTTGAAGGCGGATTTATTCGATTCCAATGCTTCCGGATAGACGATCTTGATAGCCTCCCACCCTTCGTAACGCTGAGATTTATGTACACCTGCTGTCCAGACAGCATTAACCTCTTTTGTCCCGGGTGCGCTGAAATCGAGGGTCTCAACAGGCTGCAGCGCTCCATCGCTCCGGATGAACGTGAACTGAACCTTACCAGGTTTTTCAGAGGTTATAGTGCCCTTAAACTTGATATCGGCAGGACATGCTCCTGAATATGCCTCCGGATCGGCGCTCAGTTGTGCGGATATTTGGGCGTGTGCAGCACATATGAAAAGCAACGAATAAAATAGACTGCCTACAAGAATCCATAATCTTATACGCACCGCGCATAAATCCTTCCCCAAGATCATTATTGACTCTATCATTTTTAGTAAGGCCGCTGTCAAATCTCGGAGTCAATGC
>PMYY01000243.1:0-19275 GCA_003170655.1 Nitrospiraceae bacterium
TTATGGCATTGCTACGTGAGCCGTAAATTCGTCGCATGTGGAAAACGCTAAGAGCAAAACCTGAGTTGTCTTTCAGGGGATGCCCCCAAATTCAATCGGAGGAGGATGTCACAGATGTTGGGCAAGATCGGATTCGGTGTTAATATGATGCGGCAGTATAATTTGATTATCATGCAATGGAGGCCGATTTGCAGGAACAATGCCGCAGCTGTTCACATTTCCGCGTTAGTTTCGAGAAGGGTAGACCATCCTGTCTGGCTTTCCCAATAGGAATTCCTGAGGAAATATGGGGGGTTGACTTCGACCACAATAATCCCTTTGAAGGCGACCGGGGAATAAGGTTCGAGCCTGTGTTCGAGGGGGACTAGTGAGCGTCTCTATCGATCTTCTGAACTTATATTGTTCTCCCGGCGGCTTCGGCGAAGAGTTTCAGTTTTGACATAAGGGCCGTGAAGTCTTTCGGGGTCAGAGATTGAGGCCCGTCCGAGGTAGCGTGTTCGGGATCAGGATGCACCTCGATCATCAGGCCGTCAACCCCGGCTGCTGCAGCTGAGAATGACATTGCCGCGACATATTTCGAGTGTCCAGTGCCGTGAGAAGGATCGGCGACGACGGGCAAGTGTGTCTCACCCTTTAGCACAGGGATAGCGGAAAGATCGAGGGTATTTCTTGTGGCTGTTTCAAAGGTCCTGATGCCGCGTTCGCAGAGAATCACCGATTGATTGCCCTCGCTCATAATATATTCTGCGCTCATCAGCAGTTCCTTGATGGTCATCGACATGCCTCGTTTGAGCATAACAGGCTTTTTAATCTGCCCGACCTTTTTCAAAAGTTCGAAGTTCTGGGCGTTTCTAGTCCCAATCTGAAGGATGTCGGCATATTCGGCAACGAGGTCCGCCGATTCGGGATTGACGACCTCAGTGATAATAGGCAGGCCCGTAACCTTTCTGGCCTTTGCCAGAAGCTTCAATCCCTTTTCTTTCATCCCCTGGAAAGAGTACGGAGAGGTCCTCGGCTTGAAGGCCCCTCCGCGGAGAACATGCGCCCCTGCCTGCTTGACTGCAACAGCTGTTTCGATAATCTGCTTTTCGCTCTCGACCGCGCAAGGACCAGCCATGACGACAATCTGACTGCCGCCGATAGATAGGGAATCGGTAATCTGTATTATGCTGGACTCCTTCTTTACTTCCTTAGAGGCAAGCTTGTAGGCCTTGAGGATCGGTACCACGCTTTCTACTCCATGCATCGATTCGATTGTTTCGATGACAATTTGTTTGCCCCTTTCATCCCCCACGGCGCCGATAACATCCCTGGTTGTTCCATGAATGACATGGGGCTTGTAACCGAGTTCCTTGATCCTGCCGAGTACTTCTTCCTTTTCGCGCTTTGTCGCGCCTGATTTCATAACGATTATCATAGTGCCTCCTTTTATTTCCGAAGCAAAAAGGCCGGGGAACTTGCCCGGCCTTTTTCGTGAAGATTCGGAAAAAGAAAAGCCGGGGGCTCTCTGTCTGCCCTCGGCTTTCGGTTGATTTTATGTTATCTCTTCGTCAACCTCTACCGCAGGCAGACCGGCTAAAGTAGAAGCCGAACCAAAAGTGGAAGTTCCCGAAGAAATACTTTTCCATGATGAAATACTTTCACCGATTTGCAGTCGGATTGTCAAGAGAAATTAAAGTCAATGAATTAGGCAAGTATAGCAGGAACTGCCCCCAACGAGGCGAAACTGCTTTCGCCGAAGTGGTCTTCTATCGAACAACGAAAAACAGAAGGAAATATGCAACAGCGCCGCAGATGAAGAAAAGTTCTGCCTTATCAATCGACTCCATGACATGACCTCCTCTTGACTCTTTCCCCTCTTGCTTCAAATTATAGCGGATTGGATAAAAGAGTAAAGTCGGTCTGTATCTGATTCATTTGTAGGCATTTATCCGACACAAATCAGAGTAGCGTGACATTGATTAATCTTATGATATGTCCCTAAAATAGATAATTATGGATTTGCATATTTATCTCACAGCCTTCATATCGATACTCGTGGCGATCAATGCACCCGGCGTGCTCCCCCTCTTTATTTCGTTCACCGAAGATATTGCAGAAGAGCGGCACAAGATTGCCGGACAGTCGGTCCTCACCGCCTTTCTCGTTGCGGCGGGGTTCATGCTTCTGGGCAGCGCAGTGTTCAGCGCAATAGGGATCGAGGTTGAGGATTTCATGATCGCGGGAGGAATTCTCCTGCTTGTTTTCTCCATTGTTGATATCGTATTTCCGGATAGCAGGGGACGATATGTCGCTTCGACTACCTTGGGAGTTGTCCCAATCGGAACGCCGCTGCTTGCGGGGCCGGCCACNNTAATTGCAAATTTCATGATCGCATGGGTGATTCTGTACAAGGCTGAACTGATAATACGACTTATCGGTATCAACGGGGCAAGGGCTTTCTCTAAGGTCGCCTCGCTCCTCCTCGCTGCTATCGCAGTTAAGATGATCAGAAGCGGGCTTTTTGCTATGCTTAAGCTCAATGGGTAGCAGCGGTAATCAGAGTTATTCGCTAGTCTCCCGCAAGCTTGACACAAACCGGCTATTAACAAGATAATTATTGTTGATCTATGCGTTGTTAATTAATTTTCTCAGAGAGGCTGCTGACCATTGGAATTTGATCCCATTGCAGACAGATACGATTTTCTCAATCACCTCCTTTCGCTCGGGCAGGACTTTTATTGGCGGGCGGTCATGGTTAAAGAACTGAATCCGCTGGAGGGAGAGCGTATTCTGGACTTGGCGACCGGAACGGGCGACAGCGCTAAGGCCATAGTCGAAAAAAGAGTGACCGTGGTGGGTGTGGATATCAGCTTCAATATGCTTCTCAGAGCAAAGCAAAAGATTTCCAGCAATCATTATCAAATCTGCTCCGGATCGGGCTATGCACTCCCCTTTAAATCGGAAACCTTTAATGGAGCTACCTGCGCCTTTGGCATCCGGAACATGCATGAGACGACGAAGGCATTAAAAGAAATTCACCGTGTATTGAAAAGAGGAGGAAAGATGGTCTTCCTCGAATTTTCTATGCCGCGCGGCATAATTAGGACGCCATACGGATTTTACCTGGGTAAAATGCTGCCTTTTGTGGCTGGTATATTTTCCAGACGAGACGCCTATGACTACCTTGCCGATTCCATAAAAAAGTTTTACGCCCCAGAGGATTTTGCACGTATAATCGTAGACGCTGGTTTCAGCAGATGCGAGAAAAGATCTCTCAGCATGGGATGCGTATATGTTCATATTGCGTATAAGGATTGAACAAATGTGAGCGCATTCGCCCTGCTAGGCCGAAGGCCAGGAGGTGGGCCTAGCGAATACTTTTTTGTATTTTGGGTGGTATAANNTATTGATTCCATATCCGAATATTAGTCCCGAAATAGTCAGGGTCGGCCCATTAGCAATAAGATGGTACGGGTTGATGTACCTGCTGGGTTTTGCCTCATCCCTGCTGATCGTCAAATATCAGATAAGAAAGAGAGGGCTGGAACTCGAGGCGGATTTTGTAGAGACCCTCTATTCCTATCTCATTGTCGGACTTCTGCTCGGGGCGCGACTCGGTTATGTTATTTTCTATAACGCAGCCTATTATCTTGATAATCCCCTCGAAATATTCTCGATCTGGCAGGGCGGCATGTCCTTTCACGGTGGCTTTATTGGCGTGCTGCTGGGCGGATTGCTCTTCTGCAAGAGATACCGGGTCGATTACTGGTTGATCGCCGATCTGGTCGTCGTTACCGTTCCTATCGGTCTGGGACTGGGAAGACTGGGCAATTTCATCAACGGGGAACTTTACGGAAGGGTTACGAATGTGCCCTGGGCAATGATCTTCCCCGGCGAGAGCCTTCCTCGTCACCCTTCTCAGCTATATGAATTCTTATTGGAAGGCGTCGTGCTATTCATTATATTGTGGTCGATGAAAGGCAAGGTGAAATCTGGACAACTGATAGCGCTTTTCCTGGTCTTTTACGGAATCTTCAGGATTGTTGCCGAATTCTTCCGCGAACCCGATCCACAAATAGGTTATATCATGGGCGTCATTACAATGGGACAGATCCTAAGCTGTCTTATGGTTGTGGCGGGAACAATACTATACCTGGCGCGGAGCAGGATTCCACGGTAGAATTAAAGTATATATGGAAAACAAAGAGCGCATCGGCGATCTGAAAAGGCATATTTTCTATGAACTCCTCGACATGGCGGGACGGGTAATGGTGCTCGTCAAATATTCGCCCGATGTTGTTATCGGTAACCGTGGTTTTGTTGGGGAGGAGAAGGAGACAGGTTTAATACTTGTGTTCAACCCCAAGATGAAATTTACCTGGGATGAGTTCGGCATCACTGCAACTCTTGTCTTTGGTGCCGCCCCTCAGAAATGCTTTGTCCCGGCGGACAATATCGCGGCGGTTTATTCGCCGGAGTTGAATGCACAGTTCATTACCTCGAACCAGGAACGTCAAGCACGAGAGGAGAATGCCGCCTCTGTTGCAGGGGAAGGAACTAAGCCAATCAAAAGAAACGGTGCTGCACGCAAGCCCGCTGACGATAGCGAAAAAAACGTCATTAGCGTGGATTTTGTGAAGAAAATATTGATTAAAGATAAAGCTCCATGAGGGGACAGAATATGCAGAATGAAAAACTGGTCCATGATCTCATAGTAGAGCATATGAGACTGAAATTGGGCAGGGAGTATAAGGAAGTCACGGTCAATCCAGAAGGAAACCCTGACATGGTGCTTGCGAACCACGGCCTCATACTCGCCAATGTCGAAGTCGAAACCGATGGCACTATCAACCATGAGAAGGCCGATGAATGGAAAGGACTGGTCCAACTGGGGACAAAGCTGATTCTTATGGTACCCAGGCATGTCAAAGCAAAAGTGACCGAGCTTTTATGGCAGAAGGGTATANNAGGTATGCCTTATTATCTTCCCCTCGATCAGATAGAGCACCATTTCTGCCATGTTGGTAGCATGGTCGGCGATGCGTTCGAGGTATTGAGCAACAAAAGTAACGCGCATCGCCCTGCAGATTATGCTCGAATTTTCGGTCATCAAAAAGAGAAGCTCGCTCAATATCTTGTGTTTCAGGTCGTCGATCTCATCATCCCGCATGATAACGTCCTTTGCAAGTTTCATGTCCCTCTTCACAAAAGCATCGAGTGCATCCCGCGTCATCCCTTGTGCGATTTCCCGCATCCTTGGGATATCGATATATTCCTTGAGGACCGGCTCCTTGTTTAGCTCTATAGCCCTTTGAGCGATATTGACGGCAAGATCTCCCATGCGTTCAAGGTCCGCTGTGATCTTCATTGCCGTAGTTATGAGCCTCAGGTCGCCTGCCATGGGTTGCCTAAGGGCGATGAGCCTTATCGATTCTTCATCGATCTCTATATCGAGTGTATTTACCTGGTGATCCCCGTCTATAACTTTCCTTGCAAGTTCGTTATCTCTTGCGACGATAGATTGAACAGAATTTTTTATCGCCATCTCCACGAGAGATCCCATCTGGAGGACCAATCCGTTTAGTCGAACCAGTTCTTCATCAAAAATAGCCATTATCCGAACCTCCCGGTTACATAATCTTCTGTGAGTTTTTCCGAAGGAGCCGTGAAGATCCTTTCTGTNNGTGACTATTATTATAGTGATATCCTTTTTTAATTGCATAACGAGATCTTCTATTTTCGACGTCGATATCGGATCGAGAGCAGAGGTGGGCTCATCAAAAAGAAGGACTTCCGGTTCGACGGCAAGGGCACGGGCAATAACGAGTCTCTGCTGCTGTCCGCCCGACAGATCGTAGGCGCTTGCGGTGAGTTTATTTTTGACCTCATCCCATAAAGCGGCATGCTTCAGGGCCTTTTCCACACGTTCTGCAAGATCCGATTTCTTTTTGATCCCTTTGAGTCTGAGTCCGTAAGCGACATTGTCGAAGATAGACATGGGGAACGGCGTCGGCCTTTGGAAGACCATTCCGATTCGGCTCCTCAATTTGATGAGGTCATTGCCATTGGCCAGCAGGTTGTTATCCCGAAACAGTATCTCTCCTTCATAACGATGCTTCGGATATAGGTCGTGCATCCTGTTAAAGCACCTGAGGAGCGTAGTCTTGCCACAGCCGGAGGGTCCTATAAGGGCGGTAACACTCTTGTTGTGGATGGTCAGGTTGATATTCTTGAGGGCGTGGATGTCTCCCGAATAATAGAAATTAAGCCCCTTTATTTCGAGCTCCACTTTATTTGTCACTGTTTGTACCTCCACTTTATAAGAAGTCTACCCGTTATAGTTATGAAGAGTATGAAGAGCGTAATTACCAATGAAGCGGCCCATGCCTGGGCATGCCAGTCGTCATAGGGACCCATGGCATACTGGAAAACGCTGACCGTAAGTGAGGGCATAGGGCCATTCATATTATAAGAGAAAAAAGAATTGTTGAATGCTGTAAAAAGCANNGCAGCGCCACGGTATACGACCTGGATAATCACTTTGTAGTACGGCGAACCTAATGCAAATGCCGCCTCTCTCAGTGTCCACGGAACCAGCGAAAGCATATCCTCCGTGGTCCTGAGCACAACTGGTATCATAATGATCGAAAGTGCTGCAGCTCCTGCCCAGCCGCTGAAATGACCGACCGGCCGCACCATAAGCGCGTAGATGAAAGTTCCGACAATGATCGACGGCACGCTTACCATGATATCGGCGAGTATGCTGATGACCCGTGAGATCCACCTGCCGCGCGCATATTCTGCAAGGAAAGTCCCGCCCAGAACCCCTATTGGCACGCCGATTAGCGTGGCGAAGCCAGTGATAATGAGATGTCCTAAGAATGCGTTTCGTAACCCTCCACCTTCTACGCCGGCCGGCGCCGGATCGTTAGTGAAAAGGCTCATGTGCATGGCCCCTATGCCGTGAACAAGGACATCACCGAGGATAAATACAAGCCAGAACAGCCCGACTAATGCGGCCATGGTGCTTAATAGAAGCGCTATAAACCCTTCGATCTTTCGCTTAGCCTCGTGGTTCATCGTGAATATTTCCTTTCCGCCCGTATGAGGAAATACTTGGCGATGAAAAGCGTGATGAAGCTCAGGACAAAAAGGACCAGCGCGAGATAAAAGAGTGAAGATAGGTATATGTCAGTATCGGCCTCTGAAAATTCATTTGCAAGTGATACTGTGATGGTCGCCGCGGCATCCAGAAGGGAAGATGTGATCTGGTGATTATTGCCGAGCACGAATGCGACCGCCATCGTTTCGCCAATGGCCCTGCCCATCGAAAGAACGACCCCTCCGAAGACGCCGAGCTTGGAATAGGGGATAACAATATTCTTAACGACCTCCCATTGCGTGGCTCCGAGAGCATATGCCGATTCTTTTACCACCTCGGGCGTCAGGTTAAATGCATCCCGCGAGATGCTCGCTGTAAATGGGATGATCATAATGCTCAATATAACGCTTGCCGTCAGCAAGTCGATGCCCATAGGGGTCCCTGCGAGGAGTACCGAAAAGAAGGGGAGTTTGCCGAACGTCTGCTGGAGCGCGGGCTCAATATAATCGGTCATGAGAGGAGCAAGAGTAAACAGGCCCCACATGCCGTAAATTATACTCGGTATTGCAGCAAGTAATTCTATTGCTATGCCGATAGGTCCTTTAAGAAAATTCGGAGCGATTTCAGTTATGAAGACCGCTATACCGATAGCGATCGGGATAGCTATGAGCATAGAAAGCGCCGTAGTTACCATGGTCCCATAGAGCGTGGAGGCGGCGCCGAAAATTTCCTTTACAGGGTCCCAATCAGTCTCGGTGATAAAATTCAGTATGCCAAATTTATGTATCGCAAGAGAAGATTCTGAAACGAGTACTATAAGTATGCCGACGATAAGAAAAATAATCGCAAAGGATGAGACCGCCGTCAAGGCTGCGAATATTGTATCAATTGGGTTCTTTTTCATAGACGGCTTCAACGTCAATTCCTTTTTTGTCGGTATTAAAACACTAATGGGCCAGATACGAGGTCGTCTGACCCATTAGCGTGGTGGATTTGATAAATCAAACCCCTATAATTTTGTGACTAATAAAGCCCGTTGGCCTTCCAGTAAGCTCTGACCTTATCCTTCAGAGCTTTCGGGAGAGGGATGTAGACGAGCTCTTTGGCTTTTGTATCGCCGTTATTGAAAGCCCAATCGTAGAACTTGACGGTCTTCATACTGGCATCCTTCTTGTCCTTCGCCAAGAGGATAAAGGTGGCGCCGGCAATCGGCCATGCATTCTTGCCCTTCGCATTTACAAGCCATAGGTTGAAATCCTTCTTGGGGTCAAAGTCGCCCGATGCTGCCGCATCTTCGAAGGTCTTGAAGCTCGGGGCCACAAAATTACCAGCCGGGTTCTTCAGCATGGTGTAAGCAAGCTTGTTCTGCTCTGCATAAGCAAACTCAACATAACCGATGGAATTGTCCGACCTCTTTACGTAGTTAGAAACGCCCTCATTGCCCTTACCACCAATGCCGACAGGATACTTTACCGACGTTCCGGCACCGACCTTTTGTTTCCAGGCAGGACATGCTTCGCTAAGATATGTGGTAAAGATCGCGGTCGTTCCGGATCCGTCTGACCTGTGGACAACAGTTATTTCTTTGTGCGGCAGCTTGATTTTGGAATTCATCGACTGAATCTTCGCATCGTCCCAAAATTTGATTTCACCGAGATAAATTTTGCAGACCGCATCAGAGTCGAGATGCATTTGGCCGGCCTTGATGCCAGCGATGTTTACTACGGGAACAACTCCGCCCATTACGGCAGGAAACTGCAGCAGGTTGCTCTTCTGCAGAGCTTCCGGTGTCAGCGGTGCATCGGAAGCGCCGAACTCAACGGTTCTCTCGGTGATCTGCCTGATTCCTCCGCCGGAACCGATCGACTGATAATTGAGCTGAACTCCAGTGGCTTTGCTGTAATCGAATGCCCATGCCGAGTAAACGGGATAGGGGAAAGATGCCCCGGCGCCGTTAAGTGTGTCTGCAGCCTGGACCGAAACTGCTCCCAGTACTAATGCAAGCATCAAGACTACTCTGAAAATTGTTTTCATGACTTACCTCCTAGTGTTTAGTCTATAGAATATACATAAATTGTTACAGCAATGTTACAAACTGATTACATCTTTGTTACGGCACCACCTCCTATGCTCTGTTCTTTCCGGACAATACATGCCCCGGAGTAGGTATCTCATTATAGGGAAGTAATGTTACGGCAATATTACGAGGATATTAAAAAAAAGTTACTAAGTCTAGAAGTTTGCTCAAATTGGATGGTTTCACTCTTTATCTATATATACATTCTTCGACGTCTTTTCTTGTCAGGTAGAAAGGACACTTGGAATACGCCACACTTTTGCAATACTCATTTATTTGGAACGCAGTAGGTGTATATGGTTTATCGCTTGCTTTGCAGACGCCGCGAAGCCAATTAACGAGATGAGGGCACTTCAGTGTCGTCCGTTTTCTTTGCATAGGTCCTGCATAGTGGGTAATGTGAACACCTGAATCTCAGAAGATTTCCTTTTCTTTTATATAGATGCATATGGCCGCCGCATGTGGTGCAGGCGGGCTTGTTCTTGACCTCTTTCCTGCTGGCGTCTGGTGTGAACTGCCTGCCGCAAATGAGGCAAATAAACCGTTGTTTTCGGCTTTTTGTTTTCCCATACTTGTAAAGAGCTGGCGAATTGCATTCGGGACACTGCAATTCTGGGTGAACAACTGTCTTTATCGCGGCTTCCATTTAACTATTAACCCAATTATTCATTACCGCAGGATGAAGGACGGGTTACAATACCGTGACATCACTGTAGAGTCTGAGCAATCGGCTGACTGCTCGTTCTCCTTATCGATCCGACATAGACATAACAGGCCTCATAGTGTTGGCTCATGCAGAACTTGATTTCTGCGTCGGCCACATTCTTAACCTGGTCCATCACTACTGAGCACAAAGCGCTGTTGGCATCGCTTCTGAAATGAGGGCATGCAATAGTTTTAATATCACTTTTCCCGAAGCACATACTGTCCTCCTGCTTTTTCCTGAATTATTACATACTATAGTTACGGAGAGATGACAGGAATGTTACATTTTCATTACAAACCTCCGGAACCGCCCCACAACAGCCTTGCTCCCTGCTCAGCAAGACGAGATCTGAGGCTGTCCTTCAAATTCAGATAGCAGAAATGTTCCTCGTAGATGAATCGGCTTATCAGATAAGTCAGGCCGTTGCTCATCGGCACTGCGTGGCTCAAAGATTATTTCAGTGCAACAATTGAGATGGTCTGCAAGGGCAAACGATGGATAACAATTTGTGCCTACAAATTGATGAGCACGAATAATGCTAATTAGAGATCGAAAGAAACAGGGTAGAAACAATTCTTAATACTCACTGCAATCTACATTTGTTGAACTTCCAATCTATCGATATATGCTGCTTCCACCCGAAACCGCTAAAAACACCTCTCGCAAAAATATCCCCAGGCACACGATCATAGCAACCATTGCAAGAACGAAGAGAATGGCTATCTCCTTTGACAAGTCTACTGCCGATAGCGCGCCGAGAAATGCACTCGCCACTACCAGGCAGATAAATAATGCACCCAAGACAGCAGAGAAGATAGCGAAGTAGATTAATTTGCCTCTGTGCCTTTGCCGCTGAAGCTCGGTCACTATCATCTCAGCATCCGTACCCGCAAGATTCATCAGTCGGTCCTGCAGTATGCGTCGGCGATCGACGATACGACCTAGCCTACTATTAAGTGCCGTAATCAAAGTCGCAATAGCAGTGAGGAGGAATACCGGTGCTACGGCGAGTTGAATGACATGTGTAATATCTGTAATATGAGTTTCCATATCTTAGTAAAAGCTCTCACGCATTAATTTCATTATTACATACTTACAATCCGTAATGCTCAGACGTGGGGTTAAGGAGTGCGCCCAAGCTAATAACCGCACCGAATGCCCATTACCATAAGTGCTACAGGCGTTCTCGCGGACCTACAGTATTTAGTGCTGCTAGGGCCTTCTCGGTTATACTTGTCGGTAGCGGAACATATCCAAACTTTGTGGCGTAATTCTGGCCATCCAGCAGGCACCACTGGAACAGGTCACGCATAGATGTTGCCTTTTCGGTGTCAGGATAGTCCTTATAGAGCAGAATCCAGCTAAAGGTAACGATGGGGTAGGCATCGAGCCCAGATGGATCCGGCACAAAGATCCGCAGGTTTTCTGGCATTTCTGCTGTAGCCAATGCGGCCGCGCAGCTCTGCTCTGTCGGTTTGACGAACTTCCCTTCCTTGTTCTCGAGAACCGCCAATTTCAGCCCTAGCCTGCTAGCAAACGCATAGCTTACGTAACCGAGCGAACCGATTGACTGCTTGATAAGTGTGGCGACTCCCTCGTCGCCTTTGGCCCACAGGGAATTGCCAAGCCCACTCAGTAAAGTGGTGGGACCCTGCTGCACTCGCCACTTTTCGCTGATGGCATCGAGGTGTTTCGTGAATGCATAGGTCGTTCCGCTTTTATCCTGCCGCACTACGGTTGCGATAGGGATTCGTGGGAGCTTTAACCCTTGATTCGTTATTGCAATTGCTGGGTCGTTCCAATTCTTGATCTCACTCGTCTTTGACATTCTTCCCGATGAATCGGCGGGTACCCTCTCCACTGCCAGTTCTATCAAAGCTAATGACTGTCTTGGGGTGATCATTCTGGTAGACTTCAAACCATCTTTCGTAAAGCCAAGCAGGAAAAGTAGCCCCTGCCCCACGTAAAATAATACTACCACGTGGAGCTTTGGGCTTTTCCTCTTTCATATCTTTCGAAGAACAGCTGTTAATACCCCCCAGAAGAACGACGAATGCCAGCAAAAAACCAGCACCTCTTAAAGTCATATGGAACATTCTGAAAATTCGCATTGTGTTTTCTCTCCTCAATGGATTCGGATACTGCAACCCACGTCAGTCGGCAATTCCGTGCGCCAAACGCCTGGACTTTGGTTCATATAAGTGGTTCATTAGCCAAACTGGCCACTTATATGGTCTTTGGAGCACTATTCCCTGGGATTTCTTATACCTGCTCTGACTCGCCGAACGCCATTAGAATCCGCACCTGCCGCCGTCCGAGGTGTCTACCGGTAGTGTCGCGATATGCGGCGCCTGATGCAAGGTATGGGTAACATTGGCGATCGTGTAGCAGTTCTTCAGTTCGACCATTATAACTTCGATGTGTCAATGACAGTTATTGGATTCATAAAACCCGCAATCTCCGCTACTCAACCCTTTTGTAGTAGTGGTTAAGAGGTTAGAGACTCCCGTCTTGATTTTGAGTGTCGGCTCCAGGTCGTTGTTTCGATTCATCTTTGCTCGGGGCAGCTGTAATATAATTCCCAACAAGAGCCGTACTACGTGTTTACGTTATCATACTTATCGTTAAACCAATATTACGGTTGCGTGAAATTATTGCGAAATATCCCGTCATCGACATTTTTGACTTGGTGTCGGATGGGACATACATACCTCCGATTAACGCTTCCAGTCAGCGCAGCAGAAACTTGCAAAGTTGCAACGCCAGCTGTCCAGGAAGGTGAAGTTCTCGAATAACTGGTACAGAGGTGGACCCCATTGGTTGGACAGTTACGGGGCTGAGTTAAGGTGGAAGCCACCGGTCATCATGCCGCCAGTTTTCCCGGGCAACCTGCCTTTATCAAATTCCAGTATGCTTCATGGGGCGTCCTGTCGTCCAGAGAAGAATGGGGACGCTCCTCGTTCTTCTGCCTGATCCACTCGCCAATGCCGTTTCTTGCTTCGCTGCCAGTCTCAAATGCGTGCAAATAGACACAATCATACTTCAGTGATCGCCATAGCCGTTCAACCATGACATTGTCCACCCAACGACCCTTACCATCCATAGATATTTTAACCCCTGCGTCTTTGAGCGCCTGTGTGAACTCTGAGCTCGTGAACTGGCTGCCTTGATCTGTATTGAAGATTCCGGGCTGCCGTATCTGCCCAGGACCTCCTTGAGGGCTGCCACACAGAAATCAGCCTCCATGGTATTGCTTAGCCGCCAGCTTAAAACCTTTCGGCTCGCCCAGTCCATAATCGCCACCAAATATAGAAATCCACGTCGCATCGGGATGTAACTAATATCGGAGCACCACACCTGGTTTGGCTCCGTAATGTCCAAACCTCTAAGCAGATAGGGATGGACCTTGTGATCAGGATGCGGTTTGCTCGTGTTGGATTTCTGGTACATCGCCATCAGCCCCATCTTCTGCATCAATCGCCTTACCCGCTTCCTGTTTACCCAATAACCCTGCCGCCGTAAATGGCGGGCCATCTGCCGAGCTCCATATTCCAGTGTCTTCATAAATTGCTCGTCAATTCGTCTCATCAACTCTAGAGTTGGCGCTGATTCCCCTAAAGCTGCGTAATACCACGACGAGCGGCTGATTTGAAGCAGGTCGCACTGCCTTGTAAGGCTGAGCCTTGGATGTTCCGATTCAACTATTTCTTTCCTTCGATCGCGGCTCATCGATTGAAGGCTTTCGCTAAAAAATCCCGCCAACTGTCAACTGCCCAATCTTGGTGTGTAAATCCTTGATTTGGGATTCATGCGCGACGTCACTGCGACTCGTCTTTCCTGTGAATACATCAGCAAGTCCTTCTACTGCCTGTTTAGTTTCAATTAAGCAAGGTCAGGGCTCTGCTGAGACCCTCAAAGCACCAGTGTTGGGCAAGGTGCCACACAAAAGACGGATGTTTGCAGGAATAAACCAGTATCAGTAGCAGGCGTTAACGCCTGCAGCAAATCTGAGTAGATGCAATTGTAAAAGCCCGCTGAATATGGTATCTATAAAATAACACTCACTTTATCACCTATATTACCGGAGGACGAGCATGAACCTAGCGCAAATTCTTTCCGTTTTGTCAGCATTGGCTGCAACGGTCTGGTCTGTCTTAACATGGAGCACTGAACAGCAAACGGGAAGGCAGCTCAAACGCGACCAGGAGGCTGCTCTATACGTAAATCCCTTCCTCCTGGCAATAAATGAGTTGCAGGCACAGCTCTATAGTATTCTCGAGGAAGACGAATTGCTTTGTTATAAGAAAGAGTACCCGAATCAGTATAAATTTGGCTCACCCGCAGCAATCGAAACCCTCTACCGCTTGAGTCAATATTTTGGTTGGGCGCATCATAATTTTCGGTACGGCCCTTACACTAAGGATCCTAGAGTTATTGAGCTAATCAGAAAGATAGGGGAAACCTTCGAAAGCCGCAACCATTTCCCAGGTGATGCCTTCCGCTTCAGCATCGACGAAAGAAGTTCGTTGGGCGATGCAGTGGTAAGGCGTGTAGGGGAGGTCACAGCCGTTCTTCCGGTATTCGAGTCTATCCCACTATTTCAGTTCGAGGAGGAGATTAAAGATAAACAAAATAGACACGCTCCATTGTATCAGAGCAAGTCTGTCCGCTGGTCTCTTACCGCCATCGACAGCGCGGATCGCGCTGAAGTTCTAGAGGGACATGAACGATTGGCAGTCTTGCAGAATCTCCTTGTAGACTTGCTCGCATACCTTGAAAACAAGGAAGGGTTCCGTGTTTCCATCGGAGGACTCGTCAAAGCAAGTCTCAGAGGGGTTTATGCCGGTTTCACAGCGCAGTCAAATATTGCCAGAATAGTCCACCAGACTCGGGGTCGCATCAGGCTAGTTATACCGCGTTTAAAGACAGATAAGCCTTTTGCAAAACTTCTACAATCGTTAGTAGAGTCAATAGATAACGTCAGGAGCACTCGTATTAGTATCGGTGCTGCTTCTGTAATAATTACCTTTAGGACAGACATTCCGGAAGCGGAGTTTGCAAGCAGAGTAGTAAAAACTATTGAAGAGGAGTTCTATACGGCCTCTGTTCGTGAGTGCGTCAAACTGTCAGATTGACTCGCCCCGATGAATCGTCCCACAGTCGGNNAATTATCAAGTTCATAGTACTGGCAAAATCTATAGTTATTCGGTGCAATTCAGAGCCTTACCGTAGAGGTTGGAAATAATTTCATAGTCCTTCAATTAGCTTGTGATACTCCATGATTGTTACTCATTGGAATAAAGACTTCTTGTTAGACATCTCTCTTCGTCTTCCCAGTGCAGGTCAAAATCTCCGAGATAGATAGAACGAGATCCTGTTCGTAGGCCTCAAAATCAACGTAGGTTATCTTCGATTCTCCAGGTGTCCCTTACACAGGCACGATTTTATAAGAGGGTATCGGCCTGTTCGGCAAGCCTCGAGCGACACGACTGACAAAGGTGGAGATAACAAAAGTTGTCTTCTTTGATGAAACCTTCGATTGTCAATGCCAAGCCGGACGATCTTTCGTCCATGAATGGATTATCGATCTGCCCTAAATCCCCAGTAAATACAAGCTTCGCACCAGCGCCCATGCGCGCAATAATTGTCTTACATTCAAGACGCGACAGTTGCTGGGCCTCGTCTATTATGTAATAGATTCTTGTGCGGGAACGTCCTCTGATATAGGTCAGAGGTTCCATGGAAAGCTTCCCGTGGTCAATGAGTAGTTTGGCATTTGGATAGCTTGTATATGAGACTCCATTTTTTTCGCCCTTAGCGGTTGGAAGGAGCATTTCAAACGCATCCCAAATGGCCGACATGTGGGGGCCGATTTTAGCTTCTACATCGCCAGGTAGGTATCCGAGATCATTTCCTCTAAGAGGAGTTATCGGGCGTGCAACAACCAGTTGGTCATAAAGCGGCGACTTCTTCTGGGTCTGTAAAAGTCCGCAGGCAAGTGCAAGAAGGGTCTTTCCTCCGCCCGGTACGCCCGTGACACAAACAAAATCGATCTCCGGGTCCGTAAGTGCATCAATGAGTGCATCTTGTTCTGGTGTTTTGGCTGCTATTCCGTACACTTCGCGTAAACGTCTGGCTTTCTTCTCATTGGTTCCTCGTATCTTCCAGATGCTGTCGCCAGCTAGACGATAGCGCACCGATCTTATGCCATTAACTGGTTCATCTTCGACGAGAAGACGCCCATATTTTTCATGCAGGAGAGCCTGATCATGCCGATAGTCATCAGCCTTAAGACCTTTGGCGCTGGCCTTAAGGCGAACAGCCGTGTCCTTACTGATAAGCCATACATCTGGATTGCCTTGTTTTGTTAGTTCCTCCGCTACTGCAATAATCTGGTCGTCCGGCGAAAGAGTCGAATCGTCACTTATTGAGCTTGAGTCAATGCTTAGTTCACCACCCCCCGGTAACGGTACTTTGACACTCCGATTGACTCCATCCTGCTCTACCAGAGATGCGAGCATACGCAATGCTGCCCGCGCGCTGTATGAGACGGAGGAAGTCCCTTTTTTCATCTCGTCAATTTCGCGAATTACAGTCAGCGGGACTATAACGTCATGTTCATCGAATGTCTTTACGGCGTTGGGATTTTGCAGAAGAACGTTTGTGTCCAAAACGTATGTTCTTTTCATGCGATAGCTTCCTCCATTTTAGAAGAACTTTCTTTCTTTTTGAAGTGAGCAATTTTTTTGCAATTTGCATTTTTATAGAAATGCCACTTTTTTTACAGATTGTGCAATTAAGAGAAAATTGGAATCACAATGTCGTTGTCTTCGTATGTGAAGATGAAGTAAGAGTCGTAAATTAGCACGTTTGTATCCGGGATGTAGATTTTTCTCACAATAAGTCATCCTCGAATAGTGGTATCGGCAAATGCCGAAGACTGATGCATAGCATATGCGAAGGAAGAATGACATAGTGAAAAGAAGGCGGTGCGCTGTAAGGCGGAAGAGTGGGAAAGAATGAAAATTGGGCACTGAGCGTGATGGCGGTAAGCAAGTCAGCAGCGCAGGTTCTATTCAAAAAATTGACCCTGGTCTTTATTTCGTTCTCAAGGTTTTAGCCAGGAACAGGGCGCAATTGTCATAATTATCGGCTGAACAATAGCCCCTGTTTCTGTCCCTGTCGATAGTAATCGACGAGATGGAAGCTTTACATATGTTGGAGACAGCATCGTGATACGGGCAGAGTTCGGGCTGCCGGGACTCAAGGACGTGAAATATACTGCATGTGTCCATAGTGATATTTTCCATTATTGACCTCACTTTCTTAAGCTTATCTACTTTAAATATTGTAGCCTGCTCATATTACTTGATTGTGAACGGCATGTTAAGGTTTGGTTACATGCAAGTGCTATGCAAAACGTGCCTTTATGGTCTCGACTACCTTATATCTGAAAGACCACAATCCCGTTTCGGGGCAGGGTGAGAGCATCGAATCCTTGCCGATAATATACCTATTCCCTCTCCAGACAACAGTATTGCTCAAAAGCGGAACGAACCAGATGAACCCAATCAGAACGTCTTTCAACGGACCAAGTACATAGGATGATATTGCCATGTTCGTCCCTATTTTGCGTCCTATGAAAAAGTCGCCTGCAGATTTACAGAAACTGACGCCGGCCGACAAGGCGACCGTCCGTAAGGAAGGCCCCAGGAATGCCAGGGCCAGAAAGGACATGAACACTGGATTGCTGATCAACTCGGAGATATATTTAATGCCGCCTATCTGCCATCTCAGTTTTCCCCAACGTGTGTGCCTGTTCAGGAATTTCCGTATGCCCCAATACTCGTTTATATTGTCGATCATATGACTGGACAGGACAACCCGTTTGCCGCTCTCATGCATGCGCTTGCCTATCAGGTAATCTTCAGCGAGGACATCCTTGACACCTGCAAAACCGCCGATAGCTTCAAGGTCGGACTTTCTCATCAGCATCGATTTGCCGACGACGCACGGCATCTTGAGAAACCTGTCAAGGAAGCTTACGCTTCCCATGACGAATGAGTTCAGGTGCAGATTTTCTAAGACAGCGCCGACTGACTCCCCGCCTATGCCCCGTATAGGATTGCTGACCAATCCTACGCCGGGATCCCGCATGTCACTGATTATGTCAGCCAGATAATTCTTACGGGCCATGACATTGCTGTCGCTAATAAGGATATACGGATGCTTTGCTATCCGATAGGCAGGTATCAGGTTGTTCACCTTCGGGTTGAGGCCTGCGGAGCACCTTTCGACATGGACGGTGATGTCCCTGTCCCGATATTTGTTTTTTATCATTCGGGCAACCTTGCAGGCCGGGTCGTTTTCATTTTGAAGTGAAAAGATAACTTCATATTCTGGATAATCCTGATGACAGAAACTTTCGAGATTGTCGAAGAGGTTGTCGTCGAGTCCCTTCAGCGGCTTCAGAATAGAGATTGGTGGAAAAAATGGAGGTGCAGAAATTGGTTTCCCCAAGCAGGAAGGGGTGGAAATGGTGCGGCATGAACGGACCGACCATATCTGGAGGGCATAAGCGAAAAGGCCGAAGAGGCTTAATGCGGCGAAGATGAGGAATAATGGTTCCATTTTCACTCTCCTTTTAAATCAGTTTCTGAATAATGTTATGGCAACGCCTTTGTTGTGGCGTATGCACTGCTTAATAGCGCCTACTTCCTTGGAACAGTTGAGCAGCGTTTTCCATGAGTAAAGGTGTCTGGCCTTGTGGAAATCGCTGTTGGCGATATATGGGTATTTTTTCAGGCTTACAACGTTGAAGACGTCGTCACGGTTGGCAATCTCCCATGCATCGATGTACTTGGCATACTTCTCCCGGTTGTTCCAGAGATGGTATGTGTCCTTACTCATGTCTGACAAGCCTTGAGGATGACAGGCGACTATGAGGGCGTCCTGTTCCCTGGCTTCCCGGAATATTCTTTCATAATCCCAGCTGGCTGAAATGAATCCCTTGAGATCGAGGAGCAGAATGTGGGCGGAGAGGTCGGGATTTATGTAGTTCTTGCTTATCTCTATCCCCGATATAACCAGCATCCCGTATTTGTCCCAGGCCCTTGTTGATTCGAATTCTATTGCATCCATATATTCCTGGAAGTTCTCTTCTTTAACGGTGTATTTGAAGCGGTGGGCAAGTTTACCTATAGAACTGTCATTGTTGACCACATGGTCGGTGATGGCGATGACGTCGAATCCTGCCTGACCATAGATGTCGACGACTTTTTGAAGCTCTATCGAGCCGTCAGAGTACGTCGTGTGAATGTGAAAGTCGCAGAGCAACATTAGTGCTTAATATTAAAAGGTTTTCTGTTACGTGAGTATTAAGGGAAGGTTACGTTAGGGTTAAGAACA
>PMYY01000243.1:19438-21071 GCA_003170655.1 Nitrospiraceae bacterium
GTAGTCATAAAACAGATCGACATGGCCTTGGATAAGATCAAAGAGGGCAACTACGGCGTATGTGAAGAGTGCGGCGAGGAGATCGGTGAGAAAAGATTGAAGGTACTTCCCTTTGCCCGCTACTGCAGGGACTGCCAGGAGTCATTTGAAGCGGTGCATAGCGTTCGGCGACAGGATGTTTGATGACGCCGTTCCGCGGTGTCTATGGGAGAATAATTCCATTTCTGAGTTTATTCCTCTGCTTTTTAGCAATACTAACGCTTCCGCGCATCTCAGAATGCAAGGACCGCCCGCATATAGTAGTCGATTTCGGCGGTTCCACTGGAAAAACGGGTCTGCCTCTCTTTTGGAAATTGCGAGTTAATGCAGGAGAAGCCGATACGCGGATATTAATGGAAGGAGGCGAGTCGGCGTTGTATATGCGCTCACTGAATGCCTCTTTCGCACTCGAAAGAGAATTGTCGGTAAATACTGGGGATTATCCGTATCTCAACTGGACTTGGAAAGTCCTTACTATACCGCCAAGGGGCGATCTCCGGAAAAGATCTCAAAACGACCAGGCCCTCCAGTTGCTTGTCGCATTTGAAGGAGGGAAAATACTCAGTTATGTATGGGACTCCAATGCTCCTGAAGGAACAGTCGCCGACGAATCCATCGGTCTTCCTCTTTTCATTACAGTGAAAGTAATCGTGGTTAAAAGCGGGCCAGCAGACAAGGGAACATGGCTGAAAATATCGAGGAACCTCTATGCAGATTACAAGAAGATGTTCGGAGAGGAGCCCAGGAAGGTCAGGGGACTAAGGATTCAGAGCAACTCTCAGTATACAGGGGCTTGCGCTGAAGGACTGGTGAAAAGAATCGTCTTCAGCCGGGACGAGTAAAGCGCTTTTGATAGAAGGACAATATTTTCCACAAATATGCAAAAATCAAGAGGATCATTATACTGGGAGTATAAGTAACGACAAATCAAAGGAGCGGCAAAGAATGGGGAAAAAGCTTGTATTGTTCGTTTGTGTGCATAACAGCGCCCGCAGTCAGATGGCGCAGGCTTATCTTAACACAATCGCGGGTGATCGTTTTGATGCAGAGAGCGCCGGTCTTGAGGCGGGCACATTGAATCCTCTGGCGGTCGAAGCGATGGCAGAGGTCGGTATCGACATTTCAGGGAACACCACTCGTCGCGCTTTTGATCTTCTGAAGAGCGGCAGGCGTTTCCACTACGTAATTACAGTCTGTGATGCCGCCAATTCTCAGAGGTGCCCTGTATTCCCAGGGGCTCTGCAGCACCTTAACTGGAGCTTCCCCGACCCGGCCCAATTGCAGGGTACTCATGAAGAGAAAAGGAAGGAAGTCAGAAAAATTCGTGATGCTATCAAAGAGAAACTGGAATCGTGGATCATTGAGGTTGAAGAGAATCGAGTGCCTAAGACTAATATTCCACCTTTTAAAATTGGACTATAATTTCTCTCCGGCGGGTCCCCCCCAATAACCTGTTTAGCCCGATCGTTAAGTAAATAGTCGATTATGAGACGGCTGTCACAAAGTGTGGCGTTGTAACGGTATCGCAACGTGATGGACATGCTAGGTTAAGATTCGTGTGGTTCGATTAGTTTATAACGGATGTTCCCTCTGA
>PMYY01000043.1 GCA_003170655.1 Nitrospiraceae bacterium
GTACCCACGGTTTGTTCATCAGGGCAGTCTATATAAGTATTGATCGGCACACCCGTTTGATCAACTTTTATGCGTAAATTATGACGGAATTTTTGGATGGCTGTCTTACTGCTACCTTCTGCCCCCCCCCATGCCGTGGGATCCTGACTCACCTCCAGAAGGATGCATGCCGCCGGATGACCTTTCCATCATTGGGCCACTGCTGCGAGATGGTTCAAAGGATCCTTCCTGTCGCTCAAACCGTTGGCCCTGCGAGTTGAAGATATTCCTTTCACTCCCCTTAATCCCCGTATCGATAAAAGTTCTATTTCGTGAGGCGCCTATCCCTGCAAAAGATCTTCCTTTGAATCGGGTTACAGGGTCGATCCTGAAAACCCTATGCGTTTTATTATCATTGAAATGATTCGAAATGAAGACAACCTTATTGTTGATAGTTACAACCCTGTGAAAATCACAAAGGATAAAGAACCCTCCAACCCAGAAATCCCCCCACCAAAACGGACAGGGGACCCAGGAATAGAGATAGTAATAATCTGGAGGCGGTGCGTAGTATGTGACTACTGGAGGACCATCATTGTCATAATAGCTGTCGACTACTGAGATATCAGGTTGAGGTTTGTTTGAAGATCCGTATTTTTCCTCGCTCGCGTAAGGCCGAACATTCAACCTACTGTTAGCTAGAGTTGTGTCAAAGAGATGCAGTGCCTGTTCCTTGCCTATATTCAGTTTCTTCGAATCGACAGCATCACCAATTGAATTCCTCAACTCGACAGCTATATCTGGCGTCACTGGATAATCCATGATCCATCCGTTTCCAGGAACAATTCCAACATCGGCCAGTGCATTTTCAGTTTCAAGTTCGCTGCGAGGGCTCCCTATCTTAAGTGATTCAGCGAGTTGCAAGGCAAGGGTGCCTTAACGGACCAACGGCTGTTCGATCGGTGGCTTTTCAGACTTCATGTCTATTGCTTGAATGCTTTGCCACGGCAGCAAGAGTAAAACAGCCAGGAGCATGAGGCTCTTCATTATAGATAATCCTTTCATATGCACATCCTCCTTTATGCCTAATGCTACGGCTGTCACGTGAAAAAGCTGTCTATCAGAAACGGCCTATCGCGCTAAAAGATTGCCGTAACCGGCTATTTATGCACAACTTCAATTTGACCCTTCATGCCGAACGAGGAATGGAAAGGCTTGTCGCAATAAAAATTATATTCTCCGGCCTCCGAAAGGGTAATCCTGATTTCCGTTGTCTGTTTGGACGGTAGATCCACGCTTTTGATGATCCGTCCCTGAGGATCTTTGATGGTGAAATCGTGACCGGCATCCGCGATATTCACAATTTTGATTACTATTTCATCTCCCTGGTGAGCTTTTATATTGTTCGGTGTGAATTTAAAGCTATCGGCTTCCATTGTTATCATATTCATGCCTTGAACCGAACTGACTGTCACCTGCTGCTGCAGACTGGCACAAGCTGAAAGTATGAACAGCAAGCTAAGACATGTTATCAACGGGTGTTTGAATTTGTTTTGCATAAATTTCCTCCAATTTGTCTTATTTTTCTAAGCAGGCAAGCATGGGCAGACAATCCGGCACCGAACGCAACCATCATGCAGAGCTCACCCTCCTTTATCCCGGTTTCGATAAGCTTGTTCAGTACGAAGAATACTGTCGGGGACGACATATTGCCATAATCGGAGAGAATGCTTCTTGTAGCCACCAATTGTTCTTCAGAGAGGCCTATTTCATCCCTAAGCGAATTGATGATTTTATCGCCTCCCTTATGCAGCGCCCAGTGCTGGATGTCGACAATTCGTAACGAGTGGCGCGAAAGCAGATTATTCACCACCTGAGCTGCCGCTTTTTTTACACGGTTATGAAGGCCCACGGAAAGCTGGTTATGGAGCTGCCCGTTTTTGTGGACGTAACGTATGTGTTCGCGATCTTCCGGCACGTAATAACTCGCAGTATCTACTATTTCGAGACCATTCTGCTCTTGGCGGAGGACTGCCGCAGCCGCTCCGTCACCGAAAAGCGTATTGGAGACTATCAGGCTCAGGTCGTCGGCCATCTGAAAGGTGGCGCTGCAGATCTCGACGGAGACGCTGACTATTGCACCTCCTTCTGCCTGCTTAACTAGTGCGTCGGCGAGCTGCAGATTCGTGATTGCTCCGCCGCAGCCGCTTCCCAGCAGATCATAGACGCGGGTGTTTTTTAACAATCCCAGTTTTTCGATCAGATATGTCGAGATCCCAGGGCAAATATATCCGGTGCAGGTGTTGACTATAAGTGCTTTGACCTCATCAACGCCAATGCCGGCGCCGGCGAGTGCCCTGATTATAGCCTCTGAGGACAGGTCGATGGACCATTTCGTGAATCTCCCGATGCGGCTGTCCGGGTCTTCATTGAATATTGTATCGGAGTTGTCTACTGCAAAGTAACGAGAGTTTATTGAGGGATGAGCGAAAAGTTTCCGCATGACGGAGAGGCTTCGTTCGCACAGCATGGAGGCAGCATGATCTGCAAGTATTTCGCCTGCAAGACTTTGTTGGACACGGAAAGGAGGTGTCGCCAGTCCGAGGGATGCAACATAGGTCTTTTTCTCATTGATCATTATTATTACCTGTATGTGTATATTCGCGTATATTGAAGAAACCTGCGAATGGCAGGCGTATGTTTCCATAGAGGGGGCTTCATACCTATCTTGTACCCGATCTTGTGCAATGCAGGCAGGAAAGTAAGTCCAAGCGATGTGGAATCTATCACATTCATATGCGTCTTCAGAAAATTGGACGCGCTCTCATAGAGCCACGCCGGTTCGATATCCGGCGAAAGATAAAAGACCGGCCGGAGCATATCATGTGGCGGCAAATCCAATAGTCCCTGCTCCCGGGCAATAGTATCGAGTTCAGTCCCGGGGTATACACGAACACCTATGTTGAAAAATACCGAGTCTTTCGGCCGCACATAGCGTTCAGCGAAGGCAAAGGTCTCTTCCACCGTCAGCCTGCTTTCTCCGGGACCTCCGAGAAGGAAGATCCAGATGCAAGGCAGCTTGTGTCTTTTGATCACAGAGGCGGCATTATGGACATCTTGCAGGGTGAAAGATTTGCGGAGACTTCGAAGAACGTTGTCGGAAGCGCTTTCGGCGGTGATGCCGACACCGACGAAGCCTGCTCCCTCCATGGCGTCGATAAGGGCGTCATCGATGAAAGTTGGATTCAGTTCGAGGCTTTGAAGGCGAGCGCCATGTTTTCTTGTTTTCAGGAGGCGGCATATTTCCATCGCATGATCGTAGGGTGAGTTGAAGACGTTGTCTACGAATTCGATATCCTTGAGACCTTTTGAAACGAGTTTATGCACGGTTTCCACAACACATTCGGGCGAACAGAGGCGGTATGTCTCTCCTTCTATCTTTCGGTAGGTACAGNNCATTTATATCGGCAACCGAGTTTGGTCTGCAACGGGACAGTAGACATTCTTGAAAGATAGGCCCTGACATCGATCCACCGTGAAAAATCCGGGAGCATACAAGTGTCCGAGGACGCTGCCGCTGATCTCGGCACGCTGTGGAACACTCCATCGGATATACGAGCAATGCCGGGTGGTGTGACGCCGTTACCGTTTTCAATGCTAGAGAGAAGTTGTGGCAAAACATATTCACCATCGCCGATGACGGCATAGTCGGCCTCTGAAAAGCGCAGTATTTCTTCAGGCATGACCCCGACGGCAGCCCCACCAATTACGATTTTTGCTTCAGAATATTTCC
>PMYY01000142.1 GCA_003170655.1 Nitrospiraceae bacterium
ACTATATAAGACAGATAAGTTAGCTAATCTGTTCTCAACCCCGCATGAAGTTGTTACCTTATATATCTTGAAAGTATATAGGGAAACATCCCGTGTCACAACGGCGGGAGAGGCCGACCCATGTCGGCAAAACTTCCAGCCGGCGGGCGGAAAAGCACAGGAACGTTTCGGCTTCTCTTTGCTATAATAGAAAATGGTGGATATATTTTCGATTATCGAGAAGTATTATGAGCCCGGCTCACAGTCACATTTTTATATGGTCGAACACGGTAAGGCTGTTGCAAACAAAGCACTTGAAATAGCGGCTAGGTTGAGTCATAAGAATCCGGACTGCCGATTCATAGAAGAGGCGGCATTGCTTCACGACATAGGGATCTTCCTTACTAATTTTCCCAAAATCGCCTGCTTTGGCGCTCATCCATACATATCGCACGGGTATCTCGGACGGGAACTTCTCGAAAAGGAAGGCCTGCCGGCTCATGCCCTCGTTTGCGAAAGACACGTCGGAGTCGGGTTGACGATAGATGATATAAACCGCAATCTTTTCCCCCTGCCGTTGCGCGACATGAGTCCTCAAAGCCTCGAAGAAAAGATTGTCTGTTTCGCTGATAAATTTTACTCCAAGGATAAGTCAACTCTGACCATTGCCAGACCGATCCCGAAAGTGAGAGAGATGGTCGTTCGTTACGGAGAAAACAAACTTCAGCAGTTCGACGAATGGATGATTCTATTTAAAGAATATTGACATTCTCCCGCCTAAAAGGCGAGGACTCCCGAATTCCGACACACGCATTGGACGGATACTTCGGGTTAAAAGAATAAACAATTCGCGACTGAATACGGCTTACTATCGCATTATAAAGACTTTGGTTTATCCTCACATCCATTTCAGCTATAAGATTATTTCTTGTGCAGCGCTCTCTCTACCGTCTTGATCGCGCAGAACTCGCCGCACATGCTGCAAACCTCTTTAACTGTCGGAGGCACGGCACCTCTCCATTCCCTCACTCTGTCTGGGTTGAAGCTGTGAGATATCTGTCCTTCCCAATCAAGGTTTTTCCGGCAATGCGCCATCTGTCTGTCTTTCTCCATAGCACCGGGAACACCCTTGGCTATATCGGCGGCATGGGCTGCGATCTTAGACGCTATAACCCCCTCTTTGACATCTTCAATATTAGGCAGCCTTATATGTTCCGCCGGGGTAACATAACAGAGAAAATCGGCCCCTGCAGCGCCCGCTATCGCCCCCCCTATAGCAGCCGCAATATGGTCGTAACCCATTGCGATATCGGTTACCAGCGGGCCGAGCACGTAGAAAGGCGCGCCTTTGCAAATTTCTTTCTGGAGCCTTATGTTCAACTCGACCTGGTTGAGAGGAACATGTCCAGGCCCTTCGATGATCGACTGCACGCCTGCCGCTTGGGCGCGGTCCCTCAATTCACCGAGGGTGACCAGTTCTTCGAGCTGGCTCCTATCGGTCGCGTCGGCAATGCATCCCGGTCTAAAGCCATCTCCCAGACTCAGGGTTAGATCATATTTCCTTGCTATTTCGATAAGCCTGTCGTATTGTTCGTAAAGGGGGTTCTCTCTTTCGTTAAAGATCATCCATTCAAGGAGAAAAGCCCCTCCCCTGCTCACAACATCGAGTATACGCCGGTCTTCCCTGAGCCTCTCGATGGCTTTTAATGTTACCCCGCAATGGACTGTTACGAAATCGACTCCGTCCTTAGCGTGGTCCTCTATTACCTCGAAGAGCTGATCCACTGTCATTTTAGCGATTGATCCGTAGCGCTCGACGGTCCGCACAATTGCATCGTAAATCGGAACTGTCCCTACCGCGACGGGAGATTTGGCAATCAAAGTCCTTCTGAGGTCCCTGATTGCTCCGCCTGTCGATAAATCCATCACGGCATCGGCACCGTATCTTACCAGAACCTCAAGCTTCTGGATCTCTTCATCAAAGGATATCCTGTCTTTCGAAGTACCGATGTTTGCATTAATCTTCGTGCTGAGCCCCTTTCCGATACCAAGGGGCTTGATATCGTGAATCAGATTGCGGGTTATGACGGATACTCCCTGAGCAATATCCGATGCGAATTTTTCAGCACCAATGCCTTCGGCCAAGGCAACAGCTTTCATCTCGTCCGTCACAATCCCTTTTTGGGCCTGCTCAATCCTTGTCATCGTCTTTCACCAACCTTTTTTAAATACTCATGGGCAGCCAACGCTATGTCGCTCATCGAAAGAATGCCGCTGATCAACGCCACACCTGAAGCCCCCGAGTTAATTACATCTTTGATATTTTCAGATTTTATCCCACCGATGCCGAAAATCGTAAGCCCGACCTCTTTTTTAGCTTCGCGAAGAGAGTCCAACCCAACAGGTTCACCAAACTTGAGCTTTGCCGGGGTAGGATACAGCGGGCCGAAAGTTATAAAATCGGCGCCATCCCTTTCCGCCTCGATTGCCTCAGTGACTGAATGCGTAGAGCATCCGATCATAAGGCGATCTCCGGCTATCCTTCTGATCTCCCTTATAGGAATGCCTGACCGCCCGACATGTATACCGTCGGCACAGACGCTAAGAGCAATGTCCAACCTGTCATTGATAAACAGTTTTGCGTCAAAGCGTGTGGTAAGGTCCCTGAATTTATACGACATGTCAAGCAGTTCCCTGGTCGGTAGGTCCTTCTCTCTCAGCTGCACCGCCTTAACGCCGGCAGCAAGGGCTTCTCCAACCGACTTAACGAATGAGTCCGTTGAAGAGAACAACTTCCTGTCAGTTATTAAATATAATTTAAATCCAATGCGTTGAAGCGGCATTCTTAAAGCATGCCTTCAATAGGACTGCTCGCTGTGGCGTAGAGTTTTTTCGGAATACGCCCCGCCTTATAAGCCAGCCTTCCGGCCCATACCGCATACTTTATAGCTTCTGCCATCAATACCGGTTCTTTAGCTCCAGCAACAGCCGTGTTTATCAGCACTGCATCACATCCGAGTTCCATCGCTACAGCCGCGTCAGATGCTATGCCCACACCTGCATCAACAATCACCGGTACCTTTGCCGACTCCAGTATGATCTTCAGATTATAAGGGTTCCTTATGCCCAGACCAGATCCTATCGGGGCCCCCAGCGGCATAACTGCGGCAGCGCCTGCGTCTTCGAGTCTTTTTGCCATGATCGGATCGTCATTCGTATACGGAAAGACTATGAAACCCTCCTTGGCCAGTATTTCCGTAGCCTTCAATAATCCTATAGTATCAGGGAAAAGCGTCTTTTCGTCTCCTATTACTTCAAGCTTGATCATATCGGACACTCCGGCTTCCCTTGCAAGACGCGAATATCTGACAGCATCTTCGACGTTGTAACATCCAGCTGTATTGGGAAGGATCTTGTATTTCCCGGGATCAATAAAATCGAGAAGATTCGGCGAGTTTCTGTCAATGATGTTCACTCTCCGGACGGCAACAGTGACGACATCAGCTCCGGATGCCTCTATAACCCTTGCCGTCTCTTCGAAGTCCTTATACTTGCCGGTGCCTATCCAGAACCGAGACTTAAATTCGATGCCTCTTATTATAAAATTGTCTTTCAGCATAGCTCCTCCAGCACGCATGATTGCATTCCGACCTGCTGTTTACCCGCCGCCCACAAAATTTACAATCTCAATATTATCGCCTTCCATTATAGGATGCGTATCATAATCTGCCTTCCTGATGATCTTCAGATTCACTTCGACGGCTACCCTGCCGGGTTGGATGTTAAGCTCTTCCAGCAGTTCAGATAATACCCTTCTGTCAGTCCTTAGCTCTTCGCCGTTAATCTTGATTTTCATAATGATCTCCAAAAAATAAAAAAACCCTATCCTGAATGGAATAGGGCTTTTTCCAGCTATCCCGTTTCCTCCGCCGGAATTATCCGGATCAGGTTCAGGGGTCTTTCCCGTTACAGGAAACTCTCAGGTTCAAACCTCCCCCAGGGCTGCTTAAATATATAACAATAGATTTGAGGTTGTCAATTTAGCTTTCAGCTACATTTTTAAATGGAGTAACAGGTTTAGTTTCCGAAATTTGAAACTGCTCGGCTCGTAAGTTATCTCGACAGTACACATATTGTCATCCGTCACCTTCAAGGTTATATCTCCTCCATGAGATCTGACAATATATCTGGATAAATACAATCCAAGCCCTTTACCCTCAACTCTGCTATTAAGGGCAATTGCGCCCCTAAAGAAGGGTTCGAAATAGTTTTTCAGTTCCTCACGGCTCATATACTCACAAGAATTCGAAATCGTAAGGCTCAATCGCTCACCGGCCTTTGAAAGGCTAGCCTTTATAATTCCTCCCTTCGGCGTGTACTTTACGGCGTTGTCGACTATGTTTTCGAATGCACGTCGCATGAGGGTATCATCGCAGCTGCACACAACATCTGTGAGCCCGGAAGTGTCGACAGCAATGTTCTTCGAAGAGATGTCCGCTTTATGAGATTCCAGCATCTCCTCTATAACCGGTTTAAGGTTAGTCTCTTTCATAACCAGGTCAAGCGGCCTGAACTTGGACGAGGCAAGCATGTACAGATCATTGATCATGCCTATAATGCGATCAACTTCCCTGAGCCCAAGGCGGAGCGTCTCCTTGTATTCGTCCGCGCCCCTCTCCTTCCTCAAGGTCACCTCGAGATTGCCCTTGAGAGAGGCAAGCGGCGAGCGGAGCTCATGAGTCACGTTCGAGGAAAAGTTTTCTTGAAACTTGAATACATCAGCAATGGGCTTCATAGCCTGATTCACCAGGTATCTGCTGACAATAAAAGTGACTATCAGCATGATCGGCAGCATCAATAAGGCCAGATTTATAAAATTCCTTTCATATTCGATCATAGCGGTAAGAGGCATCGCTACCCTGCCGATGTAGCGACTATCAACCGGTATATATGATACAAGATATCTTTCACCGTTATATTTTACAGTTTCATATTCCTGTTTCCCTGAGAAAGCCTTGTCAAGGAGGTCCTTGTTAAAGGGAAGATTGAAATCCTGGAACTTGTTGGTACCCGATACTATTTGGCGGTCCTTATTGAAAACCTGAAAGAATTCATGTTCTCTCATGTCTTCAAGAGTCTTGAAGTCACCACTTATAACATACTGCAGATATTCGTCCCTCACATCATGATTCAAATGGTTTTTCAGACTTTTTATAAGGTTTCGATTAAGCGCGGTGAAGCTGACTACCATCACGAGGGCATTAAATATGACAATAATCGTGGTAAAGATTAAGGTTAATTTCTTCTGCGTCGGTTTGATCATTATTTCCTGTCCCCAGAGACATATAATATATGAGCCTCAGTCATCACATTACAGGATTCTGATGAATTAAAGATAAACTTTTGATTAAATTTTCTTCATGGAGAATGTATTCTTAAGCATCCTCCACATCAATAGTATATCCGACGCCCCGGACGCTCCGAATGACTTCCGGGCTTAAGGTATGACCGAGCTTTTCTCTCAGCGTTTTTATGTGCACATCTACAACATTTGTTGAAGGATTGTAATCGTATCCCCAGACATTCTCTAGGATTTGAGTACGGGAGACGATTCGGCCCTTGTTCCTTAAGAGGTACTGAAGAATGGCATATTCCTTAGGACTGAGAATAACCTCTTTATCGGCCACAAACGCTTTATGCGCAAGAACATCGAGTCGCAGGTCGGCCCACGCCAGTTCGGATATCGAATCTTTCTTCCTTCTGAGGAGTGCCCTCACCCTTGCAAGGAACTCGTCAAAAGAGAATGGCTTTGTCAGATAATCGTCGGCGCCGCTGTCAAGGGCCTGTACCTTGTCGCCCACTGACTCCCGGGCAGTAAGCATCATAACCGGCGTCTGAATGCCGTCAGCACGTATCTTCTTGCAAATCTCTATCCCGTTCATAGCAGGCAGCATTATATCCAGTATAATCAGGTCGTACTGATTAGTTGCAAAATAATTGAGGGCCTCTAACCCGTTGACTTCGTGATCTACAGTATAATGCTCTTCCTCAAGACCCTTCTTAACAAAATTCGCAACGCCCCTTTCATCTTCGACTAGAAGTATTCTCATAGTGCTGTGCTCTTTCCCTTATTCATCAGTATTTTTTTAAAAACGGGATCCGTTTCCATGCTTGCGTCTTCACCGCGGTCACTTGGAAGATCACTTCCGGGCTTCCGCGACCCGTACCTTTCTCCCTTTTACAACCATATCATTAAGCGATCCGATTATACTATCCGCAAATTCTTCCGGCACCTCTACAAAGGTGAACTTGTCAAGGACGCGCACATTTACAATCTTTCTTTGCGGTATGTTCGCTTCAGAAGCGATGGAATTGACTATATCGGTCACATTTATTTTGTCCATACGGCCGATGGTCATAAAGAGGCGAACCCTGCCGCCTGTCCTCTCTTCGCGGTCCCGGTCCCGGTCGCGGGACGGCATTTCACTCGGCAGCTCTCCGTAAGCCGCAAAAAGCGCAGCAGCAGCAATATCTTCCAAGCTGTATCGCCCTGAAAGGTCCTTTATGATACCAGCATATCCTGCATGTTTGTTAGCATCTATCAATTCCGACAAGGAGGATTCAATATTCTTCAGCTGCGCAGCTGCGGCTTCTTTTTGTGAAGGCAGCTTCTCCCTACCTATAGTAGTCTGGGCCTTCCTCTCGATCTGTCTCAAAAATGAATACTCACGTGGTGTCACAAGGGTTATGGCAATGCCGGATTTACCAGCCCGGCCCGTCCTGCCTATCCTGTGAATATAATTATCGGGGTTTTGAGGAATGCTAAAATTGAAAACATGAGTCACATTTTGGATATCGAGACCGCGCGCTGCTACATCAGTTGCTACGAGAATTTCGATCAGCCCTTTTCTGAATTTACCCATTACCTCTTCCCGCCGGGCCTGGGAAAAGTCCCCATGAAGTGCATCAGCATTGTACCCCATATGCTGGAGTTTCTGGCTCACCTCATCGACATCTCTTTTAGTGTGACAAAAAACGATGGCGAGAGACGGGTCTTCCACATCCAGCAACCGAGCAAGTGCATTTAACTTGTCTTCATTCCTGACTTCATAAAAAACCTGTTTGATTTTCGGGACAATCATATTGCCCGGATTGACCCTGATCTTTTCAGGTTTCTTCATGTATTTCTTCGATATGGTAATAATCGTCTCAGGCATAGTCGCTGAAAAAAGAAGTGTCTGCCTTTCAGGCGGAGTCTGCTTCAAGATAGTCTCGATATCTTCGATAAATCCCATGTCCAGCATCTCGTCAGCCTCGTCTAGAACGACGATCTTCAGGTCGGAAAGAGAAAAAGTCTTCCTGTTGATATGGTCCATAATTCGACCGGGTGTCCCCACAACCACATCAACTCCTCGCCGGAAAGCCCTGATTTGCGTGTCGATCGATTTACCGCCATATACCGGAAGCACCTGAAGCTTTTTATACAGGCAGATGTTGCTGATCTCTTCGGCCACCTGTACGGCAAGTTCACGGGTCGGCTCGAGTATAAGAGCAAACGGCTTTTTCGAGCGCTGAAACATCTCGGCAATAGGTATGCCGAAGGCTGCGGTCTTGCCTGTTCCTGTCTGGGCCTGACCGATCACATCCAAACCATTCATAATTGCTGGAATGGCTGACACCTGAATAGGTGTCGGTTCCTCAAAGCCGAGCTTTGAAAGGGATTTATAAGTCTCTTTGCTGAGTGAAAACTCTTCAAACCTCATGATCTTTATCTCCAACAAGCATTAATCGTCCCGACAAATCGAGAAGTATACTGATAAATTATATACATAAGTATACCTCCAGCCGTCATAAAAAGGAAGAAAAAGCACTATTTTTTCTTGAATTGACGCACACCGACATCCTCCTTGTATTTGTTCTGCCTGCGTCGTCTTTATCAAGCATTCTCCTTTTGGGACTTGCATCACATTCTCAGTTAAGAAACATCAATGTTTTCTTCATCCTGGTTGAGATGACTCGATTTAATAGCTCTAATGCATCAGATTGATCAGTCCTGCTCTTTAAGATGCTTGTGTCTATGAAAAGGGCTAAGTGTCATCAACATTCTCGCCGCCTAAAAGGCGAGATTCCCAGCTTCCGACACCTAACAATGCTCGACATCTTATGCAACGAGGGACCCGAGTGTTGATTCTGTTATGGTTTTTTGCATGGCAGGTGATCAGCCAATCGTAAAATAAACAACTTTTTACAAGTTATAGAAAAGGCAGGGTCGTTAGACCGTGCCTTTTTTTCTATATATTGCTCGTTCTAATATANNCTCTTTGTCCATCTATTAATATTTTTCAAAAAGAACTTTCTCATATAATAGACGTCGTCAGTTTGACAAAAGGCCGCTTATTTCGATAAAATACACGCTCTATTAAGGATACTTTTTATTTAAATTCATGTACTTCCAAGATCTCATATTTCGCCTGAACGACTATTGGTCCCGGAAAGGGTGCCTGATACTACAACCTTACGATCTCGAGGTTGGAGCAGGGACATTTCATCCGGCTACCTTTTTCAGGGTCCTCGGTCCTGAACCGTGGAAGACCGCTTATGTAGAGCCGTGCAGAAGACCGACCGATGGCAGATATGGTCAAAATCCAAACAGACTCCAGCACTACTACCAGTATCAGGTTATCCTAAAGCCCTCTCCGCTCGAAAGCCAGGATCTATATCTTGAGAGTCTGGCAATGCTCGGTATCGAAGCCTTGAGACACGACATTCGTTTTGTCGAAGATGACTGGGAGTCACCGACTCTTGGGGCTTGGGGATTGGGCTGGGAAATCTGGCTCGACGGGATGGAAATAACGCAGTTCACGTATTTTCAGCAGGTAGGCGGGATCGATCTTAAGCCCGTGTCTCTGGAGATAACATACGGCCTGGAGAGAATCGCGATGTACCTGCAGGAGATCGACAATGTTTTCGATATCGAATGGTGCAAGGGAATTAAATACGGAGAGGTCCATAAACAGGACGAGATTGAATTCTCGAAATTCAACTTCGACTATTCTAATACCAATTTACTGGTAACCCAGTTTGAGTCATTTGAACAGGAATCGAAAAGGCTGAATGAGCTCGGTCTCGTAATGCCGGCTTATGAATTCTGCCTGAAATGCTCACACACCTTCAACCTTCTGGATGCACGGGGCGTAATTTCGGTCACTGAGCGCACCGGATATATTGCTCGTGTAAGGGCACTGGCAAAGATCTGCGCCGAGGCTTTTCTGAAACAGCGGGAAGCAATGAACTTTCCGCTTCTGCAGAGGTAATATGACTGAAAACACATCTTCCGAAACAGCAGCTAAGAGCGCCCTTCTGATATTTGAGATCGGTACCGAAGAGATTCCCGCCCGTTTTTTGTCGGATGCGATAAGCAAATTGAAAGGGAACGCAGAGAAGCTTTTCTGCGAGTATCGCCTTTGCTTCGGTGCTTTGAGGATCTTCGCGACCCCGCGCAGATTATCTATGCTGGTAGAGGTAGACCGTTCGCAGACCGCAACACAAAAGGAGGTTTGGGGCCCGCCGGAAAATGCAGCCTTTGATAAAGAAGGCAAACCGACCAAGGCTGCCGAGTCTTTTGCAAAATCTCAGGGGATATCGATAGACGATATTTCAATTGGAGAAAAAGGCAAAGGGCGTTATGTTTTTGCCGCAGTCAAAGAGACGTCCCGTCTCACTTCTGAGGTACTGCCTGAACTGATGCCGAGGCTTTTCGACTCATTCCACTTCCCGAAGGCCATGCGATGGGGCGACGGAAATTTCAAATTTGTCAGGCCTGTTCACTGGATATTGACAATTTACGACAACCAGAAAGTGCCCTTCGACTTTGAAGGCATCAAAAGCGGCAATATCACGCGGGGACATCGTTTCCTGTCGCCTGCTTCCTTCGAGATCAAAGATTCTAAAGCATACATCAATCTATTAAAAAACAATTTCGTAGTCATAGATCCTGCCGAGCGGAAAAAGATCATCTTCGAAGGTGCCAGAAAACTTGCATCATCCGTAAATGCGGTGGTCATAGAGGACGAAGAACTCCTCAATCATGTCATGTTTCTCGTTGAGTATCCTGTTACGGTGCTCGGATCTTTCCCTCCCGATTACCTGGATCTGCCGAAGGAGCTTCTCATTACCGTGATGAAGGACCACCAGAAATATTTCGCACTTGAAGACGGAAGAGGCGGACTCGTTAATCACTTTGTAGTGGTGAGCAATACACGTCAGGAAAATGCTGAAACGGTAAGGAAAGGCGCTGAAAAAGTCATTAAGGCCCGTTTTGAAGACGCTCGTTTCTACTATGAAGAAGACAAGAAGACGCCTCTTATGGATAGACTGGAGGGTTTGAAGAAGGTCGTTTTCCATGACCGTCTCGGCAGCACTTACAGCAAGTGTACACGCGTATCGGCTCTTGCCGGTTTCCTAGCCGATAAATGCCGCCCCGACATAAAAGAAGATGTCCGCACAGCTGCCCTTCTTTCAAAAGTTGATCTTATATCAGGTGTTGTGCGGGAATTCCCCGAGCTTCAGGGGATCATGGGCGGATATTACGCCCTGAATGAAGGGCTCCGAAAGGAAATAGCCCGGGCGCTCAAGGAGCAGTATCTGCCGAAGTTCTCCGGAGACAAGCTTCCAGAAAGCGACACAGGCGCAATAGTCAGTCTTGCCGATAAACTGGACACTATCGCGTCTTTCTTCATGCTTGGCCTGATACCATCAGGGGCCGAAGACCCATTTGCTCTGCGCAGGCAGACCATTGGAGCTTTGTTGATTCTTGTAGATAAGCGCTATGATATCCATTTGAAGGAGCTTTCAATTGAGGCCTTGAAGCCTTATGATATTAAAGACAGAGAAGGGGTCGTCAGCAGTATAGTTCGTTTCTTCGAGCAAAGATTCGATCCCATCTTCCAGCCGGCCGGGTATTCGGCCGATGTGATAGCATCAGTGATTCATTTCGTCGGAGACAAACCGTTATTCATAATCAAGGACAGGATGGATGCACTGATGCAGCTGAAAGCTAATTCTGATTATGAAGACTTCATGCTCGTGATCAAGAGAATAAACAATATCGCATCAAAGACCGATATTCCACCAGTGAATAAGTCCCTGTTCGCCCATGAAGAGGAAGAGTTGCTCTATTCCGCAGTCGAGACTGCGGCCCCCCAAATTTTAACATGTATTGCAAGGAATGAACCATCCGAAGCGATCAATATACTTATTAACCTCAAGGATCCGGTGAACCGTTTCTTCGATAAGGTGCTGATCATGGATAAGAATGAGGACATCAAGCAGAACCGGCTTTCTTTGATCAAAACCATTCAGTCAATAGGTCATCAGATCGCTGATCTTTCGAAGCTGGGTTAAAGAGCAGAGAGGTTCAGAAGTTCTCCGAAAGCAACAGTGTTTACTGACCTTCCTAGAGAACGACCATATTGTCGCGGTGGATTATCTCGTCCTCATGTTTTGCGCCGAGGATACGCTCAATCTCAGATGTCTTTTTGCCCTTGATTTTTTCGAGTTCATCAGATGAATAATTGACAATGCCCTTAGCGATCCGCTTGCCTTCCTGATCCGCACAGAACACTGCCTCCTCATGCCTGAAAGAGCCCACGATCCCAACGATCCCAGAAGGGAGCAGGCTCTTCCCACCTCTGAGTAAGGCGTTGACCGCGCCATTATCAAGTATAAGTGTTCCTTTCGGACTCATTGCGTACGCAATCCATCCCTTCCTGGATGTCATGCTTCTCTTTTTGGAAATAAACTCGGTCCCTTCATGGTGCCCGCTCAAAATCGAGAGGAGAAGCCCTTTTTTTTTGCCGCTTATAATATTGACACTGATGCCATAGGACGAGGCCTTCCTGGCTGCCAGCAACTTGGAATACATCCCGCCCGTGCCTACTCTGCTGCCGCTGCCACCCGCAATAGATTCAAGCGCAGGTGTAACTTCACGGACAAAAGGGATTATCGTTGCTTTGCGGTCTTTTTTTGGATCCGACGAATACAGCCCGTCAACATCCGAGAGAATTACGAGCCTGTCGGCATTGATGAGACCCGCTACAATAGCCGCGAGCTGATCGTTATCGCCGAATTTAAGCTCATCCGTAGCGACCGTATCATTTTCATTGACAATAGGGACCAGCCCATATGACAGTAATGCATTTAGCGTATTCCGAGAATTGAGATATGTCGGCCTGACTGAAACGACCCCACGCGTGAGCAGCACCTGAGCTACTTTCTTGTTGTGGCGTGCGAAACTCCTTTCATAGGCCCGCATGAGCGATGATTGTCCTGCCGCCGCCGCCGCCTGTTTGAGCACTATCTCCTTCGGTTTTTCAGTAAGCCCCAGTTTTTCCATGCCAGCTGCGATAGCGCCTGATGAAACGATGACAACATGATATCCGATCTCACATATCAATGAAACATCATGAGCTATCGCGTGAATCCTTTTATAGTTGAGTCGCCCCGTTGATTCGGTAAGGATGTTGCTTCCGATCTTGACGACAAGCCTGCTCATGTTCTCATACCTTCAATTTTCTGAACGAGGTACATCATAAGTGCGTCAATACCCTCGCCGGCAACCGCCGATATTCCGAAAAAATCCAATCCCCGCTCTCTACAATGGCTTTGGAGCTTCCCAAGCCTCGTCTTGTCGAATGCCAGATCCAGTTTCGTCCCGACGACAACCATCGGCTTATTCGCGAGTTCAGGACTGTATAATACTAATTCATTATTGATCTTTTCAAAATCTTCCACCGGATCGCTGGGCGATAGGTCCGAGACTTCCACCAGATGCAAAAGCATGGATGTTCGTTCGACGTGGCGGAGAAACTGAAACCCGAGGCCGGCTCCCATATGCGCCCCCTCGATAAGACCGGGAATATCTGCTACGACGAAACTTCGGTGTTCGCGAAACTTCACTACACCCAGGTTCGGCACGAGCGTCGTAAAGGGATAATCAGCAATCTTAGGCTTTGCCGAAGAAATGACCGATATAAGAGTAGATTTGCCCGCATTGGGAAGTCCTATGAGCCCCACGTCAGCCAGGAGTTTAAGTTCGAGGACGAGCCACTTCTCTTCTCCTTCTTCTCCCGGCTGCGCAAACTTGGGCGCCTGCCTGGTCGCAGTTGCAAAGTTGGAATTGCCCAAGCCTCCTCTTCCAGCCTTGGCAGCCATCAATTCCGTATTGTCGGAATCGAGGTCGGCGATGACCTCCCCGCTTTCGGCGTCCTTGATGACCGTGCCGACCGGAACAAGTATTATCTTGTCTTCTGCATTCTTCCCGTGCTTGTTGCTCCCTTTGCCGTGCTCTCCCCGATCTGCCACGTATTCCTTCCGATACCGCTGATCGAGAAGAGTATTCAATTCCTTCGAGGCCCTTATGATGACATGTCCGCCCCTGCCTCCGTCTCCTCCATTGGGGCCGCCTTTCGGAACAAACTTCTCCCTCCGGAAACTCACGCATCCTCTGCCGCCGTCTCCAGCCTTAACATATATTTTTACGTAATCAACAAATTGCATAAACAAAAAAGGCAGTCCGCATTAACAGACCGCCTTACTCTTCTCCTCTGATGCTTTTTATTATGATGCGCTCGTAACCGCAGATTCGGCTCTATAAACGCTGATTTTCGTTCTTTCCTTGTCTTTTCTCTCGAACTTGACAACACCGTCAATAAGAGCAAAAAGCGTATCGTCCGAGCCCTTGCCAACATTATTGCCGGGATGGAACTTCGTACCGCGCTGCCTTACCAATATATTGCCTGCACGGACTATCTGCCCTCCGTACCTTTTGACTCCGAGCCGCTGGGATTCGCTGTCGCGACCGTTCCGTGTGCTTCCTACGCCTTTCTTATGTGCCATCTTATCCTCCGATGATCTCTTTGATCTTCAATTTCGTGAAAAACTGCCGGTGCCCCGTGACCTTCTTGGTTGCCTTCTTAGACTGATGCTTCATTACGAGGACCTTCGGCGATCTTGATGTCTGTACAATTTCGGCCTTTACAGTCGCGCCCTGAACATAGGGCTTGCCGAAAACGGCATTGCCGTCATTCTCAATCATCAGCACCCTGTCCAGGGTTATCTCGGTGTTGACATCTCCGATTACCTTCTCAACGGATACAACATCTCCGGTCGTTACCCTGAGCTGTTCTCCGCCCGTCTCTATTATTGCGTACATATATCACACCCCCGAATGAATTAGATAGATATTAAAACAGAAAAAGACAAAAAATGTCAATAAAAATAACGGCTTTATTGACCTAACCTGTCTGCTTTGATTATACTAAAAGAAGTTGATTCTCTGGGAGGAACCAAAGATATGCCAATTTACGAATACGGATGCGCGAAATGCGGCAAGACTCATGAAATAATGCAGAAATTCAGCGATGTCCCTCTGGCTGTGTGTCCTGATTGCGGAGGTGAGGTCAAAAAATTGATTTCCAATACTTCCTTTGTCCTAAAGGGGACCGGCTGGTACGCGACCGATTATGCTTCTCCGAAAAAGGGGGGAGACAAAAAAAGTTCAGAGAATCCTGCCGAAGCCAAAACGGAGGATAAGAAAACCGAAGAAAAAGCTGAGGTGAAAGCAGAGACGAAAAAGGAGGAGGTCGCCGCAAAATAGATGTCATCCCCGCATGTCCATGTGCCCTTCGAGAAAATAGAACGGTACCTGGAGTTTATCCTTCAAAACAGCTTTAATCTCGAAATCTATTTTAGTGCGGCTATTCTTGATAACATAGAAAAAGACCAGCTATACAAAGTTATAGCGGCTTTGACGCACAAGCCTAGCCTTACGTTCCATGCGCCTTTCATGGACCTTTCTCCGGCAGCTGTCGACTCAAAAGTGAGGGAAGCGACCGTTGCAAGGTTGAACCAAGTTTTGGATATTGCAGAAATTATGCGTCCTCTGGCGATCGTCTTTCACTCAGGATATGAAAAGTGGAAGTACAGTCTGAGCGTAGATCTCTGGCTTCGAAAGAGCCTGGAGACCTGGCAGCCTCTAAATAGACGGGCCGAATCTTTGGGATCCAAAATCGTTATCGAAAATATCTTCGAAGATGAGCCGGCGAATCTCCGCGTTCTGATGGTAGAGATGGCCTCAGATAATTTCGGGATCTGTTTCGATACCGGGCACTGCAACCTTTTTTCTACGATCCCTGTGGAAAAATGGCTCGCCGACCTCAGCCGATATATTTTGGAACTCCACCTGCATGACAATGACCGCAGTGCTGACCAACATTATGCAATCGGCGACGGCACTTTCGATTTCGACCGTTTCTTTGCCCTACTTGATAAAAAGGACTGCATTCACACTATCGAAGCACACACGCCGGAAAGGGTAATCAAAAGCATAGAGCGGCTGAAAAAATACACGGAATAATCGCGAGTCTATGCTTGAACGGACTATAGATATTTTACGCGATTTCTGAATTCAAAACCCCGAAGTTTCAAATCTTTTTCTCCCTTATATTGGATCATCACTTTATGCGATTCCCCCATCCCTTCTGGAAGAATAAGTCCTTTGATTTTGGAAGTGTCCGTAACATCACTCGTCAATTCCGGCATATCGGTTATAACTTCATCCATGCCCAGCGATATGAGATATGAGCCCTGAGGAGCAAATCCTATTGTCTTCAGCCCCGCCTCCTCTCCCCATTTTTTCAATGAAGAGAAGTTGACATGGGCCGTAATGTCCTGCTCGCCGATATTGATGTAGGGATCTTCTATAACTTGGTGCTTGTGATAACAAAGCAGCGTTCCCCGGTTTCTCTCCCTGCTATAGTAATCTTCTGCAGGATAGCCATAATCTAAGGTAAGAACAAATCCTCTAAACAGCTTTTTGCCAATATCCCTTATCCACTTTTTGATCTCAAGATTCACCTCTGTCCTGTATCCCATCTCCATACTAAAGGGTGTATCAATCGAGAACTCCTCAAAATAGCTCAGGATCCCGCTTCCACATGGCTTCAGGACTTCGACCAGTTCATCATTTTCATTGACCGAAACGCAAACCTCGTTAAGTCCGTTTCCCATTTCGACGATTCTGACTGGAAACGCATCCAGGAGTTCGTTTGAAAGAAAACATCCTGTAATCGGATTGATGTCTGCCAGGCGATTGTGCCAGCTAACCTTGCCTTCATATTCCTTAATCAGCGCCAACTGCTGGGCCACGACTGCGGGATTCCTCTCTATGATCACATACCGAAGACTGTCGAAAACTGCTCTCTTTTTAAGATAATCCATGCTATCCTTGGCAAGATAGCCCATGCCGGCACCGACTTCTACCACTTTAAATATGGCCGGCCGATCGAGAAGCTCCCACATTTCTTCGATCTGCTTGCCTATCATGGCGCCGAAGAGGGGATGCAGGTGAGGACTAGTGTAAAAATCAGCAGCCCTTCCTATCATCGTAGAATCTTTAGCATAATATCCCATGCCGGGGAAATAGAGGGCATCCTCCATGAATTCTTCGAAAGAGATAGGGCCGTCTGTTTTAATCTTCAGTGTGATATGATCTTTCAACGGATTATCAGAGCACATGATGAACTCTCCCACTAAACCGTCGCAGCAGTTGTAGTGTGGGTTTCCTGTTTCACATAAGAACTGCATACCGGCTTTTGGGCTGATATGGCTGACACTCTCTCCGCAGGCTTAGATGCCGAAGCATCAGATCGAACCGTCCCGGCCCTACGTGCTGACTTCTTGCTGAACGCTACTTTTTTAGGTATCTTGATGTGAACCTCATTATTGAGAACCGCTCTGACCCCTCGTTTCTTAATCACAAGCGAAGCATTGAGATCGGCATTGCAAGCAAACCCACAGTCTTGGCAGATGAACTCGGCTTGTGATGGCCGGTTATCTTTGTGAGTGTAGCTGTAACGGCTACACTCCTGTGAAGAATGATGTGCAGGAGCCTCAATGGTAAACTTATTCTTTCTGAGTCCTTTGTATCGCGTGTAGGTTTTGATTCTACCCCAGACCTCATTGAGGATTGACCTGTTGAGTCCAGCCTTCTGCCGAACGTTCTTACCTGGCTCTTCGACAGTCCCCTTGGCAGAGGCAGTCATGTTTTTGATGCCGAGATCCTCGAACACCAACAGAGACTCAGAAGCATCGACTATGGACTTACTGGTTTTATGAGCAAAGTCGTTGAAGATGTCGCAGATCTTCCGGTCGTAGCAGCCAACCTTCTTGACAAACTTCCTCCGGTTAGACGATCCCTTCTGCTTTTTAGAGAGAAGTTTCTGGCATTTAACCTTGCCCATGAGCGCCTTCTGCAAGCTCTTTTTCTGACCTGCAGAGTAATCAAACGTACTCCCATTTGAAGATGCAACCGGGGCTATAACATTCCTGTCGAAGCCGCTAGCGACATCCATGAGCTGCTCTTCGGTCAAATGCTGCAGATCGGCGAGCAGTTCGGCTTCGGTGGCGACATCTATCTCATTCTCATTAGAGAAAGACACATACCACTTGCCGCCATGGACAGAGATGTAGATTGTAGCTGGCACCTCATAATCCAGGTGAACGTTGACTCGGATAGATGCTATGGGGTGCTTCTTGGTGCCTAGGTTAATCATAGCGGTTTTAGGATCGACCGAGTAGAAGGTAAGCAGTTCTTTGGTAATCATCACCGACTGTCGGCCATGCTTCTTTTTGATAGTAGGCCTGCC
>PMYY01000030.1:0-3455 GCA_003170655.1 Nitrospiraceae bacterium
CTCCATCTCGCAGCCGATGATAAAATCATCAGCAAAACGGATAAGAAAGCTCCGCCCTTTTAATCTGGGCTTAACAACCTCCACATACCATCTGTCCAGCACGTTATGTAGGAATATATTGGCCAGTAATGGCGAAATCACGCCGCCCTGTTGCGTCCCCTTATCCGGGAACCTCAACTCTCCGGCGTCCAATACTCTGGCTTTGAGCCATTTGCCGATTAGCCTCTTTATTCCTCCATCCTTCACCCTCCGCACGATAAACTCGCGCAGATAGTCATGTGCTATGTTGTCGAAGAATCCACTTACATCCGCATCCACTATCCAGCTGATGTTCCACTTCCTGCATTGCTCCCACAGTTCCTGTACCGCCTGATGCTGACTGTGACCTTTCCTGAAACCATGCGAAAACTCATAGAAGTCCCGGTCGAATATCGCCTCAAGTATCATAACCGCTGCTCTTTGGACTATCTTGTCCTCGAAGCAGGGCTTGCCTATTGGCCTCTTCTTCCCGTCCTCCTTATCAATCCAAACCCTCTCGACGGGTGGCACTACATACTGGTTGCATCGCAACCGCTCGTGCAGATTCTTCAGGTTTCCTTCCAAGCCTTCGGCGTACTGCCTTGCCGTAACCTTGTCTATCCCTGCCACTCCCTTCTTGTTGGTTTGCCGATACGCTTCTTTCAGAAAGTCAAAGTCTATCAGGTGGTACACGTTGTCAAACACCATGCCCGGATAGTTTCTGGCTTGTTCCGCAATTCTCTGGAGTTTCGTCGTTACGGTTTGCGATCCCGGAGTATCTCCCATAGTTCCCTCCAAATCTCGTTATGCCCGGCCTCTCCTTCCCTACAGTGGGTCCCTTGGACCTCAGTTCCCCACCTTCTCAGCCTGATTGTTTTCTCGACCTTCGGTACTATGATCGGCTAAGACTGCCTGATGCCCTTCTCAGCGCCCTTCGCTTTTAGCTCGTTCGCCGATACCATGCACTCTCTCTGTTTTCGCTCTCTGGTTCGCGAGAGTCCGTTTCCAAAGCCAGGGGCTTTTGTTCCTCCGGTCGCCCTCCACCCTTCCGGTTTAATGCATGGAGACTACAGGCCCTCCCAAGTTCCCGAATTGTCCTTTTGCATACATGCCACGATCTCAGATCCCGGTGGTGTCCTGTCTGCTTGCCTTATCGCTTTCAGGACTGCTGCCTTCCGCAAATTCAAATACGTCGGCTTTCCCCCCAATGCCTCGGAGGTTATCCACTGACCACAACAATGGTGATTTCGGGACTCTATAACACGGCCTGCATACTCGCTACACCCGGCTCCGCACCTCCCCTTACGACAAAGCACGCGGGCTTGCTTCCGACCTGCCGGCTCGGCTTTGATCGGAAGGGACTTAAGGCTTCGCCTCTCACCCTTTGGACAACTACGACAGATTTCATAGGATTGCTCCTATTCCCTATGCCTCGGATTTACCTTGGCGCGACGATAGTTACTTCCGGCAATGAACATCATTGGCGAGAAGGCCGAGCTGTTGGTTTTCAGGTGCGATTGATAACACACGTCATCAGCTGCTGTGTTAAGAGGCTTCTGCTGATACTGGATGTTATGCCGTTGGCACGATCACTCAGGAAGCTCATTTGTATTCAACGCTGCACCTGAACTGGAACGCCTGGCTTGTCTTCGTTCAAGGGCACAATTACCAGGAAACGGCGTTGATTATCCGCATTGCTCTGTACCACTCTGCGAAGCGGTCCGACCGTAACGACGATTGCTGCTCCAGCCGGATTGGTCATGAACTTTGCTACCGGTTCAAGGAGGCCCGACCCATCTGCATTGTTGACTAGCGCCAGCAAATAGGGCTTCTTCGCTTCAAGGCCGGTGACCGCTGCCTCCAGCAGGTCGATCAGTCCCTGGTTATTTACCGCCACGGTAGTCTGCGGTTTTCCATTCCCGACCGAGACCAAGGTCAGGTGAACTGCATCACCGGATGTGCCAATGGGTGAGAGGTTTTCAGTGCCGTCACCGACGGGAACCGCGTTGGGGATATAGACCATACCTTGAGGAGATTGGCCGGTATTAACTGTATCAACAACCTTGTTGGTCCGAGTATCTAGCGCCGTCACGGCGTTGGCGTTCTCGAGGCCTACGTAGATTCGTGTCCCGTCACCCGAAGGCCAGAGCCCGTGGGGTAGTTCTCCGGTCAGAATCGTGGCTACCAACTCCGGTTGATCGGAAGTAGTGAAGACTTTAACCTCGTTGAGCCCGCCGACAGTGACGTAGGCTAATTGGCCGTTGGCGTTGCGAGCGAAATTAACGTGATTGGTGATGGGGCCTGTGTCCAGCACTGTGATGGTGGCAAAAGGCGGTTTTGCTTGGAACACCTGTGTCTTTCCTACGTCCTTGAGCGTAAACCACACCTGTTTGCCGTCTGGGGTAGCGGCGATGTCCGGACAGAAGGGCGAGGCCTGCTTCACCCGGCCAACTATTTGGTGGGTCTTGGTATCGATCACCACCGTTTCCGGTGTGAAGCTTGAACAGACGTAACCATATTCTCCGTCAGGGGAGAAGATAGTCATGCCCGGGCCATTGGGCACCTGGATGCGCAGCGTGGGTTGATAGGTCTCGCCGTCGAGCACCTGTACGAAATCCTCTCCCCGAACCGTGATCCAGACCTCCTTGCCATCGGGCGTAAAGAAAGCCTCATGCGGAGCTCGCCCGACATAGGCAATGTGTTTGACTCGATTGGTCGCTGTGTCGATGAAGGCCACCGAATTAGAACCAACCGAGACTACTGCGAGCGTGCTATGATTCGGCGAAAAACCCATGCCGTGGACTAGGAGCTGGCCCTTGTATAGAGGGCTCAGGTTGCCTGGGGTCGGGTCACCCAGACGTATTACCCCAAGAAGCTTCTCGGTGGCCGGATCGACCACCGAGACCGTGTTCGAAGTCTGGTCCGAGAGATAGACCCGGTCATGTGAAGAGATTGGGATATCTGGCACACTGGCCAAGCCGGGCGTTTGGCCGGCGTTTGCCGATGCGACGAGCAGCAAACTAAGCATAAGTGTGACTGCCTTTTGTTTAACACTAAGGGACATGATATACCTCCTTTAATAGGGAATTGCCCCAAGCTGTTTTACTGGGGGTTGACATGTTTCAAACGCGTGCTCATAACGACGATTTCCTGCTNNGGATCCTTGCCATAAATCAACTCCGCTTTAGCCATATCGACGGCCCCTTGGTGGTGAGGAATCATCATGGCAGCGAAGTCATGATCGGGATCGCCAGTCATCGGAGCATTTTTCATACCCTGATCCATTAATGTCATTGCCTCATTCATAAGTTGGTGGAAGGATTTCTCGGTGCTGGCGGAAAAGGAATTGGATGAAGTACTTCCTATAATTACACCTATTATAAAAAATATTGTTGCGAGCAGCAACGCGCACAGCCTTGGTCGCACCTCTTTTGTAT
>PMYY01000030.1:3562-5107 GCA_003170655.1 Nitrospiraceae bacterium
AAAATATTGAAGAAACTGCGATTGGCGGACAGAACTCTCAAGTCTTCATCCAGTACGAGAATGCCTTCATGAACTGCGTTAAAAATATTCTTGAAGTAGTCTTCATGGATTAACATCTTATCTCTCAATTCATGAAACCATCTTTGTTATTAAAAAGCCCTTCCAGCCAGTGACATCCTCTCGCAGTCAGATACTACGAGCAGGTTCCTAAACGCAACCCACAGGCAAAACATATCAGTCTTCTTGTCGACTTATCGTATATTTCTTCAAATCGACGATGAAGCTTTTTAAACATCCGCAGCACTTCCGGATAAAAATGCGACGGCAGCGTTCTCCCATCCCCATCAGTAGTTCGTTATGACTGCTTGCACTTTAGGGCATACGGCTGGAATCCTCGGGGTCTGTGACCCCGAGATGAACCATCTGATCGATCCTTTGGGCCACCTTACCTTCTATCTTGTTTTTCTTCTTGCCCTCTTTCAGATTTCCCTCGCTCCTGCTGTTGTGGCTGCTGAGTCTGAGGTCTTTGTTCTTGTCTTTGCGGCTGAACTCGCTCCTGCTCTTGTGGTTGCTGAACCTGAGGTCTTTGCTCTTCTCCTTGTGGCTGGGCCCTCTCGTGAGACTCTTGATCTTGCTGCTGAACCTGAGGTTGTTTTTGTTTCTGAACCTCGGGTCTCTGTTGATATTGTTGTTGCCTTTGCTGTCTTAGTTCCTGTATATGTTGTTGTGGTCGAGGTTGATAGCCCTGGACACCCCAGGTTCCTTGCTTTTCCCAGTGTCGATTGGTATCCCAGCTCTTCCAGTTCTGTTGAAGTTGTTGGTTAGGAATCCGCTCATAGTTCCACCGGTGTCCGTACCAATTATGGTCTCTATAGTATCCTCTCCAACCCGGATCCACATCGAAATAGAAACTCGGAACGTTGTTATAATAAGCCCAACCCCGGTCATAATAAGGTGAGCGATACCAACGACCTTCCCATGGACGCCACCAAAAACCATCGTAGAAGAAGATCTCCTCGTTAATGTCGGGAACGACATAAACATACGTATCAGGCAGCACTATCAACTCCGGTGGTTGTGAAAATACTATTGGTGGCGGTAGAACAATACTAACGTTTACCTCGGCCCTTGTCATCGTTGGAATAGACACCCCAATTACCAAAGCCAAAAGCATTACTCCAAAAAATAACTTTTTCATTTAGTTCTCTCCTTAGCTCCATTAGCCTTTCCTGTTTCCCAAATAAAGTTAATACTGTCACATCAGAAGTATCACAAAGATCGTCCAAATCATGGTACCCCCCATTCAATCAACAAAAGTCCAAACGTCGTGCTATGCCATTTCTTAATTTAAGGGTACCTTGTTTTCAGCAAATAACAAGGTTGAAAATATGTGCCTGTTTGAGAACCGAAGCGATCAAGTGAATCGATAGAATGAGGACCATTCTATCGATTGCCGGTCGAAAGAAACGATGCAGCAGAGTAACAGATTATTTGAACATATGTGAGCGCATTCCCCCTACTGGGCCGTAGGCCAGGAGGTGGGTC
>PMYY01000225.1:0-3619 GCA_003170655.1 Nitrospiraceae bacterium
GAAATATCTAATGTAATCGCCTGATGTCGAGAGGGCCTTGTCGGATAGTTCGACGGTTGCGATGACTTCATCATTAGTACCTTTCTGCCTTGGGTTCTGCACCCCCACCACCCAGGACGTGCCATCGGGCTTCTTTCCGAGTGATCTGATTTCCCCGCCGACAGCTACAATACCCGATCTGATGCCGTTTTGACGAAGCACCTCTGCAACTTTATCCACGGCATATCCTTTTATGATGCCCCCAAGGTCTATCTGGGCGCCTTTTAGTTTTAGGAAGACTGTGGAAGCGGCTTTATCGAGGACGATGCTTTTATAACCGACTATCTTCAGTCTCTCCTCGATCGACTTCTGATCGGGTATGACCTTGTTTTGTATATCCCAAAGTTTGACCAGTGGCCCCACAGTTACATCAAACGCTCCATTGGTCATATCGGACGCGTAAACCGCCTTCACTATTATGTCTAAAGTATCCGCCGATACTTTGACCGGTTTCACGCCTGCATACTGGTTAATCGCTGATATCTCGCTGGTATTTGAATAGAAGTTTAAAAGGGCCGCAAGTCTGTCGAGTTCAGCGTACGATGCGTTTATAGCCTTCTGCGCCTGATCGTCGGTGCGCGAGACGACGGTAATGCTTACGATGGTGTACATCGATGGCCGTGTTTCTTTAAATATGCGCTCTGATGAAGACGAACATGAAAAGAGAAAGGGAAGGGCAAGAAGCAATCCAATTGTCAACGCAGAAATTGACTTTATGGTAATCGTGAGTCTTAATTCCATCGTCATGAATCCCGCATCTTTTTTTCAAGAAATCTCCCTGTAAATGATTCCTTCTCTTTTGCAACCTCTTCAGGGGTGCCGGTAGCAACGATCCAGCCTCCCTCATCGCCTCCCTCAGGACCGAGATCTATTATGTAATCAGCGGATTTGATGATATCGAGATCGTGCTCGATGACAATCACAGTATTGCCCATTTCGACAAGACGGTTGATAACTCCGAGTAGCTTATTGATATCTACGAAGTGCAGACCAGTCGTCGGTTCGTCGAGTATATACAAAGTCTTACCGGTAGGCCGCTTGCCAAGCTCCCTCGAAATCTTGAGTCGTTGCGCTTCTCCGCCCGAGAGGGTTGTGGCAGACTGTCCCAGTTTCAGGTATCCGAGACCGACTTCATCCAGCACGGATAAGCGCTGCCTGAGCGGAGGAATGGCAGATAAAAATTCCAGTGCCTCTGAAACGGTCATGTTGAGAATATTGGAAATATTCTTGTCCTTGTAGTGAATATCGAGTGTCTCGCGATTGTATCTGGTGCCTTTGCAGACATCGCAGGTGACGTAGACGTTAGGCAGAAAGTGCATCTCGATCTTTTTCTGGCCGTCTCCCTGGCAGCTTTCACATCTGCCGCCCGAGACGTTGAAGCTGAACCGTGAAGGCGAATAGCCCCTGATTCTTGATTCCTCAATCTGGGCGAATAGATTTCGAATATACGTGAAGATGCCGGTATATGTAGCCGGGTTCGACCTTGGAGTTCTGCCGAGCGGCGACTGGTCTATCGAAATGGCCTTGTCAAAATGTTCGATGCCTTCGATTCTCTTGCATTTGCCGGGCAGGAGATTGGCATTGTAGAGGCGATTCACGAGGGATTTATAAAGTATCTCGAAAATAAGGGTGCTCTTGCCGGAACCCGAAACGCCGGTGACGCAGACAAAGACCCCGAGTGGAATTGCAACGTCTATGTTCGTGAGATTGAATTCAGAAGCACCGATTATCTTAATGAATTCCCTCGGTTTGCGCCTGTTTTTAGGCAGCGGAATCTTCAGCTCGCCGCTCAAGTATTTGCCGGTAATGGATGAATCCATATGCACTATCTGATTCGGACCTCCGGTTGCGATGATCCAGCCCCCGTGACTGCCCGCCCCAGGCCCCATATCTATAATGTGATCGGCCCATCGGATAGTCTCTTCGTTATGTTCAACTATGACAACTGTATTCCCCGCATCCCTTATCACGGCAAGACTGTCGAGAAGTTTGGTGCAGTCGCGTGGATGAAGGCCTATACTAGGCTCATCGAGCACGTAAAGTACACCAGTAAGCGATGAACCTAATTGAGTCGCCAGCCTGATTCGCTGGGCTTCACCACCTGACAGCGTCAGTGACGGCCTGTCCAGCGTGATATATCCGAGGCCGACCCGTTGCAGGAACGAAAGACGTTCTCTAACCTCTTTGATGACCCGTCGCGAGATAGTCATCTCTCTTTCTGTGAGTTTAGAAGCAAGGCCCTCGGCGTAAATGGCTGCGTCTTTCACTGACATTTTGGAAAAATCACCGATATCTATATCCCGAATTTTGACATGCAGGGCTTCTTTTCGCAGCCTCTTGCCGTTACAGGTCTTGCAGGGTGTCAAATGCGTCAGCTCCATGTCATCGAGGCCTTCTAAAACGAATTCCTGTTCAGACGAATCGGTCATCTCCAATGGTATCATGTTTTCGAATCCAAGCCCCCTGCAGTTAGGGCATGCGCCATACTTGCTGTTAAAGGAGAAAAGGCGAGGTTCGATCTCAGGATAGCTGATGCCGCATTTCGCGCAGGCCAGGGTCCGGCTGAATGAGATGTCTTTATGCTCGTCGATAATATTGATAATTACCGTATCTGCATATTTTAAAGAAGTGTCGATCGCAAGCCTGAGGTGCTTTTCGATCGAGTGTTTTATGATGATCCGATCTATCACGATCTCGATAGTATGCCTGATGGTCTTCCTGAGAGAGACGTCACGCTTTAAATCAACCATCTTCCCGTCGACACGTGCCCTGACAAATCCTTCCATCCTCATCTGCTGAAGCTCTTTTTTATACTCTCCTTTTCGTTCCCTGACAATGGGTGCAAGAATCTGTATCTTTGTTCCTGGTGAAAGGGCAAGGACAGACCTCAGTATGTTATGGATATCCTGCGTTGTGATGAGAGAGCCGCAATTGTAACAGTAGGGAGTTCCTATCCGGGTGAAAAGGACTCTCATGTAGTCGTATATCTCTGTTATGGTGCCGACAGTGGAACGGGGGCTCTTGCTGACGGTTTTCTGGGTGATTGCTATTGAAGGGGAAAGTCCTTCTATAGAGTCGACTTCAGGTTTTTGCATCTGGTCAAGGAACTGTCGCGCATAGGCGGACAGGCTTTCGACATACCTTCTCTGTCCTTCGGCATAGATGGTATCAATTGCGAGCGACGACTTTCCGGAACCGGAAGGTCCGGTTATAACGGTTATCTTGTCACGGGGAATCGTGACATTGATGTTCTTGAGATTGTGCTCCCTCGCGCCCTTTATGATAATGAAATCTTGCATGAACGCCGCCTGTTTGACATTNNAATCTTGCATGAACGCCGCCTGTGTAAAAGCATATCCCCATACTATAACTTAAAGAGACGAAGTTAGTCATTTGACCAAATAGACGCTAACGTGACACTGGTCTTGTATCGCATAACAAATTAAGATACTGAATGCAAGACGTCGAGAACCTTGCAGACTACAGATAGACAATCGACTTATTTAATGGTAAGTAATAGATAGATAAGCGTAATACTGCTGAAGTTCGAGCTTTGATACAGGGAAGGCTGAAAAAAGCG
>PMYY01000225.1:3680-26432 GCA_003170655.1 Nitrospiraceae bacterium
GAATAATGGCTAAAAGCGAAGCATGGCAGCCTATTGGGGATAATCCGGAGACTAACCAGCCGCGTATGGTACCAGCCATGTACCTATCCTTTTGGCGCGTTCAGGAAGGGGTGTTACCGGGTGTCGGAAAAATGATGGGATTCCTATACACACTTTACGATAACACTTTTGAGGTCAACTGGACGATTGTGGATTAACCGAAGAACCATATAAATAAAAAGCCTCCGGCTAAAACCGGAGGCTTTCTTGAACTACGAAACTAAGAGCTTTTTAGAAAAGCCCCGAAACCTTGCCTGTTGCGGCATCTACATCAATTCTTCTGAATGCCGGGTTTGAGCTTGTGCCTGGCATCAGGCTGATGGTGCCAGCGCAGGGACAGAGGAATTTGGCGCCTGAATAAATCAGGACGTCCCTAATGGGGAGCGTCCAGTTCTTTGGTACGCCCTTTACGACTGGATCATGTGTGAGGCTCAGGTGGGTCTTGACCATCATGGTCGCGAAGTCGGCGTATTTCGGATCCTCTTCCAGCATCTTAGCCTTGGCTTCGGCTTCGGGCAGCCAGGAGACGCCGTCGGCGCCGTATACTTCCTTCGCTATGAGTGCTACGCGATCACGCAGTTTCATTTCAAGCGGATACAGGTACTTGAATTCGGTCTTCTCGTTGCATGCATCGATTACGGCATCCGCGAGTTCAAGAGCACCTTCACCACCCTTGAGCCAATGCTGTGACTCTGCGCAGCGAGCGCCGGCTGCTGTTGCTGCTTTCTTTACCACTGCTACTTCCGCATCGGTATCGGTGTAGAAACGGTTTACGCAGACGACCGGGTTTATGCCGGATTTGCGGATGACCCCAATCATATGGACCATATTGGCGCAACCCTTTTCGACAAGGGCAAGATTCTCCTTGGTGTACTCTTCGGCCAGTGCCTTGCCTGCGACCACTTTGGGACCGCCGCCATGCATCTTCAGGGCGCGGATAGTCGTGGTAAGCACCGATACGTGTGGTTTCAGGCCGCTGAAGCGGCACTTGACGTTCCAGAATTTTTCGAATCCGATGTCAGCTGCAAAGCCTGACTCGGTTACATGGTAGTCGAAAAGCTTCAGGCCGACCCGATCGGCGATAATGGAGGACTGACCCACGGCGATGTTCGCAAAAGGTCCGGCATGGACGAAGCATGGGTTGTATTCAGCCGTGCTCATAAGCGTTGGGTTGATGGTATTGCGCATGAACGCGGTCATGGCGTTGCCAACTTCCAAATCGCCGGTTGTTACTGGTTTGCCGGTTTTGTCGAACGCAACGGTTATATTATTTAGGCGCGTTTTCAAGTCCGCAAGATCTTTGGCGACTGCCAGGATAGCCATGCACTCCGACCCAACAGCTATGCCGAACTTCGACTGCATCATATAACCATCAGTCCTACCGCCCATACCAATGATGATATTGCGGAGACTCTGGGCGCAGAAGTCCATGACCCATCCCATCTCTACGCGAGTCGGATCAATATCAAGACGCCTCATCTTGGTGAGCCGAGCGAGCTGCTCATCATTGTAGTTCCGCTCGTGCTGCATGCGGGCTGTCATGGCCACCATTGCCAGATTATGGGCGTTCATGATGTCATTGATATCGCCCGTGAGACCAAGGGAAAACTCGGTCATCGGGATTAACAGGGCGTTACCGCCTCCGGCTGCCGTTCCCTTGACGTTCATTGTTGGGCCACCCGAAGGCTGACGCAGCGCGCCGCCAACATTAATACCACGCTTGCCGAGTCCTTCCATTAAACCTACGGACGTTGTGCTTTTACCTTCTCCGAGAGGAGTAGGGGTAATGGCTGTGACCTCGATATACTTACCGTCGGGCCGGCCCTTAAGACGCTCTATGACCTTGAGAAAGTCGATCTTGGACAATCTGCCCATGGGCAGCATTTCATCTTTTTGTAGTCCAAGGCGCTCTCGCCATTGCTCAGGGGTGGGCATGTGTTTTTCTGCTTCTTCCGAAATCTGCCAATCAGCTAACTTCGTCGCATCGAACGGCATAAATAAACCTCCTGACATGTCTTATTTGGTGCGAATAAAAATATAGCTCCTGGAGCAAAGATCAAGGAGCTTTATTAACAAGCTTAGCTGGAACTAAATAACCCGACAATCATAATGCAGGAGCCATTATTCTCATTTTTCTGATGCGCTTGGTATGCAAGCGACGGGTTTGCGATCCAATCTTTCTATTCTGACGGCGCATACCTTGAATTCCGGTATCTTCACTATAGGATCAAGGGCGTCGATGGTCAACAGGTTAGCTGCGGCTTCATGATAATGCATCGGGACGAAGACAAGGCCGATTCCTACGCGTTGTGTAACTCTGGCTTTTATATCAATGGTTCCTCGTCTCGAAGAGACCCTTATCACTTCTCCATCCTTTATGCAAAGCTTCTCGGAATCGATCGGATTTATTTCGACATAGGCTTCACCGGCATGCTTTTCAATGGGTGCTACCCTCCTTGTCATTGAGCCTGTGTGATACTGGTAAAGATTACGTCCGGTCGTAAGGACATACGGGTACCCTTCGTCTGCAGGTTCCGCCGCAGGCCTGAATTTCAGTGCGGTGAATGGCGCTTTGCCTTTCGGGAAGCCCGTTTTGTAAAGATAAGGGGTACCCGGATGATCAACCGTAGGGCAGGGCCACTGAATACCACCTTTTTCAAGGCGACTATAGGTAATGCCAGCAAGATTAGGCCAGAGTTGGCCGAACTCCACAAGGACATCCTCAGGAGAGTTGTATTTCATATTGTATCCCATCTTCGCGGATAGTTCCATGATGATAGACATATCGTCCTGCGCTTCACCGGGCGCCTTTACAGCCTTGCGGACACGCTGCACCTTTCTGTCGGTATTCGAAAAGGTTCCGTTTTTTTCGGCAAAGCAGGCAGAAGGAAGGACCACATCAGCCAGCAGGGCAGTCTCGGTCATGAATATGTCCTGTACAACCAGGAATTCCAGGTTCTTCAATGCCTTTACGGTATGATTGGTATTGGGGTCGCTGATTACGGGGTTTTCTCCCATGATATAGAGCGCCTTAAGCTTTCCTTCATGAGCGGCCGGTATCATCTCGGTAGCTGTCATGCCTTTGTTTGTCGGCAAAGATACTCCCCAGGCTTTTTCGAATTTCTCCCTCACCTCGGGTAAGTCTATCTTCTGATAGCCTGGCAGTACGTTCGGCAGGCATGCAGCATCAGAGGCGCCCTGCACGTTGTTCTGACCTCTCAGGGGATTGATGCCTGTAGATTCTTTTCCGATGTTACCGGTGAGAAGGGCCAAGTTCGCAGTTGCGCTGACATTGTCGAAACCTGTAGTATGCTGCGTAATTCCCATAGTGTAAAAGATGCCGGCCTTGCGCGACCCGCCATACAACCTAGCAGCTGAGATAATCTTATCCTTAGGAACACCGGTTATCTTTTCAACATGCTCAGGAGTAAATTCTTCCACAGACTTTTTCCATTCCTCGAAACCTTCCGAATGTTTGTCGATGAAATCCTTGTCGTATAGACCTTCCTTCACAATTATGTGTGCGATTCCGTTCAACAGGGCCACATCAGTTCCCGGCCTCAACTGCAAAAAGTGCTCAGCGAACCGCACCATCGGGACCTTCCGTGGATCGGCTATGATGATCTTTGCGCCCTTCCGATATCCTTTAATCATACGATTAGCGATGACCGGATGGGTCTCTTTCGTGTTGGAACCGATAATGAAGATCACCTCTGCATTTTCGATTTCTGTAATCGAATTTGTCATTGCCCCTGAACCGAATATGGCGGCCAGACTGGCCACCGTTGGGCTGTGTCAGAGACGGGCGCAATGGTCCACGTTATTGGTACCGATTGCGCTTCTAATGAATTTTTGGAAAAGATAATTTTCCTCATTGGTGCAGCGAGCGGAGGAGAGGCCACCGATTGAGTCTGCGCCGAACTCCTTCTTGATTTCCTTCAACTTCGACGATATATAATCAAGTGCGAAATCCCAAGAAACTTCCTCGAAGGTATCGTTTTTCTTGATAAGAGGTTTAGTGAGACGATCAGGACTGTTGACATATCCGTACCCAAACCTTCCTTTGACACAAAGCCACCCCTCATTCCAGGTGTCCGGCTTGGAGGTTACACGAATGATCTCGTTATTCCTGACATTAAGCGTAAGATTACAGCCGACTCCGCAATAAGAGCAAACTGAATCTACTTCCTTGACGTCCTTCTGTCGTCCCTTCAAAGACCACATTTTGCCGGTCAACGCGCCTGTTGGACACGTAGATACACACTGCCCGCAGAACTCGCAATTAAGGTCTTCTTCGTATGGTGGGCATATTTTCGATTTGAATCCGCGATATGTGAAGTCAATCGCTCCTACGCCCTGCACCTCGTCGCACACCTTGACGCACCTGCCGCACATGATACATTTTTCCATATCTCTTTCGAGAAAAGGATTTCCGTCACGTTTTGGATATACTCTGCGTTCCCCTTCAAACGTCGACCCTTTTGCCCCGTAAAAATAGGCAAGCTCCTGAAGTGTACAGTCTCCAGCGCTTTCGCAGAGCATGCAGTCATTCGGATGATCGGAAAGAATGAGTTCTAAAACTGACTTTCGTAGTTGTTCAATCTGGGGGGTTGAAGTCGTCACTTCCATTCCGTCCGTCACCGGTGTTGTGCATGCCGTGACCGCCCGTGGAATGCCTTTAATCTCAACGAGGCAGAGCCTGCATCCACCGAAAGGTGTAAGTTTCGGATGGTGGCAGAGTGTAGGGATCGATATATCGAGCATACGGGCTGCATCCAGAACCGTTGTCCCTTGAGGAACCTGAGTGGCTTTGCCGTCAATGGTTATTTTCAGCATAATCACTCCTTAGTGACGGATTTGAATTTGCAAACGTCAAAACAGGCGCCGCATCTGACACACAAGTCAGCATTCAGTTTGTGGGGCTTCTTCTTGTCGCCTGATATCGCAGCAGACGGGCAAGCCCTCTTGCATGCACCGCAACCGGTGCAGACAGCTTCGAGGATCGAGTAGGTAAGCAGGTCTTTGCAGACCTTCGCAGGACATTTCTTGTCGCGGATATGAGCTTCATACTCATCCCTGAAGTAGTTGAGAGTACTCAATACCGGGTTCGGAGCGGTCTGTCCGAGCCCGCAGAGCGAAGCAGATTTAATGTCTTTACTCAATCTTTCCAGAAGTTCGATATCTCCCTCTCTGCCCAGGCCCTTGGTAATCCTCTCGAGTATTTCGAGGAGCCTCTTTGTGCCTATCCTGCAGGGTACGCATTTTCCACACGACTCAAGTTGGGTGAATGCGAGGAAATATTTCGCGATATTGACCATGCAATTGTCCTCATCGAGGACGATCATACCGCCTGAACCGACAATGGAGCCGACCTTTGCAAGAGACTCGTAATCGACATTGATATCCAGCATGCTTGCAGGTATGCAGCCGCCGGAAGGGCCACCGGTCTGGACGGCTTTAAGTGCCTTGCCGCCTTCGATGCCGCCGCCTATGTCGTAGATGATTTCCCTGAGCGTAATGCCCATCGGGACTTCGATGAGTCCAGTATTTTTGACCTTTCCAGTCAGGGCGAAAACCTTCGTACCCTTTGACTTTTCGGTCCCGTAAGATGCATACCACTCCGCGCCTTTGGTAATTATGTATGCTATATTCGCCAATGTCTCAACATTGTTGATGACGGTTGGTTTTCCCCAGAGGCCACTGAAGACAGGAAAGGGTGGCTTCGGCCGAGGCATTCCGCGCTGCCCTTCGATAGAAGCTATGAGCGCTGTTTCCTCGCCGCACACAAAGGCGCCGGCACCAAGTTTCAGCTTAATGCTGAAATTAAAACCGGTATTCATAATGTTCTTTCCGAGAAAGCCTTTGGCCGTTGCTTCCTTGATCGCTTGTGAAAGTCTTTCGACCGCCAGCGGGTACTCAGCCCTCACATAGACGTAACCTTTATCAGCGCCAATAGCGTATGCGCCGATCAGCATCCCCTCTATAACGGCATGGGGGTTGCCCTCTAGTACTGCCCTGTCCATAAAAGCCCCAGGGTCTCCTTCGTCGGCGTTACAGATTATATATTTTTGTGACGAGGGCACTTTGCGGCAAGTCTCCCACTTGAGGCCCGTAGGAAATCCTGCGCCGCCTCTGCCTCTCAGTCCTGATTTGGTCATGACGTCGGTCACTTCTACCGGACTCATTGTTTTAAGGACTTTATCGGTAGCTTTATATCCTCCGTTGGCAACATAGGATGCCAAGCTCTCCGGATCTACGACCCCGCAGTCCGATAAAACTACCTTTATCTGCTTGCTGTAAAAGTTATCGTATTCTTCATCAGTAATCCATTCAGCAATTGGCGCGCCTTGGATGATATGTTCATCAATAATACGCTGGACCATGCCGGCATTAACTTTCTGGTATGTCGTCTTCTTGCCGTCAATAAATAGGTCAACTAGAACATCCATCGAGCACATGCCAAGACAGCCCACTTTATGGGTCGAGCATCTGTCCTTTATTTCGGCAGAAAGGTTGGATTGTTTAAGCAGAGTTTCAAAGGCTGAAAGGACTTCTCCACCGCCGGAGGCAATGCCTCCAGGGCCCATACATACCCTGATAGAAATATCACTCATCTTTTTTGGCTTCTTTTTTGAGAGACCGGATCTCTCGGGTAAGGATGTCGGTAGTAGCCTTACCGAACATTTTCCCGTTGATAATAACTACGGGTGCAAGGCTGCAGGTGCCGAGACAGGCGAGCTTCTCGACAGTGATCAATCGGTCTTCCGTAGTATCCTGATCTTCTTCGAGCTTCAGTTCCCTCTTTACAGCGTTGACCAGCCTCTCGGCCCCGCGCACATGGCAAGCAGTTCCGCAGCAGGCTGTGACTATGTTCTTGCCTCTCGGCTTGAGATGAAACTGGGCATAAAACGTTGCAATTCCGAAGAACCGGCTTGCAGGGACATCAAGCTCATTTGCGTACCAATATACCGCTTCCTGGGGCACATAGCCGAAAACTTCCTGCGTGTCCTGCAGAAGGGTAATGAGATTGCCTTCCGATTCTCTAAATCTAACGAGTAGATCTGTGAGCTGTTCGTGCATTGTCGTAAATATAACATTCATGACGACAAATATATCAAATAATATTTTTTAATTGCTTTATAATCAAGCGTTTTTTATGGCAAATGTTTTGGCTCAAAAGATTCACATGATGGCGACTGGAAAATTTATATTCCGGTCGCCATCATGATATAATGATTTTTTACCATAAAAATAAGGCCTTACGAACTGAGAGGATTATAGGGACATCGGCCCTTAAATATTATGACACTTCCACTTTCGTCCATATTATGCGAGACAGCTTCGGAACTGATCGCTAAAGATGAAAACGGCCTCCTGCTGGGCGATCGCCTCACAGAGATCGTCGACCGGGTGCTCGTTTCCTCGTATCTTTCGACAACTCAGGGAGCGGCTTCTGCTGATTTTGCCGATATAGCCTTCCTGGCCATCGGAGGCTATGGGCGCAGAGAGATCATGCCCTACTCGGACATCGATATCATGCTGCTGTCAGGAAACAACGATAAATGTGCAAGGGATGCGGCACAAACACTTCTATATAGGTTGTGGGATGAAGGGTTTAACATTAGCCACTCGTTCCGTACTCTTAAAGGCTGCACGGATGATTCCATGAAAGATCTCCATACCCGAACAGCACTTCTTGATTGCCGCTTTCTCGCTGGCAATGAGGCGCTATTCAGGGATTTCAAGAGGGACATTTACCCTAAGCTCTTGTTCAAAGGGAAAAAGGGCTTCACAGCGGAAATAATCAGGGAAATCGACAAGAGATATAAGGAAGCCGGCGATTCACTTTGCCTCCTGGAACCGAATGTCAAGGAGGGCAGGGGAGGGTTGCGGGATGTTCATGCGATGTCGTGGCTGGCAAGGTCTGAACTTAAACTGACTGCTGTGGAAGAGTATCGTCAATTCATGTCGGAAGTGAGGTTCCGCGATTTTTTTTCTGCTTACGAGTTCATGCTGAAAACTCGCGCGTGCATACATATTAAATCGGCAAGGAAAAACGACGTGCTTTCTGCTGAGATTCAGGACGAAGTCGCTTCACTATATGGGTTCAGGGACACGACGCGATTCTTCGCTCCCGAGATTATGATGCGCGTCTACTACTATAAAGCGAAGGTAATCGTCGATGCGTTGGCAAAGGTTATGAATCTTTGCGGGAAAAGATATTTTTATCTGCCTGCGCCCTTCCTGGTACGGAAGATCAATGGCGATTTCAGTATCTCGCGAAATGAGATCATCTTAAAGACGCCGGATGTTTTGGAAGATGCAGCCAAAATTATAGGGGCATTTCAGGTCTATTCCATTACGGGGAAAGAGTTCAGTTATCAGGTCGAGGAACTGCTGAAAAACAGGTCTGTTTTCATTAAAAAAGAGGTCCGCTCTTCGAGTCTCGCAATTCAAAGCTTTCGCGAAATACTCAGGGGCGAAAGGGTTTACGAAACACTCCGCAAAATGCATGATACCGGGGTGCTCGGCAGATTCATTCCCGAATTCGGAAGGTTACAGCATCTTGTCATTCTCGAGGTCTTTCACCGCTATACGGTCGATGAACATACGCTGCTTGCGGTGCGAAACTTTGAGCGACTAAAAAACAATAAGCAGGGCAAATTGCAGTATCTGGCTGAAATTGTGCGGAAAGTTAAGCAGGAGGTCCTCTTTCTGGCTATACTTCTTCACGACATAGGGAAGGGAGTATCGAGAAAGCATGAGGAAGTCGGATACATCATAATAAAAAGCATTCTGGAGCGGCTGCTTATCGATCAACATGACCGGCAGAAGATAGAATTTCTCGTGCGCAACCATATTTTCCTCGCAAAGCTTGCGCTAACACGCGACGCTGACGCTCCTGAAACTGTCATCCAGCTTGCCGAGGCAGCAGAAGACGAGGAGAATCTAGATGCTCTTTATCTTATGACTTATGCCGATATGAGCGCGGTCAATGATGAATTCTGGAATGAGTGGAAGGCATCTCTTCTAACCGGGCTTTATACAAAGACACGAGACCATATCAGAGGCGTGCGCAAGGATACCTATCCGTTGCTTGATAAAAAACTCCAGCTGTTTGTCAGAGAAATGTCGGAAAGATACCTGCTTTCAAATGCCATCGACGAAATAAAAGCGGACCAAGCGCAAACTAAAATCGCGAAGAAGGAGGGTCTGGCCGTATCTATAAAGGAGACAAGCGACTCTGCCGCCGAAATCACGGTCATTACCTTTAAGATGCCACGGCTATTTTCAAGGATCGTTGGTGTGTTGAGCGCACGGGGCCTGAACATCATACGCGCTAGGCTCTTCACCAGCGACAAGGGGATGGTCATTAGAAAAATCATCGTATCCAATTGGGGAACCCTATTATGGGATGGGATGGAAACGGGCATTATCCATGATCTGCAGAGAGTTATTCTCCGCGATGAATCGGTGACCCTCAATCAGACTGCGGCCATTGAGAAAAGAACGCGTTCTAAGAGATTTGAGACTTTCTTCGAGATAGACAATGAATCATCCGACCGGTACACAATTCTCGAAGTCATGCTGCCGGACAAAATAGGCCTTTTATATGACATTACCATTCGTCTGTATAACTATAAAATTGATATACTATCGGCGGTAATCAATACCGACGACGGCACGGCCCATGATGTATTTTATCTTAATAAGGACGGCGACAAGCTTGGTTTTGAAGACTGCCTGCAGGTCCTCAACGAGTTGTGGGCTGTCGAGCATGGCACGGGGTAGGGGTTGACAGAGTGCGGGTTAAGAAAAAAACTGTATACATAACGATTATATTATTTATTATAGCCATCCTCTTCCTGGCCGGGCGGGGGCCCTATATCTCCAATGCACTCAAGAAACTCATCCTCCCCGAGCTGGAACTTATGACGGGCAAGAAGATTATCGCGGGAAAGATATATATTAACGTCTTTCCATTATTTGTCGAGATGAAGGACGCGATTGTTTTTAATGAAAATGGGGCAAAGCTGCTCTCTGCCGAGAGGGTTAAAGGATACGTCACCCTAACCGGATTGATCAGGAAAGAGCTGATAATTAATAGGCTGGTGATCAGGAATTCTGAAGTTAGAGTCGGGAAAGACGAACTTAAAGAGGTCTTTGAGAACGTCAGGAAATATCTTGCTATTGAGAGAAAGGATACCCTGAAGGTTGCCATCCGTTCGGTTGTTCTGGATAATTCTTTTCTGGACCTTCATGATGGTGAAAAGAGGATTTCGATAAGAAGTGTGTATTCTGAAGCAACGCTGGCAGACAAGCCTGCCTTCAATTTATCTCTTCGCGAGTTGAATCTGCACATGCCCGGCATTCCTGAAATGTCAGGGTCCGTTGATGCTATTTTCTCCGTAGATAAAGACATGGTCGATATAAGAAGTTTGAAGGTCGGCGCTTACGGTTCCCAGATAAAATCTAGTGGTACAATTGGCATAAGACCTGTTGCAGGCAAAATAAAGACGGATATCGATTTATTGATGAAATCCGTCAAGAAGGTATTCGCGCTTAGTAAAAGTGGAGAAGGAAAGATCAATGCCAGCGGGACGATAAAAGCGAAAGACTTCTCATCACTTGGGGGTTTTAACCTCGACCTTAAAATCAACGGAGACCTATATCTCGAAACACTCATGGAGCTGCTGAAAGTCAAAGAAAAACTTGAAGGTCATGTAGAGGTAAACGGTACGCTTACGGGTCCGTTTAACGACCTCCGCGGCGCTATTGCGGCTAATATGAACGATGGGAACCTGTTCGGGGTTAAAATCGACAGACTTAAATGCGCTATCAACTATCAGGATAAGGTCATGAGATTTACCGACGCCCGTGCATCGCTCTACGGAGGCAGCGCAACAGCTGAGGCGATGATAAACCTGCCTGTGGTTGATTATTACAGATTCAAAGTATTCGCAAAGCAGGTCGAAAGCAAAGGGTTGTTTGAATTGATTAAATGGGACCCAGGCATCGCACCCGGCAAGGTGGATGGAGAGATCTCCTCGGAAGGAAGCAGCTTCAGCCCGCAAGGCAATTTTTCATACAGGAAGAGTGCGGGTGGCAAAGACGTGCTCGAAAGAGTACATGTTATCGATGGCACTTTCAGCATGGTGAACAATGTAATAACATTACCACGGTTGAGCATATCTACAGGCTCCTCATCTGTATCTGCAACTGGCTCTGTGGACCTGCCCAAAAATGTACTTTTCTTCAGGGCAAACGGGGTTACCAAAGATTTGAATGATTTGACCGCACCCTATTTTACAGCCCTGTCCGGTCCCGCCGCATTCGGCGCAGTATTGTCTGGAGCGGGCGGGGATCCAGTGCTGGATCTCAAATTCAAGTCGAGCGATACCAAATTCTTTGCAGGCAAGTTGGACCTGCCGAACCTCACGCGACCTCATACGGTATCTTTTAGCACGATTGACGGTGATGTCACATACAAAAAAGATCTACTAATCGTCAAGAATTTCCGGGCGGTCTCACCCGGTATGACTGTAGGAACCCTCGGTCAGATCCACTTCCAAAAGGCTAAGCATCTGTTCGATGTCATATCTCCTGTCTATGATCTTCGAATAAGTTTTGATAATGGAGATTTAAAGGACCTCTCGGCAATGCTCCAAGGAGCACCGCCGCTGTTGGGATCATTCAGATCATCATTCAGTTTCATAGGTCCGGGCGAACTGGCAAGAGCCTCTGGAGATTATCACGCACGGGACATCGTTATGCCAGGGGACTACAGTCTGGACAATGCCGATGCAGTCCTGGCATTCGAAAAAGGAGAGTTCACATTCAAATCCCTGACCATAAAAAAGGGGCCGGTACTCCTCAATGCAAAAGGCATGGTGAGTATTAATAAAAAGTACGATTTGTCGGCTACCATGAAGAGCCTGGATCTGATGGCTGTCCTTCCGCACAATATGCAAGAGAAGCTGAAGGACAGTAATCTTAGACTCATCTCATTGTCGGACGTGGCAATTAACGGTCACGGAACTTTTGCCGAGCCTTATCTGAAACTGAACGGTGTGTTGAGATATAGGGACCCCGGCAGAGAACAGTCATCTGGATCGGGAATGGTAACGGCTGAACTGATAGGCAAGAACGCAACTCTCACCGTAAATTTCATGGATGGCAAGATGAAGATCCAAGGGGCATCATTACTTACCGAAACGATGCCCTGGCATGTCGATATCAAAATGCTTTCGGCAAGATCGGACTTCCTCTTAGCTGGATTCTTAAAGGATGTCCCTGAAGACCTCCTTATAAACCTCAAGGGAGATGCCAGGCTTTGGGGTGATAGAAACAGTTTCAACGGGATACTTTCTCTTGAGAAAGCGTACGTATATGGTTATGGATACGGGCTTACAAACAGCAAACCTATATCGGTAAAGCTCCAGGACAGGGTCCTTTCGGTAGAATCGTTTGCGATGAAAAGCGAAACTGCCGAAGTTCGGCTTAAGGGTGAGGTGCATATAGGCAAGAGTTTCAATCTTTCCCTTGACGGGGCGTCCTCACTGGCTCCACTCAGATCGGCATCCCGTAACATCGACGTACTTAAGGGAGATGCGAACTTCGCATTGACGCTTACAGGCGCTTGGGATAAGCCGCGCATTAATGGGAAGATGAGCGTTGCAAACGGCGCTTTCGGCCTGAAGAACATATCCCACAGGCTGACGTCTGTCAGTGCCAATATATATGCCGATGAGGACAGAATTGTCGTGGAAGAGGCACGGGGTAAAATATCGGGAGGAGACATAGTCCTTCATGGTACTGTTTACCTTGATCGCTTCTCATTGAAACGTTTCTTCTTTGAATCCAAGCTCACAAATGTTACTGTGTCGGTATCCAGAAATTTCTGGGCACATTTCGACGGTAACCTTGCTTACCAGGGGTCACTTCAGGCGCAGAACATCACAGGCGACTTGGAGCTGAAAAAAGCCCGCTATACAGAGCGCGTTGAGTGGAAGAGCTGGCTACTACAGGCCGGCAGAAAAGAGCGCATGAAAATTGAGGCGGGGAAGCTCGACCAGACCGGGCTTAATGTCCGGGTGCGCGGCAGCAATCTGTCGATCGATAACAATGTGGCTAGGGCTGCCATTAAAATGGATCTAGTAGTCAGGGGGACTATGGGCCAGCCTGCCCTGCTCGGGAGGATTGAGACCATAAACGGCATCGTCTATTTCAGGAACAATGAATTTTCATTACTGAAAGGAGTTGTCGACTTCGCCAATCCAAATGAGATCAGCCCTTATTTTGATATTCTTGCCGAATCCAGGATAAAAAATTACACTGTGCGGCTGTCGCTCGACGGCCATATCGACCAGTTCAACTTTGCCCTTTCTGCTTCTCCTGCGCTTGAGGAAAGCGACATCCTCAGCCTGCTCACCGTCGGAGATGTCGGCAAGAATTTAAAGGGACTGGAAGGCGGTATCGGTGCGGCGGAAGCGACATCTTTCCTCACCGGTAAGATGCAGGATGTTGCAGAAGACAGGTTGAAGACGATAACCGGGGTCGACAGGCTTCAAATAGATCCCTCCGTCTCGAGGACTGCCGGCACTGTATCGCCGCGCGTTACCTTATCAAAGAAACTGATAGGAGAGCGTCTCTATGCTACATATAGCGCATCCGCAGATGTGAAAGAGGGACAGATAATCAAGTTGGAATATCTGCTTAGTAAGAATTCGTCTTTGGTCGGCGTCAGGGATGCACAGGGAGGCATCGGTGCGGACATTAAATTCCGTTTCGAGTTCAAATAAGTGAAGATGATCATTGCGAGAAACATTGTACACGCGATAGCGAAATCAACCTTTGGGGTTGCTTTGCTGTTTCTGGGTCTCCAATCTTCTATTTCGACGGGATTAGCCGAAGAAAGTTCTATGAAAACGCAGCCGATCATGGAGATCGAAGTTAACGGACTCCGCTCCATCACCGAGGATGAAATACTGTATCTCCTCGATCTCAAGAAAGGCATACCTCTTGATGCGAAGCAGTTGCGGATAGGGATCAAGCGTGCTTTTTTGAAGGGGATTTTCCAGGATATCGTCGTTGAGAGTCTGGATGCGCAACGTGATCGGATACGAGTGATAGTCAAGGAAAAAAACATCATAAAATCCATAGACATAACCGGCGCCTCTCATTTTTCCAACAGTTTCATCAAGAAAAGCCTCTCGATAAAAAAGGGAGACAGGTTAAATTATGGAAAACTCGAAAATAGTGTCGCCACGCTTCGTGATGTTCTTAAGATCAAAGGATTTCCGGACAGCAATGTGTCATATTCCGTAAGCGAGCCGCGGAACAATAAAGTCGATGTCAATATAACGATTGCCGAGGGGGAACCTCTCCTGATCAAGGAGATAAGGATTTCCGGCGGCAGCTCAGATGACGGTAAAGACATCTCCAGGCGACTGAAGCTCAGCCCTGGGGATATCATGGACCGGGATTCAATCGATCAGAGTTTAGAAAAGATTAAGGCCGACTATAAGAATAAATACTACATGAATACTCAGATTTCATACAGTTTTACAAATGGTATTCTCGATATCGACTTCACGCCCGGACAGACGTTGACTGTTGTTTTCGATGGTAACGGCACCGTAAGTTCGAGCTCATTAAAAAAAGAGATACCTTTTTATGAGCTTGACGAATTCAGTGACGACATTCTGGAAGAGACCGTCACAAGGATCATTAGCCTCTATCACCGCGAAGGCTTTCCCGATGCGCAGATTGCACCAGTTGTGACCGCTGCCGAAAGAGATATTAATATAAAATTCTTTATCCATGAGGGCGACCGATATCGAGTGGAAAAGATAACTTTCCCGGAATCCAGCATAAATACGGATAAATTGAAAAGCATCATTCAGTTACAGACCGGAGAACTTTATAATCCGGATCTTGTTACTCCGGACAATGACAGTATTAGGGAGTTCTACCACTCCCTTGGATATCTCTATGTAAATGTTGAAGAACCTGCGGTTGAGATCAATGATAAGAAGGCCTCGATTGCGTTCATGTTAAATGAAGGCATTCAGGTCAGAGCGACTGCTGTAGAAATAAAGAATAATAAGAACATATCAAGCGAGGAGATACTGCTTAATATCCCCCTTAAAAAGGGGAATCCTTATAATGAAGTCGACATCCTGGATTCGCGGATCAAGATACAGAACATATATCGAAACAAGGGATATCTGGATGCGAGTGTTGCAACCGAGAGGGAAATCGCAGGGGAAACCGCGTCCATTACGTTCATAGTTCAGGAAGGCAAAGAGTATTTCTTCGGTAAAAGCGTTGTGACAGGCAATGAAGATACGAAAAGGAAAGTAATAACGCGGGCATTGCTTCACAAAGAAGCAGATCCGTTCAACTACTCTTTGCTCCTTGGAGAAAGGCAGAGACTTTACCGCACAGGATTATTCAAGGACGTGGAGACAGCGCCGTGGGAAGAGAAACTCGATAATATAAAAGATGTTCTCTATCGGATCGAAGAAGGGGATGCAGGCGCGATAGAATTCGGCTTGGGATACGGCGAGTATGAGAAGTTCCGGGGTTTTGTGGATATAAGCTACAAGAATCTCTTCGGCATGAACAGGCAGCTGTCGTTTCGGACGGAGATGAGCACCCTAAACCGCCGGTTTATTATCCAATATTTTGAGCCATGGTTTCTCGAACGGGAACTCGCATTCAAGGCCCAGATCCTTCGCGAGTACAAGAAGGAGTTGAATATCGATACGAGACAAATAGATTACCGTTTATCTAGGTACACTGCCACAGCAGGAGTGGAAAAGAAGTTGAGTAGCAATGTAAAGGGCGAGGTTTATTATGAACTCGACAATGTCAAGACCTACGACGTAAAGCCTGATATCGTTCTAACTCATGAAGATACGGGGACACTTTTGATAAGTGGCTTTAAAGCTGGACTGATATATGACAGCAGGGATAATCCGGTCAATTCGAGGAGCGGTATACTCGGGGGCATTACATATAAAGTTGCAACCGCGCTTCTGTTTTCAGAAACCGATTTTAACAAAATTCAGATGTATGCTAATAAATATCTCGCACTTAGCAAGAATATAGTACTGGCGGTATCCATTAGGGCCGGAGCAGCGAAGGGCTTTTCACGAACAACCGAACTTCCCCTTGTCGAGCGCTTTTTCCTTGGAGGCCGTACTACGGTTCGGGGGTACGCCCAGGATACGCTTGGGCCAAGAGGCGTAGACAACAACCCAACTGGAGGAGATGCTTTTCTCATGGGGAACGTCGAATTTCGTTTCGATGTATGGAAAGGGTTGGGGTTTGTGACCTTTGTTGATTGGGGAAATGTATGGCAGAAAGCGGAGCAAGTTACTTTCAATGATATCAAATATACTACAGGAGTAGGATTGAGATACAACACACCTGTAGGCCCGCTGAGTATAGACTATGGGTATAAGCTGAACAGGAGAACGGGTGAAAGCAAAGGAGAGATTCATTTCAGTGTTGGACAATCATTTTAGGTGGGATTGCGCAAGAAGTAACCATATGCACCGCTCAAGAATTATGAGGATAATAGTCGTGGTGCTCCTGATAATATTTATGCTTATTGCTGCTGCACCGCAGTTATTTTCTGCTGAACTGATAGACAGGGTGGTCGCCTATGTCGATGACCACGCTATAACTTATTCTGAATTCTGGGATAAATTCGGGAAACTGAAGAAGGCTTTGCCGGATATAACCGAAGAAGAGGCAGTCAATTCGATGATCAATAACCTTCTTCTCCTGGAACAGGCTCATAAGATGCGACTGGAAGCCTCAACGGACGATGATCTGGTCAAAGAATATATCGAGATGAGGATCAAATCAAGGGTCTTTATCAAGGAAGATCAGCTTGCGGCATACTATGCGGCGCACAGTAAAGAATTCGGAGGGAGGGATTATCTTTCGGTAAGAGATGAGATCGAAAAATACCTCTCAGAGCTAGAAATCAACAAGCAGCTCAAAGAGCACCTGCAGGACCTGAGAAAGCAATCGAATATTGTAATCCAGCTTAAGTCTTAAATATAGATTATGACTGCGTTCTCATCGCATTCGGGAAACTTGTGGCATTTCAAGCAGTCCCCCCAGATTTTCTGCGGAAGTTTAGCCTTGTCGGTATCCACAAAGCCGTTTTTCTTGAAGAAATCAGGATGATAGGTAAGGGCGAAGACACGCTTAATGCCAAGATCTTTCGCTTCTTTGAGACATTTCCTTACTAGTGCCTTGCCGATACCCGAATGTTGATATTCTTTTTGTACGGCAAGGGACCTGATTTCAGCAAGGTCCTCCCACAATATTCTAAGGGCGCAAACACCTACAATGGTGCCTTCATAATCGTAAACGAAGAAATCCCTGATGCTCTCATAAAGTTCGTTAAGAGCACGCGGGAGCATCTCTTCTTTTCGAGCGAACTCATTTACAAGCTTCTGAATCTGCTTGATATCAGTTATTACTGACTTTCGAATCTTTGGCAAGAGTATATCCTTTGAGGATAATTTCTTTGTTTAGGGTCAGCAGGTTCCTTCTTTTGGCAGACGTAACGTCCCAAAGGGCATTGTTGAGTGCCTCAAGGCTTATGAGATCCGATATTGCGGAGAAGGCACCGATGAGAACCATATTTGCAAGTCCTTTGTTCTTCATAGTAGCAGCTATGTCGCTGGCGGGTATAGGTACTGAAATGATATCCGTTCTCTGGGGTGGTGACTTCATAACTGAGGAGTCATAGATCAGCGTGCCTCCGGGTAAGAGCCTGTCCTGCAATTTAGTATAAGAAGTTTCATTCATCACAATCAGGAAATCGGTCTTTTCCACCACTGGGGAGCCGATCATATCGGACGAGACAATAACAGTGCAAATTGCTGTCCCCCCCCTCATTTCCGCACCGTATGATGGAAACCAGGTGACTTCTTTGTTATCACGCATTGCCGCGTAGGCGATGAGCTTTCCCAGAAAGAGTATCCCTTGTCCACCAGATCCGGCTATTATCGTCCGTCTTTCCATGTATCCTTCAGCACACCAAGCTTGAAAACGTCCATCATTGCGCTTCGTATCCACTCTATGGATTGCGCGGGGGAGAGTCCCCAATCCGTAGGGCATGGCGAAAGAATTTCGAGCAGGCTGAAACCGAGCCCTTCGATCTGGTGCATAAAAGCCTTTTTAATCAATTTTTTTGTCTGGATAATATTCTGGGGGGAATCCACAGAGCACCTCGCCACAAGCGAAGCCCCTTCAATCGTCGCAAGTAATTCAGCAACATGCAAAGGATGACCGGTAAGCCTGATATCTCGTCCCAGAGGGGTTGTCGTAGTTTTTTGAAGAGGCAGCGTTGTGGGTGCCATCTGCCCGCCGGTCATGCCGTAAGTTGCATTATTTATAAAGAAAACGCTTATATTATCCCCTCTGTTTGCAGCATGGATGATCTCGGCAGTGCCTATTGCGGCAAGATCTCCATCTCCCTGATAAGAAAAGATAATTGTTTCAGGAATAGTCCTTTTCATAGCCGCTGCAGCGGCAGGTGGTCTGCCATGGGCCACCTCGATCATATCGAAATTGAAATAGTCATAAGCAAAGACCGCACAGCCAACGGGCGCCACACCTATAACCCGCTCCCTCAATTCGAGGTCGTCGATAACTTCGGCAATCAACCGGTGAACAATGCTATGGCCACATCCGGGACAGTACCTCATGCGGGCGTTCTTAAGGCTAAGTGGTCTTTCGTATATTTTACGCATCGATATTAATTATAACACATGATCTCTTTCCGCAGACTTGTCAGGCGGACAGAGTAAATCATAAAGTATTCCTTCCATCAATCCGTAATCGCTGACAACCGTTTCTTGCACACCGAGCATATCCATCAGCGACAGCATGATCATTATTCCAGGTATTATGATATCAGCCCGGCTCGTTTCAAGTCCAATTATTGAACTTCGAACATTCAGCGGGACTGAGATTATTCTTTCATACATCTTCCTGATTGCAGAATAGGGTAGACGCATGCCATGTACCCTGTTTCCGTCATATGAATCCATCGTTAAATGGATCGCTGCAAGTGTTGCAGGTGTGCCGCCGGTTGCTATGAGAGCACAAGGCCTGGAGTTGATTTTCATTTTGATTATCGAGACTGCACGATCTAATTCAGCTAAAATATGAGCACTCAATAAGCTTAAATCATAAGCACTTGGGATGTCATGTTTAATAAATAACTCGAATAACTTGACTGCTCCAAGTGGCAGGCTGAACTTTGCATTTGCATCACGGTTCAAGATCAATTCAGTACTGCCGCCGCCTATATCCACCATCACAGAACATACAGGATTCACTCCTGCTTGTTCCTGACCCCAGCTTATACCTTTTATTGTCAAATCGGCCTCTGTCTCACCGGAGATGACTTTTACGTCTATGCCGGTCTTTGCTTTGATGAGCCGTAAGAAAGCGTCGGTATCAGCAGCTTCCCGGAGTGCGCTGGTGCCTACGGCTATAATTTGACCGACTCCGTATCTATCACACGTGACTTTAAATTCAATCAGCGATCTAATTGATAATGCATTGCTATCACTATTCAATGCACCTTTAGAACAAAGATCCTTAGCGAGCCGCGTAACTTCCCGGATCGACTCCATCCTCTCAAGTCTTCCATCTTGCAGCCTGCCGATAAGAAGCCTGACGGTGTTTGATCCAATATCTATTGCTGCGACTTTGGCTTTATTCGATTGGCTATCTGATTTCGTAATATAATGCAATAATTTCCCTAACGGCTTCTTCGATCGCGACTTTACGTACTTCTCCGGAACGCCGCACTTTGATCTCAATTTGATTATTTTTTAGTGTTTTTTCGCCAATTATCACCTGAAGGGGGATGCCGATGAGGTCTGCATCCTTGAATTTAACTCCGGGACGGACATCTCTATCATCAATAAGAACATCCATGGCTTCACCGGTCAGGTGGTTATATATCTCTCGAAGTTTGGAATAAAGCTCTTCAGACTCCTCGACAGTCTTCGGATCGCTCATATTGAGCGGAATAATCTGGAGATCGAAAGGCGAAATATTGCGTGGCCAAATAATGCCGTCCTTATCATTGCTCTGCTCAATCGCCGATGCGGCGATCCTAGCAGGACCGATTCCATAACTACCCATAATCATGGGATTTTCCTGACCATTTTTATCAAGAAATACGGCTCCGAGAGGAATAGAATACTTCGTGCCAAGTTTGAAGATGTTGCCTATTTCGATCACTTTTTCGCTCCTTAATATGCCACCGCACTTAAAGCAGCTATCGCCGGCCTTGGCTGTCTGAATATCATACCATTCAACATCGAATTGAACACCGGGCTTAATCCCTTTTATGTGATATCCGGACTTATTCGCACCAGATATAAAATTGCCGTCTTTTAGAGTGAAATCGGCTATCTTTCTGATATTATCATGACCCATGGGCCCAATAAAGCCAGCTTCTATATTAAGAATCGATCGAATCTCGTCTTTTGTTGCATGTCTGAATTCACCTAACACTCTGGTCAGTTTCTTTTCATGCAGATCATGATCGCCGCGAATAAGGGCTAAAACGGGGCCATCTGGCGAGATCATAAGCAGGGTTTTTATTAAGTATTGAGCAGGAATTTTAAGAAATCCAGTGACTTCGTTTATAGTTCGCTTTTCTGGTGTGAAAACTTCTTCTATCTCCCAATTCATATTATCAATCGGTGATGCGACAGATCTGGCCACTTCCACATTAGCGGTATAACCGCAGCCAGAACATAGTACTATTTCATCTTCGCCAGCCGGGGTGGGGGCCATAAATTCGTGAGCAGTAGCACCCGCACCGCCCATCATTCCAGGATCAGAGTCTACCTGATAATATTTGAGACCGCATCTCTGGAAAATCGCATGATAGGCTTCAGCATGAAGTTGATAACTGATATCGAGGCCTTCTTCATCCGCATCAAAACTGTAACTGTCCTTCATGATAAACTCGCGCGTTCTCAAGACCCCGCCTCTCGGTCTAGCTTCATCCCTGAGCTTTGTCTGTATCTGATACCAAATTTGTGGAAGCTCCTTATACGATTTGATCTCTTTTGAGGCTACCCAGGCCATAATTTCTTCATGAGTCATTCCGAGGCACATGTCACGACCATTTCGGTCTTTTAGCCGAAACATTTCTTCACCAATTGAATCCCAACGGCCAGTCTTCTGCCAGATTTCGGCAGGATGAAGAACGGGCATCGAGATTTCCTGGGCGCCAATCTTTTCCATTTCTTCCTTAAGTACCCGGTTGACCTTATTCAGGACCCGCCAACCCAACGGCAGGAATATATAGAGCCCGGCCGCCAGCTGACGCACATAACCCGCTCTCAGCATGAGGAGCTGACATACAGCAGTCACATCAGAAGGCGCCTCACGCATGGTCGGTATGAAAAGCTTGGTAAATCTCATTTAATCCTCCTGTCTCGATAGGGTACTAATGTCACTCAATATAGCATTTGATCGTTGAAATTTACAATCCGTCTTGCACGCATTGTTTAATAGGCTAATAATTGCCCAACTCAGTTTGAACTTGAAGGCTCAATCAACACTACTTTACATAATATATCTTATCGGACATTGCTGATAAACAATTAATGTTAAAAACTTGTTACAAATGGAGCGGAATGTAATGGTCAATCACCTGCTGATAAGCCTTCCTCGGGACATGTAGAAGTTCTGAGCATGAGGAAAACCATTATTTGTCATGAAGTTTGGAGTTTTATAAGGCAATTCCCGATGCATTTCCATCCCTGGCGCCTGTAAGTCTCACTCTGACAAGGCTTCCGGGCTTCAATACAGAATTGTCGGAGACATGAACCCTGATATAATTAGACGTTGTCCCCTTTGCCATAGCATCGCCAAGTGTTTCAATTACAATATCATGTTCAAGACCGATATTATTTCGGATGAAAGCTTCCTTCTTAATATTACCGATCTCCCTCAAACGTTTCGCCCTGGACTTCTTTAATGATTCGGGTACATGATGAGGCATTAATGCGGCTGGGGTTCCGGGACGAGATGAATACGGAAAGACATGAAGATAAGAAATGCGCAAATTATCAATTAGGTGTAGAGTTTTATTAAAATTATCATCCCTTTCTCCAGGAAAGCCGACAATTACATCGGTACCGATACCAATATTATTAAACCGCTTTAATATGTTCTCTATAGAAATACGGTATTCGCTGGATGTATATGACCTGTTCATGAGACCGAGAATATAGTCGTCACCGCTCTGCATTGGCAGGTGGAGGTGCTTACAAATTCGATTATCGCTCAAGATATCAAGCAGTTGTGGCGTTAATTCATTTACTTCTATTGAGCTTAACCTGATTCTCTTGATAGATGTTTGCTTTAGAATTATTTCAAGTAACTTAGCAAGAGTGCATTGATTCTTTAAATCTCGGCCATAGATGCCTAAGTGAATACCACTAAGTACGATTTCCTCAAACCCAAGTGCGTGATACTTGTCTATTTCTTGAAGTACTTTATCAGGTACAACGCTCGATGACTTCCCTCGCGCCTTTTGAATTATGCAGTAGCTGCATTCATTATTACATCCATCTTGCACTTTAATTACAGGTCTGCGTCGATGACGGGCGACACTTGGTAAGATATCACATGCGGTGGCAT
>PMYY01000063.1 GCA_003170655.1 Nitrospiraceae bacterium
CAATTTTCAGGAAACTAATGCGCGTATACATTCATGTATCCATACTTATAATCGGCTTGATATGTATGGGTATCGTAAGTGCAGATATTAATATGCATGGAAGAGCAGCAGGATGCATGCGGCAGATTTTCTGCCATAATCTCTCACGCTGAAAGGAGGTGAACGTGATGAAGAAAGTCTTCACAATTGTTGTGGCAATTATCTTTGTTTTGGGTCTTGCTTCTTTTGGTTTTACGGCAGGCCTGGAGAAGTGCGAAAAGTGCCANNCAGCAGCAAAGGCTTTAAAACTAAAATAGAGTAATTGGGAAAAGTTTCTCAGGGGTGAAGGCAAAGACTCGCCTCACCCCTCTTTTTTCGAATACGTTAGTGGAAATATGCTGCCTTATTGGCTATGAACATTATGGACTGACAAAGTTTACGTGATAAGGCCAATATTGCTCACATGTATACGGCTCCATCTGCTACAATGAGAGCAGGAGTAGTTCTATGAAGATCACTCTCTCACTGGCTCTTGTTATATTTCTTATGGCTCTCTCAGGCTGCACGAATGAGCCTGTCATTCCTGTCGACCTTACTAAACGAGGTGAATTTGTTATTGGCCGTGAACCCGGTGTCATAACTTACGCCTATCTTCCACAATACTCTCACAGCATTTCGTACCAGCGTCATCACCTTATGATCGAATATCTACGCAAGGAAACAGGTTTGAATATTGAACAGGTTTTTCCCGCGACATTTGACGAGCAAATCAAGATGGTCAAGCAGGGCAGGATCGATATTTCGTTTACCAATCCAATGGTCTATGCCCTCCTTGCTAAAAGATATGATTCCCACGCATTTGCGCGCGCCATCGAGCCTGACGGGAAAGCAGAGTTCAGGGGCTTGATTTTTACCCGCTCCGATAACGCCGCCATTCGCACTCTGCAGGACTGCCGAGGGAAACGATGGTATGCGGTCGATCCTGCATCTGCGGGTGGGTATCTGTTTGGGTTGGGATACTTTCATGAACATGGTATAGAAAAATCTGATTTTGCTGAGATAGCATTCGCTCCGGGACCCGGAGGGAAATCGGAAAAAGTGGTGTTAGCAGTCCACGCCGGAAAATATGATTTCGGTACGGTCCGTGAAGGAACCCTCGCTGTTGTTGCGGATAAAATCGATATCAGCGAGATTCGTGTAATAGCCAGGACACGCCGTTATCCGGGATGGGTATATTCAGCTCGGAAGGGTCTTGAGGCAGACACCTTTACACGTATCCGGAATGCCATGCTCAGACTTGATCGCACTAATCTGGAGCATCGGCGTATTCTTGATGCGGCCAATATTAGTGGTATCCTGCCGTCACATGACCAGGACTTTGCATCATTGCGAACTCTCATTTCAGATGTAGGCTTACCGTCGGGGTCGTACTAGGTCATGATTACTCCTTTGAAAGCACTGACGCATGCCAGGTTCGGTACGAAGATAGTGACAAGCATTGTCATGATCCTCATGCTGCTAGGCATCGGTCTGTCGATTACCATGCATCAGCTCGTTCTCAGCTCCTTGCTGTCGGAAAACCGCGTGCGTGGGGCCTCCATGGCGGTCAATCTTGCGGCACGCGCTGGCGAGCCCCTGCTTGCGGTCGATTATCTGCAGCTCAGAAACCTTATAGACGATGCCGTGAAATCGGATGCAGACGCTGCATACGCCTTTGTCTTAGATCTGAAAGGAGTACCAGTAGTTTATACTTTTAGTGGAGGGTTCCCCCTTGATCTGAGGAAAGTCAACTCCGTCAGAGATCAGGATCGGGATAGCGTTGTCCGTCTTACCGATGGAACCCGCGAAATATATGACTTTGCGGCACCCATAATTATCGGAACGGATCGGATTGGAACCGTTAGAATCGGCCTTTCACTTGAGCGGGTCCATCAGTTTGTGCGACAAGTAACCTGGACTATTGTCATCTCGATCACCTTTGCTATCGCCTTGGCCGGGGTTATCAGCACCGGGCTTGCGCGCACGGTCACACGAAAGATCAGGATCTTGCACCATGCCGCCGAGGAGATTATTAAGGGGAATCTTGATGTTAAAGCTTCACAATGGCGTGGAGCGAACTGTTGGGAAACGATGAAGTGCGACAAGACAGACTGCCCGGCATATGGAGATAACTCTCGCCGCTGCTGGTATCTGGTCGGCACGCTCTGCCCTTCGTGCGGAACTGGCGAGTATAAGACGAAGATAGATAACTGCCGGGAATGTGCAGTATATCGGCGGAATGCGGGCGACGAGGTGCAGCATCTCGCTGAGTTTTTTGATGTCATGGCACTTACGCTTAAAGAGAGGCTTGTAGAACTTCGCGCCACGGAGTTCAATCTTAGGCTGCAGCAGCAACTTGTGCAGACCATACTGGATGCAACACCCGATCTGGTTTCACTTAAAAACGTGCAACTCCGTTATCGAAGTGTGAACAGGTCATTCTGCTCCTTTGTAGGTAGAACACAGGAGGAAATCATCGGCAAGTCCGTTGCGGATATTTTTTCTCCGGCTCAGGCAAGTACGGCTGCAACCGAAGAGGAGCAGGTCATGTTGACTGGCTTGCCGATCTCAGTGGAACGGTTGTTTATTTCTCAGAGTGGAGAACAGCGGCTGTTTCATGTTGTAAAAACCGCGGTAAGTGATGCTTCGGGATCAGTAATCGGTGTGCTTAGCACAGCACGTGATATTACTGAGATGCGCTCCCTGCACGAGCGGGTGGCCCATGCCCAACGTCTTGAATCGATCGGCCAGCTTGCTGCCGGTGTGGCGCATGAAATCAACACCCCGCTGGGCATCATTCTCGGGTATGTCCAGCTTTCGGCAGAAGATGTGCCGGAAGGCTCTGAAATTCGTGAGCATCTTGCCTTGATTGAAAAATATGCACGAATTTGCAAAAAGATTGTTGCCGATCTGCTGAGCTTTTCCCGAAATACAGAAAGCATCCTTCAGCCTCTTGACATTAACGAACTTATCGGCCAGATTACTGATATCGTAGAGCATACGTTTGGACTTGACGGCATCACGATCATTCGTGAGTTTGCTTCCGGTCTTCCATCCGTTACTGGTGACCGGGAGAAGCTTGGGCAGGTGCTGATGAATCTTCTGGGGAACTCTCACGATGCGATAGGAAAAGATGGTCTCATCACTGTTGCCTCATACTTTGACGAGGAGGCAGGCGAGGTTGTCATAGAGGTGATTGATACTGGCGAGGGAATACCGCCCGAATATCGCGAGCGCATTTTTGAGCCGTTTTTTACGACGAAGGGCATAGGGAGCGGTACGGGGCTGGGTCTTTCGGTCACCTTCGGGATTGTGAAAGATCACGGGGGCAAAATTGATGTCATTAGCCCCTATTTTCCGCAGTATGCAGGTAACGGCTCCGGCGAGCATGGGGGAACGCTGTTCAGCATCAGGCTGCCAGTTAAGCAGACGCAACTATCGGTGAAGGAGGGATAACGCATGGCAAATATTCTGGTGCTGGACGATGTGTATGATTCAGTGCAGATGGTGAAGAAGATACTTGAGCGCAAAGGGCACGTTGTGTTCGGGTGTACCGATGAAGATGAGGCCATTGCCTATGTGAGCACTAATCCGGTAGATCTCGCTATCCTGGACATCAAGCTCCGCAAACTAACCGGCGTGGAAGTTCTTGAAGAACTTCGTAGGCTTCGTCCGTCAGTTAAAGTTATTATGCTGACCGGCTACCCGACGCTCGAAACTGCGCGTGAAGCGGTCCGCCTCGGAGCGCTTGAGTACTGCGTCAAGCCGATAGAGAAGGTCGAACTCGAGCAGAAAGTTGAATCTGTTCTGGCCTTGTGAACGGAGGCAGCCTGCAATCATGACGTCGATCCTGCGTAACCTGTTTCGGCACCTGACTTATCAGGCATTCTCTCCGGGTACGCTTCTCCGCGAAACGTATGAATCATTCAAGGCGATCCTTGCCCGGAACAAGATTAATCTGGAGCTTATGGCGGAGCTCGAGACAATCTATCATGACTGCCTGAAGGTCGATCTCAGCCGTGTTCAGCAAGTATGCAACAGTTTGGGAAATGAAGTGTCAGCTATGGTTGAGGAGCTGAATCGCATGTCTCCATTGGCGTACACCGAACTTCCGGCCTATTGCAAAAAAATCAACTTTTACGTGACGCTCGCTCTTGAGACGATGCAGTATGATATTAAACCTCCCTATGTTCTTGCCCTACGTGACATCCCGAGTGATGGAGAAGGGATTGCCGGAGGTAAGGCATGGCGCTTGTCCCTTATCAGTCGGGAACTCGGGCTACCGGTACCCGATGGGTTTGCGGCAACAGCAAGCGCGTGTCGTTATCTGATAGAGGCGAACGATCTTAAGCGGATCATAGATGATGAACTTTCTCGGCTTGATGTGCATGATACAAAACAGTTGCAATGGACTGCATCCAAGCTTGTAGAACTCATTTGGAGGGCTGAGGTTCCGAACCGCCTCTTCCTTGATGTTATGGAAGCGAGTCAGCGATTTACGGCAGTTCGGGGAAACATGCGCTTCGCTGTCAGAAGTAGTGCCATCGGCGAGGATGGTCCTCTCTCTTTTGCCGGACAGCATCAATCGATACTCAATGTAAGTGCGGAAGGATTGATAGCCGCATACAAACAAGTGATCGCTAGCAAATACTCGCCGAAGGCGCTTCATTACCGAATCAGTAATGGGTTGATCGATGTGGACATGCCGATGGCGGTTCTCTTTCTGCCGATGCTTGAGGCAGAATCCGCAGGGGTGATTTATACCGTCGATCCCACAGCTCCCTCGGAGCCAACTATTGCAATCCATGCTGTGCGCGGTCTCGGTGAGGCGCTGATGAGCGGCACAGTGAGTGCCGAACGATATGATATGACGCGTGATGATGTCCCGCAGTGCATGGCCATTGCAAGGGGAGGGCAGAGTACAAAAACAGTAGCGGGAGTCGGGAAGGAGTTGAAATTGGTTCCGCTTGAGGAGGCTGAGCACGAGATGCCCTGCCTTCACCTGGAAGATTGTGTACTGCTTGCGCAGTGGGCGTTGCGATTGGAGGCTTTTTTTAGCGTGCCACTGGATATCGAATGGTGTCGCGACACGACTCAAGGTCTGATGCTTCTTCAGGCAAGGCCGCTGCGCGTTGAGCAGCAGCAAGAGGGCGGCACCAGCCCTCAGCCTGCTGGGGTCAGGACACTGATTGAAAAAGGGGCGCGTGCAGCCGGGGGATGTGCGTCGGGGTATGTTTTTTTGCTGACACCAGAACGTGTTATCGACGATGTGCCGCAGGGAGCAGTGCTCGTAGCAACTGCCGCCTCTCCTGATCTGTCGCGAATAACGCATCGACTGGCCGCAGCGGTTTTTGAATTCGGAAGCCCTGCCGGGCATTTTGCCTCTGTAGCACGTGAGTGCGGGTTGCCGACCATTGTGCAAGTGGGCGGTGCTATGGGTTGCTTGAGAGATGGGATGCCAGTAACGGTCGACGCGGAGTGTGTGAGGATCTACGAAGGAGTGTTACTTGATCTCAGTTATCGTCGACATTCCAGAGAGGATCTGTTTCTTCTCAGCCCTTTCCGGGTCAAGACGCGCAAGGCTCTTGACCTGATTTCTCCGTTGAATCTGACAGATCCGGAGTCGCCGAGCTTCGCACCCGAAGGATGCAGGACACTGCATGATATCATCCGTTTCTGTCACGAACGTGCCTTGCATGAAATGTTTTCGCTCGGAAGGCGCGGCGGCAGGGCGTCGAGAGGTGCCAGGCGCCTGCGCACAGATCTCCCGATTGTTCTGTACCTGCTGGATATTTCTGCTGGTGCACTCCAATGTCCGTCCGGCAGAGGCGGCGTGAGAATTGATGAAATTGATCATGCGCAGCTCCATGCACTCTGGCGCGGGCTGAGCCACCCCGACATCTACTGGTCTCCCGAACTGCTGCACATCGACTGGGAAAAACTCGAACAAGTGACAAACGGCGCCATAATGAGTCTTGAATCACCCTTACTGGCCAGCTTTGCGATTCTCTCTCACGATTATCTCAACCTGAGTATCCGTTTTGGATATCATTTTGCGGTGATCGATAGCCTCTGCTCCGAAACAGAGGAGGAAAGCTATGTACTGTTCAGTTTCAAGGGAGGCGGCTCGGCATATCACGGCATCATGTTGCGTGTGCGTTTTCTGATAGACGTGCTACGTCATAACGGATTCAAGGTTATTCAACGAGGTGATCTAGTAGAGGCCGAGCTTGCCCACTGCTCTGCGGAGACAGTCTTTGAAATGCTCACTATGCTTGGCGCACTTCTAGGCTGCACGCGTCTTCTCGACTATGTTTTAGATGACGAGCAATCTGTTGCACGTCTCGTGGCGCGATTTATCTCTGGTGACCGTAATTTTGCCCATCTGCGCAAGGGACGTGGTTAGGGAATGTACTGGTAATGGCTCGCTATACCTTCCAGTGGATTACGGAACAGCTTGCTGTGGGGCCTGCACCGCTATCGTATGAGGATTTCGATGATATACGTGAGGCGGGCATCAACGGGATTGTCAACCTTGGCGACGAGATTGCTGAATTGAGCACTATCGAGCGGCAGAACGGATTCGAAGTGTATTTCTTGCCGATTGTAGACGGCGGTGTGCCGGAAACGCCAGAATTGGAGCAAGCTTTGGAGTGGATTGACGAGGCACTCTACCTCAACAAGAAAATACTGGTGCATTGCCGCTTTGGTATTGGCAGGACCGGAACCTTCGTTACGACCTACCTTATCAGGCGTGGATTTGGACTGAAACTAGCGCAGAAGACGCTCAGGGGAATTCGTTCTGTGCCGACCAGTTTTGCCCAGTGGCGCCTGCTCAGAAAGTATGACCGGGTGACACCGGGGCTGAAGGTGAGAAAGCCTGATCTCAGGTCACGACAGACAATTAGTCTGGACTCTTTTTTTGCAGACTACGAGCGCATTGTACTTGATCTTAGCGAAAATATTGATGTGAGCAGCGAGCAAAAAACATGTGGGCAAGAAAATGATGCATGCTGCCACGAGCCTTTCAGCGTATCCCTCGTTGAGGCTGCTTATATACATCAAGTAATTGGTAGCACCGTTGATCAGGCGGATCGCCGAGCGATTGCAGCACGGTTGCGAATAGAGTCCGAATGGTACACCTGCGCACTTAGTGTTTCAAGGGTCTGCATGCTTTTTTCTAGCCGACCGATCCATTGTAGACTTGCTGGCAGTAGCGAAACAACAGCGAATCTGATCGAGTCCACGAAGGAGCGCCTCAACCGGCTCTCACGTCAACTTTTTGTTGCCCTCAGNNCCTCACTGGAGCGCTGCCTGAGTGTCGCGCGCTTTCGTATCCGATGACACGAGTATTGTCAGGCATGTTTGTACGGGACTATTTTGCTGAAGCCACGCGAGTTTGCCGCACCCGTCGCGAGAAGTGAGCACGATTATCTGAGATTATGAACGTTTCAACTATTCGCACGTTTGATTACTTTTGCCGACGGAGCAGACACCATCATTCGCCCCCACCGAATAGTCAGCGCTTCCTGAATAAATAAAAGACTCACTATTCTTATAGGAGTTATTCATTTCGCTGCTCTTTTGATTAATATTTCCTTTCATCTGTCGAGGCATCGTTTCGGCACGACCAGCTTTCGTAAGTGTTTCTTTTGTAAAAGGTTCACTCTTAGCGGTTAGAACGGCTTCAATAGTTTTGGCGCCCGAGTAGATCTTCTTACCGTCATCGTCGTTACACACCAGAATCGGGACAGCGTCGATTCCCATCCATCCAAGTGCACCTTTCACTTCGCCTGCCTCTATGAGCTTCAAGGGGATTGATCTTTCTTTGCAGAACCTGATGACCTCCTCGCAGTGAGGACACTCTTTTGAATATATAAGCACATGACGGTCAGTAGGGATCGGCGTCGATGTAGCATTGATCGATCCTACTAGAGAAAAGGTCAGAACAAACAGATAGATGCCGAAAAGGATAGGCTCTTTTGCTCCGCTTATGAGTTTAAGCAGTGAAATGCCTGCTATAATCGAGGCAACAGAGATACAAACTGGACAAAAAGTGTGAGCAACAAAAAACTGAAACCCAACAAGATATCCCTCCGCGGCAAGGGCAGACATCACCAATAGGTGACTATATCTGGAAAGTGATTTCATATGCTCAGTTAGGTAAAGCGAGCAGAAAAAAATAAAGCCGATGGCATACATGTATCTCTCATCAAACTTCAAGTAGCTTTCGACGATCCTGCAACCGGCACTGCTACAGAGTGAGCTGTGAAGCATCAACATCGTGAGCTCGGCTGAGGTCAGGAGCCCGCCGAGCATAATTAAAAAGATATAAGCTATTGTTAACTTTTTCATATCATACTCAACCTCTTGACTATTTCAGTGACCCAAATATGCTAAGCGCAAATAAAAATCGTACCATTTGTTTAAGAAAATTTGAGTATTCTGCTTAGCAATCGATGCTTCACTATATGGACTGTGCGTATGACTGAAAAAATGGGACGGCCCGGTTAGAACCCTCCACTCGGCCTCACTGAGCAGTTCCCGGCATTGTGCAACACTTGTGCCGCGCCCTTTATCTGTATCTGTGGCGATATCTCGCGGATTAGATCCGGTTTCTGCCCACAGAAGATTTGCTCCGGCAGCAGCGCCGATGACGTTTGGCTCGTGAGTGCAGTTGCCAGGGATAGAACAACCGACCCCAAGACGCACAACTGCCAGAAAGTGAGCCATGCGAGCTTCGCTCACCATGCCGTGGTGTGCAAGAGGTGTTCCCGGAATAAGTATGCGGCGAGCAGCCCCGCTGAATACCGGCTTTGATTCCCTATTGATAATTGTTTTTTCAACCAGCTCAGCAATGGTATGTTCAGGACCGACAGGCTCGACACAGGTACCGAGAAGTAGCCCGCCCTCACGGGCATGGCGAAACGTAGCCAGGCGTTTCTCTGGTTGAATAGTATTGTCCTTTCCTTCTCCGAGCCTTAGAGCGTGGTAGATACCATTAAACCCAGCGTTCTTGAGTCGCACGGCGTCATGTTTAGCCAAATCCTCAATGTTTGCAATCAGGATCGTAGCAGGTGAAATAGCACGCCTGACCTCACGCCCATAGTCTAGAAACCTGGAAAGCGGATACCCTGCAGTTGCCATAAGATATATTGCATTGGCGCCGTCACGTTCAAATCCCTGTACTCGAGCAATGACCTCGTCAACAGCCAACTCAATGCGCTCAGTAAAAATACTATTGCATGCGGCAAAAGAACAGAAAGCGCAGTTCTTCGGGCAGGGGCCGATATTCACTCCATCTGCGCATGCACTTCGGCAAGGCCGTCAGATAGCCGTTCAGATAACTGGCGGGATGCAGCCTGAATCTCGGCAGCTTCGGACGAAAAAAGTGGTGCCGAGAAAAGCTGTGCTATCTCATCGGCCGAAAGAACGTTGCCGTCCAATGCCTTTTTAATAATAAACGATCCGCTCATGCTATCAAACCTCCTAGCAATTATTTAAAACAATGCGTAAAATCATGCTATATTGTCAAATTATCCTTCTGATTAAGGATACATATGCCGCACCTTTCAAAAGCAAGCCCTCCGTATTGCAGCAAATGACTCCAGCAAGTAGCTGGCGGAGAGCCGCATTTGAAAAATGCTGAATTGCCATCACGCTGCGATGCGCTGGAGACAATGATAGTTACGGGTCATGCAGCAATCTTCAACGTCAGACAAACTTGCTAAGCCAGTATCCGTCTGCAAGATTAATCCGAGAGGCAAAGAGGAAAGATATCAGCAAAGCTCCTATCTGCCCCGGAGAGAAGCGCAAGAGGGTCCATAGATTCACCGCGCAGAATACCGGCAATCTCCTTTGTCCTCTATACTGAGAGCACGATCGGCGTCCGTCATCTTCCTGCCGACATCGTCAC
>PMYY01000237.1 GCA_003170655.1 Nitrospiraceae bacterium
ACTCCTTGAGCATCTCCATGTCGAATCTCGTTCGCTGCTCTATCCGCTGAGATAATGCCAGTTCGCCGTTGTTCCTGAACCAGCGCGCCCTGTCTTCCATCTCCTCCAGTATCGCACCGATGGCTCTTTCGAGCTTATGCTGGGGCGTTATCCAGTGGCTGTTGGGATAGAGAATGAGCTTCCTCACCCTTTTCAACTTTGCGCCTGTGAGCGAGTCGAACTCATGGATCGCATCTATGTCGTCCCCGAAGAATTCGATCCTGACCGCCCGGTCGAGAGAAAAGGCCGGGAAGACCTCTACGCTGTCGCCGCGCACCCTGAAGCTTCCGCGTTTGAACTCCATGTCGGTGCGAACGTAGAGTATTTCTACAAGCTTCTTCAGGAATTCGTCGCGCCTGATCCGCATGCCTTCTTCCATGACGATATGCATATTGAGATAATCCTGCGGCGAGCCGATACCGTAAATGCACGAGACTGAAGCAACAACGATGACATCATTCCGTTCGAGAATGGACATAGTCGCAGAGTGCCTGAGCCGGTCGATGTCGTCATTGATCATCGAGTCTTTATCGATGTAGGTATCTGATGCCGGGAGGTAGGCCTCAGGCTGGTAATAGTCATAATAGCTAACGAAGAATTCAACCGCGTTTTCCGGAAAGAGCTCCCTGAACTCGCCGTAGAGCTGGGCCGCCAATGCCTTGTTATGGGCGATGACGATGGCCGGTCTGTTCACATTCTTTATGACGTTGGCGATGGTAAAGGTCTTACCCGATCCCGTGACGCCGAGCAGCACTTGGTGCTTATCGCCTGTTATGAGCCCTTCGGTAAGTTCCGATATCGCCCTTGGCTGGTCGCCCTTTGGAGTGAAGTCTGTCCTTAATTTAAATTCATCCACCATTTATGTTAGAATAAGTTTGTTGTCGGAGTAAACGGGCTGTGGGAGGCTGGTTTACACTCTCACTTATCGCTCGATACACATTTCATCATTTTCCTTTTTGAAAAGAGCCATCGGTCCAATGGGAAAAACATACAGCTGTTGCAGCAAGCCACCGTTCCATGACATCCACGAGGAGTGCGGCATCTTTGGTGTCTTCGGCCATCCTGAAGCGGCCAACCTCGCTTATCTCGGCCTTTACGCCCTCCAGCATCGGGGGCAGGAAGGCGCTGGCATATGCTCTAGCGACGGAAAAACTCTTCACCTCGAAAAGTCAATGGGCCTTATTTCCGATATCTTCAACGAAAAAAGGCTTAAACGGCTTCCGGGCGATTCGGCAATAGGCCATAACCGCTACTCCACCGCCGGAAGCAGTGTCCTCAAGAATGTCCAGCCCCTACTCGCAAACTATGCCCTCGGCTCCATAGCTATAGCCCACAATGGCAACCTCGTAAATGCCGAACAGATGCGCAACGAACTCGAAACCGAGGGGGCCATATTCCAGTCGTCATCTGACAGCGAAGTGATCCTGCATCTTATCGCAAGGGCTAAAAGCGAAGACCCTTATGAACGCATAACCGAAGCCCTAAAAGACGTGCGTGGAGCATTCAGCCTCGTCTTTTTAAGGGAGAACGAAATGATAGCATTGCGTGATCCCTTCGGCGTTCGGCCTTTAGCCATTGGCAAGGTAGACGACGCTTATGTCGTCGCTTCGGAAACCTGTGCTTTCGATATCATCAACGCGCAATACATCAGGGACGTCGAACCCGGCGAGATGGTAATCATCAACGAAAACGGGATCAGGTCTATACAGGCACTCAAGAGCCCCCGAAAAGCCTTCTGTGTTTTCGAATTCATTTACTTTTCAAGGCCGGACAGTTATATCTATAACCATACTTGTGTCAATACTATACGCAAGAATTTCGGAAAGCAGCTCGCAATCGATTCGCCGGCCGATGCCGACATCGTGATACCCGTGCCGGATTCGGGCGTTCCTGCAGCTGTCGGCTTTGCGGAGCAAAGCGGCATCCCTTTCGATTTCGGACTAATCAGGAACCACTATGTCGGAAGGACCTTCATCGAGCCGAAACAGAGCATACGCCATTTCGGCGTCAAGATAAAACTTAACCCGGTGCGCTGCCTCCTCGAAGGTAAACGTGTTGTGGTCGTCGACGACTCGATCGTAAGAGGCACCACCTCTAAAAAAATCATAAAGATGATTCGTGAGGTCGGAGGCGCCAAGGAGGTCCATATGCGGATCAGCTCGCCTCCCACCATCGGCCCCTGTTTTTACGGCATCGATACCCCGACCCGTCAGGAACTCATCGCATCGACGCACCTCGTCGAAGAGATACGGAAATATATTACAGCCGACAGCCTATCTTACCTCAGCATCAGCGGACTGAGAGGAATCGTCCCAAACCCCGATGATTATTGCACCGCGTGCTTTGACAATAAATACCCGATCATGTTCCCGAGGGAAAAGTCGGCCCAGATGGAATTGTCTTTCGCGTAATAACATACATAAAAAATAGGCATCTGTAGCTGTCGGCGATCCCCTTACTTAAACAATGATACTCGATACCATACGAGCAATCTATAAAACTAACCTCAGCGTGAAAGCTGGTGAGAGGGTCCTCGTCTTCACCGATATGCCGACACCTTCCGAAACTATTGATGCCCACGACAGCTGCAGACGTGACGGACTCAGGTATATCGCCATGTTGACTGCTGAGGTGGGTAGGTCCTATACGAAAAAAATCCTTTATAAGGAATTCCCAGCACCGGGCAGTCATGGAACAGAGCCACCGGTCGAACTCTGGGAAACCGCCTTTGGAAGGAAAACTATCGGGAAGCTCCAAAAAAAAGGCTTGCTTGCACCACTGCTAAAAAAAGAGCTCCCGGACAGCGGCATTAAAGAGGCCGAAGAAGTATTAAGAAGCGCCAAATCCGAATCGGTCAGCGCAGTCATCGCCCTTTCAAATTATTCTACCAGCCATACCCGTTTCAGGGATTTCCTGACCAGGATTTGCGGATGCCGCTACGCGAGCATGCCCCTCTTCGATGTGTCTATGCTCGAAGGCTCTATGCATGTCGACTGGAAAGCCTTGGCAAAGAGGACTCATGCCCTCGAACAGATCGTCAATACTGCTGAATATGTCGAGATATCGACACCCAACGGCACGCATATTCGTCTGTCGAAAAAAGGCAGACGGGCTCTGTCCGACACCGGTGTCCTTACCAAGAAAGGTTCCTTCGGGAATCTACCGGCAGGAGAGGTCTTTCTCGCACCTCTCGAAGGCACTGCTGAGGGGAAACTCGTTCTCCAGTGGGCGCCGACGCGTGAGCTTGAAGAACCGGTGACGCTCACAATTAACAATGGAGTCGTCGTCGATGTTACAGGAAATGAACCTTTTGTCGATTATCTGAAATTCAAACTCGCTGAACGGGAAGCGAACCGGAACATCGCTGAATTAGGCATCGGCACGAACCCTATGGCAAAGAGGCCGGACAACATCCTCGAATCCGAAAAGATTCTCGGCACAATCCATATCGCACTGGGCGACAACAGCTCCTTCGGGGGAAAGGTGAAAACACCTTTTCACCAGGATTTTGTATTCTTTAAACCCACCTTGACCTTGATTACGGCTTCCGGCGAAAAAGTTAGGATACTCGACAAGGGCGTTCCGCTTTTCTGATCCGTCTAGATGTAAGGACACGCATGCCTTGTCAACCCTACAAATTTATCCTGCATTTTAGTACAATAAAAACAAGGAGGACCTCATGGAAGCCCTGGTCGTCTACATCACCGCCCCTAACGAAGAAGAGGCTGCCAAGATCGCCAAAATCCTCGTCGAAGAACGCCTCGCCGGATGTGTAAATATTATTAAAGATATCAGATCGATCTACTCCTGGCAGGGAAAGTTAGAGGACGAAAAAGAGGTCCTCATGATCGTCAAGACAAGGCTTGAGCTCTTCAGTGCCCTTACTTCAAAGGTCAAAGAGCTGCATTCTTATACGGTACCGGAGGTCATAGCGATGCCCATAGTAGACGGATCTGAAGAGTACATCAAATGGCTTAAAGAAGCGACGACCCAAAATCAGTGAAAGAAGAAATTTATACCGATATCATCTGTAAAAGCTTCTGCCGCTATTTCAAAGAAGGTAAGGAAGAAATGCATTGCGGCGGCTATCAATTCCTCGTCGGCAACTTCACCATTGCCGAATTACGCCGGCTGGCCGATCTCCCCGACAGACCAGAAGAGATTAAGAGCCTGCTTCCACCTGGCGATGAAAATCTCTTCAGACTCGTATGCGATCCGTGCGACTTTCGAATAGACGGCTGCGACTTTCGAGAGAACCGCTCCGGTCCTCCCTGCGGGGGTTATATTCTCATAGACAGGCTTGTTCACAGTTGATTCCTCAGCCCCGCTAGTAAGCATTCGACCTTAGCCTGGGCTGGAGATTGTATGTCAGCCTTTCGTCACTTCCTTGATATACGGTCCTAGAACCATGTCCTTATAACCCTTGCCCTGCGGGATTACCGGATATACTCCTTCTTCGCGGTCGGTGACCACTTCGAGAAAACAGGGGCCTTCGGCGGCAAGGAACTCTTTCATTGCAGGTTCCAGGTCCTCTCGCTTCGATATCTTGCGGCACCATTTGAAACCGCACTCTTTGGCAATGTTGGCAAAATTTGCGTCGTAGTTCCGTTCAGATCCTGTGAATTGCCTGTCATAAAAGACGGCTTGGATAGTCCTGACCATACCGTCGGCATGATTGTTAAGCAGGAGAACTTTGATCGGTATCCCAAGCGATCCGATAGTATGGATCTCTCCCATGTTCATCTTGAGGCTGCCGTCGCCGTCTATCGCGATAACCTTACTGCCAGGGTTGGCAAAATAGACGCCGATAGAGCAAGGCATCGAAAATCCCATGGTCCCGAATGCACCCGAGGCCATGAAAGACTTGGGACGCTTGGGCAGCAGGTATTGGGCGGCGAGCATCTGGTGATTGCCGACCCCCGTCGTAAACTTCATGTCGTCAGTCACATTCCTTGAGAGCAGGTCGATCACCTCAGCCGCCTGGATCTCGGTGGCATCACTGTTATAGTCTAGAGGGAAGCTCTTCTTGAGAGAATTGACATGCTGCTGCCACGCCTCAATGTTAAGCTTGACAGGGTTCTCCCGCGAGTATTCGATCAGGTCCTCAAGTACCGTTGCTGCATCACCTATAAAAGAGAACTTCGGTGAACGGGTCACTCGCACTTCCTGCACTTTCGCTGGATTGATGTCTATGTAGGCGATTTCAGCCTTTAAGCCGGACTCCCCGACCTTCTGTGTCACACGATCGTTCCACCTGACGCCGAAGGCGACAAAGAGGTCCGTCTCCTGGATCGCCATGTTTGCATAGGGCGTGCCGAACATGCCGAGCATGCCGAGCGATGTATCGAAGTTCTCGTCAAGCACCCCTTTGCCCATGAGGCTGTTTATTGACGGTATATTGAATTTACGGTTGAACGCCCTGATCTTTTCGCTCGCCGCCTTATTGTTCATACCTCCGCCGATATAAAGCAATGGGCGCTTTGCGCTTCCGAGCAGATCGAAGAACTGCTTGCACTGGTTCTTGCCAAGGTGTGTCTCCTGGTCGTACTTCAACCTATACCGCTCGATCTCTATGCCGCGGTATAGGCCCTTTTTCCTTTGGGCGTCCATCGGGAAATCAATAACTACAGGGCCCGGCTTGCCGGACTTCGCGAAGAAAAAAGCATCCTTTATGGTCTCTTCGATGTCGCTTTTGTCGGTTATCTGAAGGACCTTTTTTGCCGCCTTTGCAAAGACGCTTTTGACGTTGATATGCTGAAACTCGTCCGTATCGAGACGGCTCTGCTGGACCTGTCCGGCAAATACTATCAGCGGTATTGAGTCAGCAAAAGAGTCCGCAACTGCAGTGAGTGTATTGGTAATAGCGGGTCCGGAAGTAACGACGGCAACGCCTACCGAGTCACTCGACCGTGAATAACCCGCCGCGCTGAATGCTGCCGACTGCTCGTTGGCGTTGATCGTTATCGCGATGGAGCTGCCACCAAGGGCGTGATAGACCGGGAGGATTGTCGCACCCGTATACCCGAAGACCCTTGTCACCCCAAGGT
>PMYY01000159.1 GCA_003170655.1 Nitrospiraceae bacterium
TTCATGTCAAAGTACCAGGTGCCCATTGAGTAGACACCGATCTTTGTGATTCCGGGATCGTCCCAATCGCCCACCACATGGATCACATTCGGCAGTCCCTTGCCGAAATCGGGAAAGTCATGGTCATTCGGGACTCCGTCCCAAGCCCCATTGCTGAAGGTACATTGCGACAACCACATCAACAATGTACTCCCTGCTCTCACGATCAAAAATCAGCCCCACATGGTGGGCATGAAAATTCCTGTGCTCGTCGCATCCGGGATAAACGGCACTTTCAGCGGACACTAAGCCGTCACCCTTGCCCTTCTTCATTTCGTCAGGTAACATCTTTTCGGGTACGATTTCGGACAGGATACCCGGAAGTGATGTCTTGCCGATCTTCACAAGCGCTGGATCGGTGCCGCCGATTGAGACGATGCAGGTCCCCGGCGTGCGTTTATTGGAGAGGCTTTTCAGAAGGTCCGATCCGGGAAGCATCTCCTTTATCTCGTCACCGCTCAGAAAGTCCAGGACCCGGTGCATGGCCGACTTCACTTCCTCATCGTTCCTGTCCATGAGGGTTTTGAGAGCTGTCGTTATCGGCGAGACGTAAATCACCCATTTCGCCATAGACGATCCTTTATGGGGCGTTCCAATAGTTATGATTCCTCTGACAGTAGCATTGTGCTCTTGTGAAAAGAGCCTTGCGATGAGACCTCCCCTGCTGTGGCCGACTAGAATGATGCCGATATCGCTCTTCGACTCGTAGCTCGCGACGATTTCACTCAACTCTTCCACGGCGACGCAAACCGGCCCGGCAGGCCTTTTCTGGCTCCATGCAACTACCGGGTATCCCTTTGCCTTTAGGTCATGAAATGAGCTTTTCGGCTTCTTATCTTCAATTAGTACGCTTAGAGGATATTTTCCTCCCAGCACCCGCGCAAGGGCAGGCTTTGCCCACATATTCGCATCCATCCCCATGCCGTGAATGAATATGACTAGCGGTTTCGCTCGGTCGCCCTCAAAATAAAATATTTCATTTTTCATTGCCTCACCTCAGGAAGAATACCACAAAAACCGCATCCGCAGGCTCAGCCACCAAATCGATCGGCTTCCAGGCCATTGGACTGTCCAGTGCACCATGACCGCGATGATGAGTAAAGCATACGTTACGTTAATCGGTTTATTAATACTTTTTATAGATGGTTAACTTTATTTTAATTGACAGGCAACGACTACTATTGGTATAAACTTGTACTTGTGAAACGTTTATATTTATGCGTAATATCTACATATATACGAAAACAATAAAGGAGGTGTAAGGATGAAACTTGGTGTATTCATGAGCGATTATCGCACCGGTGCCGATGTCGTTGATCGGTTGAGCGCGGACAAACTCGGCATCATCTTCGTTGGTAATGGTATCTACCGGGCGACCCTTAAAGAAGGGGGCAGCGCCGACCCGATCCTGCAAAAGTCCGCAACGTTTTACGTACTGACTGAAGACCTTGAAAGCAGAGGATTCACAGCAGCCAATCTCGCGGGCAATATTAAAGCAGTTACTTACAGTGATGTCGTTGACCTCATCTTTAACGACTACGAAAAGATTATCTGGATATAGGAGGCAATAATGGGAAAATTGACTATGGGCGTCTTTCCGGGACTGGTCGGGTCTCTGTCACTCGATTTCTCGGTGAAGCTCGCTGAAGCAGCGGTAAAGAAAGGTCATACAGTCGATTACTGGGTCTCCTCGAATGCGACAATGCTCTCCAAGAAGGGGCAGAGATCATTCAAGGATTATTCAACTCTCTACAAAACCCTCGAAGAACTCTTCAAAACCGGCAATTTCAAGGCATGCGCATGTGAAGCCTGTGCCGAGGCCAGGGGATTTCATAAAGAGGACCTGATGGAAGGCTGGATCCGAAAAAGCATGGATTGGTACCTGGCGAGCAGCTTCGATGCCGACAGAGTGCTGATGATAGGAGGAGAATAGCATGGCGACCACGAAGATGGGGTTCATTATTAAATCACTTCCGTACAAGACCGAGGCATCTCGCCTCGCCATGACTCATGCCATCGCCAGCCAGACCGTAGAGATTTATCTCGAAGACGGGGACATGGTCGAGCCGGTGGTATGCTTTATCGGAGACGGGGTGCTCAACTGCCTCAAGAACCAGGCGACAGCCAAGCATTATGATATCACCAGCATTGAGATGCACATCAGGAATTCGCTTCTCCTGGATCTGAAGGTACTTTACTGCAAGGAAGACCTTGATCGTTTCGGTATCAAGGAGGATGCTCTCATAATGGATGCTGAAGAGCTGGGCGGCGAAACCAAGGCGCAGATTGTGCCTTACAGCGAGATTCAGAAAGAAATGGATTCAGTAAACCATTTGCAGTTTTTCTAAACCAAAGGAGGGAATACAATGGGAGATTTAAAAGCACAGACGCCTACAGAAGTACTTGATGTACTCGGAAGGGTATGCCCCTATCCGCTGGTGTTGACGAAGAAACAGCTTGAAAAGATGGCTTCAGGCTCCCTTCTGAAGGTCCTCTGCGACGCTCCGGCATCTGCCGAAGACTCGATACCGCGCTATGCGGAGAAACAGGGATTTCCGATCGAAGTCGAAAAGGTCGGTGACCACTGGGACATCTTCATTCAGAAGAAATAGCCGCAACCGGTAGTTATAAAAAAAGGAGCATCAGTCGATGCTCCTTTTTTTTATCTCCGGCAGCAGAGGGCTGCTACATTTCGGTGATAGTGATGGCGGTGTTCGGGCACATGCTGAGACACGTTTCGCAGAAAACGCACTCACCGGCCTGGTAAGGATCGCTCTTGCCGTCCGTTATCTTGAATACCATCTGGGGACAGGCATTGACGCACTCCTCGCAGCCATCGCACTTTTCATTGTCGACTGTTACCAAATACATTAACTTCACCTCCTCATATATTGTCTAACACGAATAATCGTATCAGACCACTAATCTAATATACCAGATAATCTGACTTGCTTGTCAATTGACAGGAAGGTCCTCCGACGAAGGGCCTCCCTGTTTGGAAAACTAGTGAATCGCCTCTCCTCCGGACTCCTCTTTGACCGAGATTGCAATCTTATAAAGGATAGTCAACACCAGGAACCCGATTGCCCAAACGCCGGCGGCGATCAGAAACTCGGGAGTTGTAGGCCAGTATTCCGTTATCCCCTCAAAGGGGTTCGGTACAAAGCCTCCGACGATAAGGCCAAATCCCTTATCGATCCAAAGTGATATAAAGACACACGCTGCCGCGAAGGCCAGTATCATCTCATTCCTCCTTAGGAACGGGAAGACCAATATGCCGATCGCGACCACTGCAAGGATCGTAGAGAACCACATTAGCGGGACGAGCTGGTGATGACCCTCAAGCCCCTTGTACAGGTAGATGAACGATTGCATATGCCCCGGTATGCCGCTGTAGAAGGCGGTGAAGAACTCAAGACCGAGGAAGAAGCAACTGGTAAGCATGAAATAGGTAACTATCTTGCCGAGGGTCTGAATGGCCTCTTTGCCGGGATCGAAGGTCGAGTACCTTCTGACTATCAGCGCCAATATTATAAGGAGTGCCGGGCCTGCAGCAAAAGCCGATGAGAGGAACCGGGCTGCCATGATCGCAGACAACCAGAAATGTCTTCCGGGAAGACCGGCATAAAGGAAAGCCGTTACCGTGTGGATGGAAGGCGCCCATACAATCGAGAGAATAACAAAGGGTCTTACCCATTTCGGAGGGGCTATACCCTTGCGCTCAGCGCCAAGTGACGTCCAGCCGACAAGGATATTCAGGACAAGATATCCGGCCAGAACGCACATATCGTAAAACATGACCGAATTGAACGTCGGATGGAGCAGGACGTTCAATACGCGAAGCGGTTGCCCCATGTCAACAAAAATGAATAGCATGCACATCAGTACCGCCGGTATTGCCAGGAACTCGCCAAGAATAGTTATCTTGCCGAAAGCCTTGTAATCATGCAGATAAAAGGGCAGCACGACCATTACACCGGAGGCGGCGACTCCGACCAGAAATGTGAATTGAGCTATGTAGAAGCCCCAAGACACGTCCCTGCTCATTCCTGTAACGCCTAGGCCTACAAAGAACTGATAGATATAGCACGCGATCCCTATGCCGATTACGGCTAGGAGCGCAGCGACCCACGTCCAGTATGTTCTGCCTCCCTTGAGGGCTTTCTCAAGCATGTTCCTTACCTCCTATAACATAATAGACGCTCGGATGGGTGCCGAGTTCAGGCTTTCGCCTGATGGTGAAGTTGTTGTCAAGGACCTTACGGACATCGGAATCCGGATCGTCAATGTCTCCGAACGCCAGAGCGCCGTTGGAAACCTCGACACAGGCCGGCATGGCGCCTTTTGCGAGCCTCTCATAACAGAAGGTGCATTTTTCTACCACACCTTTTGTCCTGGTGGGAAACTCCCGGTTCAGTTCCTTCTTGATGAACGGTCTTGGATCCCTGAAATTGAAGCTCCTGGCACCGTAAGGACATGCCGCCATGCAGAACCTGCAGCCGATACAGCGGTGCATGTCCATCATGACGACGCCGTCGCTCTCCCTCTTAAAGGTCGCCTTTGTCGGGCAGACCCGCACGCACGGAGGGTTTTCGCAGTGGTTGCAAAGCACGAGAAAGGGCAGATGCTTGTAATGCGGAGCGATAAATTCATCCTCGTTGCCGGGGAATGCGTGTTCGTAAGTCTCGGTCCACAACCATTTGATCTCCTGTGTTGGATGCGCAGGATCGACCTCAGGAACATTATGAACCTGGTGGCAGGCATCGATGCACTTTTGTATGTCTGCATCGGACTGGAACTTGGCCATATCGACCGCCATTGCCCATCTCTTGGCCTTGAGACCCTTCGGGTCCAGTAAATAAGGACCTGAAGCCTCTACTTCTTTTTTGACTGCAGCGGCTACGGTCGCACCTCCGAGTCCCAAGGCGGCAGCAAAGCCCGCTATCTTAAAGAATTCTCTTCGATTTATACTCATGGCTTATACTCCCTCCTTCGGGGCGATATGACAGTCCCAGCAATAGGGCTTCACCGCCACATAATTATGGCATTCATCACAGAACTTTGACTTGTTTGAATGGCAATTCATACAAGTGTTCTGCAGGCTCATATTGTACTCTTTGCCGTCGGCTGCTACATACAGCCGGTTGCCTTCGCGGACCACTTCGTCGCGCCAATTGTTGAGCATCTGCATGTGTGTCGTCTTCATGTAGTCTTTGCTCTCGACACATTGTTTCTTAGCCATCTGATTGATGGCGGGGGTGTCGATGCTCGGTGACGGCTTTGCCACGGCCTTACCCAGATTCAGGGTGAAAGGAAGCGTAGCGATTACTATAAAGATAATCAGTCCGGCTAAGATCTTACCGCTGTCGTACATGCTATTCGCCCCCCTTTCCCGGAAGTGGTTCAGCCCGGAGGTTAGTCTCTCTCTCCTTTTCACCCTTCATGACTAGGGCATTGGCAACAAGTTCGTGAGTACCGGTAACCCTGACTCCCGGCACCCAGTAATCCATCAGCGGAGGCAGTGTGGCCCTGTCGATAGCGCAGATGTTGGCAAGCATGTTCACGCCATGTTTGTCGTGCACATGTTTAACCGCATTGGCCCTCGGGAACCCTCCCCTCATCCTTAACTCCATGTCTTCGCTGGCATTCAGTCCTGACCCGCTCCCGCAGCAGAAGGTCTGCTCGCGGATTGTATCCTCAGGCATTTCATGGAAGTGATTGCAGACGTTCTTTATTACATAGCGCGGCTCTTCAAAGAATCCCATTCCCCTCGCTGTATTACAGGAATCGTGATAAGTGACGATCAGGTTATCATTCCTGCTTGGGTCAAGTTTCAGCTTTCCGTTCTTGATAAGGTCGGCCGTAAACTCAATTACATGTACCATCTTGGTCGACTTCGCGTTCTCGAACTTGGTTCCGGTAATAGGCGATACCGGTTGCTCAAGAAAATCTGCCGGGCCATTGAAGGTGTCCATATACTGGTGCAGGACCCTCCACATATGTCCGCACTCGCCTCCGATTATCCACTTTACACCCAACCTTTTGGCTTCGGCGTATATCTTGGAATTCAGCCTTTTCGCCATTTCCATCGATGTGAAGAAGCCGAAGTTGCCGCCTTCAGATGCATACGTGCTCCAGGTGTAGTCGAGGTCGAGCTCGTGGAATAGCATAAGATATCCCATGGCCGTGTATGTTCCGGGATCAGCGAAGAGGTCGCCTGAAGGAGTAACGAATAGTATCTCCGCACCCTTCCTATTGAAGGTCGGCTCTATCTTGACGCCGGTAATATCCTTGATGTCGTCAAGGAAGAATTCTATGCTGCTCTTTATCGTGTGGGGCTCGAGTCCGAGATGGTTACCCTTCATGTAGCAGTTTGCAGCAGGACCTGTAATCCACCCGATATTGAGACCTAGCAGGTTCATTAGTTCTCGTCCGATCATGGTGATCTCAGCCTGGTCGATGCCGTAGGGGCAGAAAAGCGAGCATCGGCGGCATTCGGTGCACTGGAAAAAGTAGTACCACCACTCCTTTAGCACATCGACAGTCAGTTCACGCGCACCAGCGTATTTGCCGAATATCTTTCCGCCCGGCGTGAAATAATAACGGTAAACCGACCTTAATATCTCGGCCCTTACTACCGGCATGTTCCTGGAATCGCCGGAGCCTAGAAAGAAGTGGCACTTGTCGGCGCAGGCTCCACACCTTACGCAGACATCCATGAAGATGTGGAAGGAGCGATACTTCTCAAGACGCTCCTTGATACCATCAAGGACCGTCTGTTTCCAGTCCTGAGGGAGCTTCCAGTCCTCTTCAGCCGGGGACCAGTCCCTTGCGTTGGGCAGTTCAAGTACCTTTAGGTCCTTTGCCTTAGCGCCATGGCAGTACATTCCCGGCCTGATATCGATCGGGAACTGAGACCAATGCTTCTTCGGCTCAAGATCTATTTTTGATAGTTGTTCTGGTTTAGGGATCTTTGCCATTTCTTACTCCTTTTCTACTGGCAAGCCAGCCTGTTTCATTTTCTCCCTGAAGTCGTCTTCATACTCTTGGTATGTATGGACATGAACAGGGTAGTTCCACGGGTTTATATGCCTGACCATGCGGCTGTTGTTGGCCAGGTTCCTCGTCGGGCTCATGAATACTCCCCCCAGGTGCATGAGCTTGCTGAAGGGAAAATAAGCGAAAAGCGCGCTTACGAGGAAAAGATGAATATAGAAGATTACCCCTATTGAGCCTGGTGCGACGGGCTGAAAGCTAACGAGCCCCATCGCCACCTGCTTTACGCCGACAATATCAACCCTGATGAAATACCTCATCAGGATGCCGGTTGTTCCTATTGCGAAGATTAATAGGAGCGGAAAATAGTCGGCTGCAATAGAGATGAACCGTATCTGTGGCATTATGACCCTGCGAATAAACAGATACGTAACTCCCAGAATAAGAGTCAGGTCCGTAAGGTAGACCAACGGGACCCCTACCTGGAAAAATGAATCGAGAGCTTCCATGATCTTGATTGGCAGAGGAACACTCACCATGAAGAACCTGAAATGCCTGACCAGCACGATGAGGAAAGACCAGTGGAAGATAAGCCCGAAGAGCCAGAGCAGCTTTTCAGAACCGTAAACCAGCTTTCCATGTTTCAGCTCGGATTTCGTGTTCCTGAAGAGCGAACGGAACAAGAGAACTTCGAGGAGCATCCTGCCTATAACCCATATGGTTGTAGGAGGGCTGTCGAGCTTGTTTTGTTTAATCCAGGGGAAGGAATATCCCTGGCCGCCTGTAGTAGGGATGTGGAAAGGAACGGGTGAACGTCCCCATTTCACGACCTTGTATACGAACCCGCCGATAAACGCGAGAAAGGCCGCATAGGGAACGATGGCCCCGAAGAGGAAATGCAGGTTCAATCCCTTCACCCCGATAAAGGCCAGCCCTATTAATGCAATGACCGCCGCAAAGGAAAACGCGATACCCATTTACTTTACCTCTTTCGTCTCATTAATGTTTGTATTTTCGCCTTTGTCGCTGCTACCCCGGTCTTCAGTTTCGTCCGGTGTCTCGGTCAGCAGATTCGACTTTTTCAGCAACCAGAGTGTCCTGTCCCTCAATTCGTTGGCCTTGAGGTCATACAATTTCTCCCTGCATTTCATAAAGATATCGAAGCTAAGAAGAGCGAGTATGTCGATCTTTGACTCCATTTCATCCAGTTCACTTCGAAGAGTACTTTCCCGAAGGTCGGATGAAATTGCGTCCCGGATGATCTTTTTGAGCAAAAAGATGAAATTTACGGCCTGAGAAGGGCTGAAATCCTGAACGGCCCTGACCCTGATGATGGAATCGAGAAAAGGAGCGATCTCAGAGGGGTCGGCATCGAGGAGAAGTCCGTCAAAAATGTCCTGGATGCCCTGGGAAGCAGTCTGCCCGATAGGGTTCCCAAATCCGCCTTTCCGCTTAAGGAATTCGGCTGTGTCAGCAGGATATGATTCGATTATACAGTCGAACCACTTTTCGATGATTGATGATCGCTGCTTCTTGAGCAGGTCCTTCAAATTCAATTAGAACCTCCCCATGAGAATCGAAATCTTGCGAGGGCGAATGAAAATAAATTATCATTCGGATTCAATAACATAGAAAATTGATGCAAAGACAAGACAGGCCCCCCAACCTTTTTGCGATTCTCTTTCATTACGATGTGCTGTTTTGAAGTTGTGAGATAATCCGCCACACGGCGGACTATCTCACCAAAGATACCTTCAAGCTGATTAGACGCAACCAGTCGGCTTCGGAAGTCCCGCATATCTGCAGGCCTGCTTCGCCGGTCCATCCGGGAAGAGCTCATACAGGTATTTCGTGTTTCCCTTTTCAGGACCCATAACCTTTCCGATCTCTTTGACGAGGATCTTGATCATCGGAGCGATCTGGTACTTGGCATAGTAGTCCCTCAGGAAGTTGATAACTTCCCAGTGTGCCTCGGTAAGGTTCATTCCATCTTGCGTGGACATGAATTCACCAAGTTCTTTTGTCCAATCATCGAGATTGATGAGATATCCGTCCTCATCAACTTCGACTGACTTTCCAGAAAACTCAAGTAAGGGCATTTGTGCTACCTCCTTTCAATTTAAAAGTTTTTGCTGAATTATATATTTTCTATAATTCCGTATACGCAACTATACGAGTGTTCAAAAATAATATAGACTTATCTTCGGGGTCAAATTAAATAATATTATAAAAACATTTGCCATTCTTATTTAATCGCCTCTCGTGCCAATTCTGCGACTGTCGTCTCAATCAGGGCACCACCGGAATAGATCCGTAACCCGCTTGAATCTTTAGCTAATTTACTCAAAATCCCCTCTTTCCCTTGAAAAGTAAGCTCTCCTGCCAGCAGAGCAGTGTAGCCCCTGACCGTTGCATTCGGGTCATTTGCAAGGTCTTTGAGCTCGTTCGAGCCCGCAGGGATGAGGTCCGGTCTTACACCTGCCACCCGCACCATGGCCCATACGGCACCGGGCCTGAAACTCGGTTCTTCACGGTTGGACCAGAGTATTGGGACTATGTCCCCGAACTCATCGGGATCGCTCCTTATGATCTCCCCAAGGATCTCAGGGGCACTCCAGCCGATTCCCCCTGACTCATCACTCATTGACCAGAGCAGCTTACGCACAGTCTCCCTGACGACATCGAGACGCGTTGTTCTCAACTCGCGCGCAACATGGCCCATTGCGTCGATGGCGCGCCATGTAAGGGTATCCTCCTTATCGTAAGAGAATGAAGTAAGCCATTTGATGACATTCTTGTCCTTCAGGGCAAGTTTGCCTACAACCTCGGGACGTCCATTTTCAAGGAAATATCGCACTTGGTCCTTGAGTTTCATCCCGGCAACGGCAGGATCTTCCTGTTCGTCGCCCCTTTCAGGGGTCTGATTTTCGACTTTCGCACACTCATCGGGCCTGCCCATTTTGATGAAAATAAGTCCACCGGCCTTCATATTGAGGCCTTTGGCCGATATCCTGCTATGGCTCTTCAGATCGTAACTCATCTCCTTCATATCATAGCTGTCGGATGCTAGCTCGCCGATATTCCAGTCTCCCGTTGCGAGGGCCATGGCGTCGCCGTAGGCTTCGCCGACATTATGTCCGGTCGGATCGCAAACATAAACGGCGCCGCATTCGCACTTGCCGCTTATGATTTCGACAAATTCAGTCCTGGTGGGTGCAGGCTTAGAGATATATTTGCCGCAAAAAGGGCATTCAGGTGTAAGTTTGGACATTTCTTTTCTTGAACTCCTTTGCTTTTGCGATTACTCCCAGTCCCCATTCAGGGGCGCCGAGGGCATGTATATGTGTATATGTTGCGAGAACATTCTTATAGCATATGCCGTCCCTCAGGCCAGCAATGCCTTTTCCACGCTTCATGCTGAAGGCCAGCGAAATATCGTCTCGTTCGCGGAACCCCGATACGGAGGAATAATGAAATTCGTGACCCTGCAGGATCGTTCCAGTCGGATAAAAAGGATTCTCTCCATCGACTTCTACAATGGTGTACCCGTGTGCCTCGGGCCTGGGCCTCATCTCAAAGACTAATGGAAATATGCCTGCCATCGGGTACCGCTCACCATTCATTATAATCGCTTCTCCGAGGAACATTAGACCGCCGCACTCGGCATAAATAGGGAGCCCCTTTTCAGCAGCATTTCTTACAGCATCGCGGAAGGAGGTATTCTGTGCCAGATTAAGCGCATTAGTTTCGGGAAATCCACCTCCGATATAGAGCGCGTCGATCTGAGGGAGACCTTTACCTCCAAGGGCATCGATCTCGACAATCTCGGCACCGACTCGTTGGAGTTCTTCGAAATTTTCGGGGTAATAAAATTGAAATGCTGCATCGCGAAAGACGCCGATACGCACTCCACGGCCATCAATGTCTCTCTGCACAGATACAACCTTACCCGTTCTCTTCTTCTTGGATGGGTGGGGCAATGGTTCCACCGATCTGGCGATTTCGATGATTTTGGGCATGTCGAGATATTTATCGGCCAGCGTTTCTGTAAATGAAATAACACCAGCTGCATCTTCATGCTCATGATGCGGGATCAGGCCCATATGCCGTTCCGGCATCTCGCCCTTCTTTAAGCGTGGGATCGCCCCAACCACAAGGACCGTGCAATATTTTTCGATCGACTCACGGATTATGGACTCATGGCGGCTCCCTGCTATCTGATTCAGGACTATTCCCTTTATTGCGACATCCTTGTCGAAATGCATTAATCCCTGGACTACAGCCGCTGTTGTCCTCGTCATCTTGGTGCAGTCGACAATCAATATAACCGGCGCCCTCAAAAGCTTTGCAAGTTCAGCGGTACTGAACGATCCTTCAGCGTCCATGCCGTCGAAAAGCCCCCTGTTCCCTTCGACGACCGAAATATCACCCTTGAAATGAGAAAGAAAAGAATCAACCACCTTATCTTTCGACACGAGGAAAGGATCGAGATTGTAACATGGATGCTTTGCAGCCACCGAAAGCCATCCAGCGTCTATATAGTCAGGGCCTTTCTTGTATGGAATAACCGTCAGGCCGTGCCTGGAGCGCAGGGATGAAATGACTGCCAGGGAAAGCGTGGTCTTTCCGCTTCCGCCCCTTGCCCCGGCGATGATGACTCTCGGATAATTATTCATGACTCTGTATTATAACGGATTGACGCTAGCTATCGCTTTCGCTACATGCAATATCGATATATCAAGAAAGAAATTATATAATCGTACAGAGGACAATTCGGAAAGGGAGCTTTACATACTTGGCGCAGAAAAAAGGCAGTATGCCGATGGAGTGGTGAACACTTATAAACCTAAAAAACGCAGTTGAACT
>PMYY01000148.1:0-12730 GCA_003170655.1 Nitrospiraceae bacterium
GAAGTACTACTCTCCATAGGCGCCTTCCCAAGGAGCGCACCTATGAAGAGTCTCGCATTATCAGTGCCTGAATGCCCTCTGGCCGGTATAGACCATTGTCACCTGCGGATTTGCCTCGTTGCATGCCTCGATGGACTCGAAGTCACGTTCCGAACCGCCCGGCTGCACGATNNGCCCGTATACTCTCTTTGAGGCCGACATCCACGCCATCTCGGAAAGGGAAAAAGGCGTCTGAAACCATCGTTGCGCCGATAAGACCGCCCTTATTACGTTTCGTCGCTTCGTCGATCTCCCTCAAGGCAGTAGAGTCCCTCTTTCTCTGGGCTGCTTCCAGTTCGAATGTCTTGTAAGGTATACCAAACTTTTTAAAGCAGAGGGCGTCTGCATATTTCGTGTAGGCTTTAAAGACGGCAATCTCCGCTACGCCAACGCGGTCCTGTTCGCCCGTACCTATGCCGACGGTTACTCCATCTTTAACATAGATCACTGAGTTTGAAGTGATGCCCTGTTCCACATTCCAGCCGAAGAGCATGTCGTCGAACTCTGCTTCGGTGGGTTGACGCGAGATTGCGTATTCCATCCCTTTGTAAACTGTCTTGGCGGGCAGGAAATCGTCCTTTGTCCTCATGCGGTTCACCGGAGATTGTTGTACGATGATGCCGCCGTCAATCAGCGACTTGAAATCTACGAATCTCGTGGACCGGTATTTCTCAAGGTTGCTGATCGCATCGATGCGAACGATGCGGAGGTTTTTTCTTTTGGAGAGGATCTCGAAGACGCCTGCCTCGTAATCCGGTGCCCCTACGACTTCAAGATAATTCGCATTCACCATCTCTGCAGTAGCCTTATCCATGGGCCGGTTCACGACAAGGCAACCTCCAAATGCTGCTATGCGGTCCGCCATGTTTGCCTTGTCATAAGCTTCAGCCACGTTCTTCCCATGAGCTACGCCGCTCGGGTTGTTATGTTTCATGATGGCAGCTGCCGGACTGTCGCCTAGAAATTTTAGAATGTTCAAGGCATTGTCGAGGTCAGTAAGATTGGTCTTGCCGGGATGCTTGCCTGCCTGGAGCATGTCCTCTTCGTCAATGCGGCTAACGAGGCCATTACCGGGTTCGATATATTTGCAGGCGCCAAGTGAAAGATTCCCGGTGATAAGTTCGTAGAGGGCAGCCTGCTGGTCAGGGTTCTCTCCGTAACGCAGGCCTTTCTCGATTAGTTCGCCCGTTTTTTCATCGGCAATCTTCCAGGTTCGCTTACGGTACACTAGGGTCATATCGCCGAAGCCGACGGATATCTGTTCAGGAAAGTCATCGTCCATAATGGTTTTATACATCTTTTTCAAATCGGCCATGGTTCCTCCGTAACGTATCGTTTGCTATAATAATAGTATAGATTAGCACAGTCAAGCATCCCACTGACCGCTACAATCCTTTAAGCTGTACTGGATTCCATGCGAAGTAAGGGTCTTATCAGGTCACGAAGGATATTCCAATGGGACATTAGTCCCATAGCCAGCGCTTCTGAGACTCCAGATTACTATTGTTCTCCGAAAATAACCGTTCCAGGGGGCAAGAGAGACGTAAGCGCTTGACCCTTTCTTCCACTGCACAATAAAATAAAAGATGTGCGAATTCTGTACCAAGCACGGAGACGGTAAGGTCTGGTACAAAAATGCCGCCAATTACGCCAACGATCTCCTCTCAGATATAAAGCGTCGGAAGTTCATTGAAGATTTCCACCTTACGACTATGGGGGAAGGTTTCAGGACCCTCGGGCGTCTGGAAACTCTTTTCATGAAGAAGGGGCGCCTGCCAGCCGGCGTAATTCGCGCATTGGAGGAAAAGGCCAAGGCTGAGCATTTCGGACAGGTGCTTCCCATTGAAGAGATAAGGGAAATTGTACTAAAAGCGGAGAGTGTTGTCAGAATGCCGTGCGCCTGCCGTTGGACAATGACGAAAAAGGAAGAGAGATGCTGTTATGCAATGAGCTACAGTCCCGACCCATGGTATAAAGGGTTTGACATGAGCTATTTCGGAAAATCGTCCGACGAAGGACTCGAAGCAGTCCGGAGCGAAGAAGCAATAGAGCAAATGGCAGTTCTGGAAGAACATGGAGCTATCCATTCAATATGGACGATGATGACGCCGTTTATCGGGGCGATCTGCAATTGCACTGCTAAAGACTGCATCGCTATGAGAACACGTTCTGGCATTGGCGCGCACACTATTGCAAGGGCTGAGTACGTTGCCACGGTCGATCGAGAGCTTTGTATAGGATGCGGACTCTGCGCCGAGCACTGTCAGTTTGATGCTATTGAAGGTGACATGCAAGAGGGCGTGAGGATAGCTGTCATCGATCCGGAGAGATGTTACGGATGCGGTTTGTGCCGCAAAACATGTGCTTCGGAGGCAATTTCTCTGGCACGTAGGCAATCCGGTCATGTTCACCCTTAACGAGAGATTAAAGGCCGACACTATTGAAGTGGGCTGCCTGGAATTGTCGCTGCTCCTGCTGATGAACGACCGTTCACTGCCGTGGCTTATCCTCGTGCCTGAACGGGAAGGAATAAACGAGATCGATGAATTGTCGACGGCTGAGCGTTCTGTGCTCATCGAAGAGATATCATGCGTATCCGGTGTGATTCGCGAGCTCTATCATCCCGTAAAGATCAATGTCGGGGCACTCGGAAACCTTGTTTCGCAACTGCATGTCCATGTAATCGGAAGATTCCCAAAAGACCGTGCCTGGCCTGGTCCGATATGGGGTACAGGCCCTATAGTTGCCTATGGCACTGACGAACTGAATGAAGTTTCCGCAAAGATCCGAGCATCTCTTAAAGGGTGGTTGAAATGAAATTTTCACGGAATGTTTCAAATACATTCTTTCTCTGCATGATGATCGTTCTGACTGCTTCATTTGTCCATGCCCAGTCCGAATGCTCTAGACGAAAGAATCGCGGTAATCGAAAAAAAGATAGAGGGCGGTGCGGTCCGGGGAGACCTTTCCAAGAGAGAATATTCGAGGCTGAGACCCCAGCTGGCTGTTGTGAAATATAAAAGTGCAAAGATGGAGAAAGATGGCGTTACGGAACAGGCTTACATGGACCTGGAGCATTATCTCCGGGGACTCTAAAAAGATATCGACAGGCGGCTCAACAGCTTTCACCGAAGGTGAATCCACGGATATCCCCAATAGATGATACAGATCGGCAATTTAACCAAGGCTTACGGCAGGCAGGTCATATTCGACGAGGTCAGTTTTACTGTCAATCCGAGAGAACGCATCGGGCTCGTAGGAAGGAACGGACATGGCAAGACGACGCTGTTCAGGATGATCACAGGACAGGAGCATCCCGACTCCGGCACTATCACCATTCCGAACAATTATATCGTGGGATACCTTTCGCAGCATTTGTCGTTTTCATCTGACACAGTCCTCAAAGAAGGCAGCCTGAGCCTTAAGAATGACGAGGATGGCAAGGATGAGTCATATAGGGTAAAGGCTGTTCTTCAGGGCCTCGGCTTTACAGAAGAAGATTTTGACCGCCATCCCACGGATCTTTCGGGCGGATTCCAGGTGAGGCTGACTCTGGCAAAGGTGCTGCTGGGCGAACCGGACCTTCTTCTGCTCGATGAACCCACCAACTATCTCGATATTCTTTCCATCCGCTGGCTGCGCGAGTTCCTCCGAAACTGGAAACACGAGCTGATCATGATCACCCATGACCGTGACTTTATGGACAGCGTGACTACCCATACTCTGGGCATACACCGCTGCAAGGTCAGGAAGATACCGGGATCGACAGAAAAATTGTACAGCCAGTTGTTGATGGAAGAAGAAATGTACGAGCGGACGCGGATGAACGACGAAAAAAAACGGGCCGATATTGAGAAGTTCATTAACCGTTTCAGGGCTCAGGCGACTAAGGCCAGTGCAGTCCAGTCAAAGATCAAGGCGCTGGGGAAAAGGGAAAGACTGGAGCAGCTTAATGATGCAAAGACCCTCGATTTTTCTTTCCCATATGAGTCTTTTGAGGGTAAATGGCTGATGACCGCTCACAATATTTCTTTTTCGTATTCGGATAATGGAAAGCCTCTCATTGACCGGCTGAGCTTTTCAGTCGGGCGAAATGACCGCATCGGCATTGTCGGCAAGAATGGGAAGGGAAAAACTACGCTTATTAGCCTTCTCGCCGGAGAGTTGCAGGCCCAGGCGGGAGAGATCGTCCATAATCAGAAGACGAAGGCCGCCTATTTTGGCCAGACCAATATCGAACGGCTTGACCCGGGAAAGACGGTTGAAGAGGAAATACTAGATGTTCATCCGGATTACAACCGGAGGGTCGCCCGTACTATTTGCGGAATTATGATGTTCGAAGGCGACGACGCCTTAAAAAAGATAAATATACTGTCGGGAGGGGAGAAGAGCAGGGTGCTGCTCGGAAAGCTCCTCGTCAGTCCTTCGAACCTTCTTCTCCTGGATGAACCGACAAATCATCTTGACATGGAGTCGGTCGACTCTTTGATTGAAGCCCTTGATGCATATGAAGGGGCTGTAATCATTGTCACCCATAGCGAGATGATACTCAAAAGTCTGGTCAACAGGCTTATAGTATTCGATGACGGCAAGGTGACCATCTTTGAAGGTAGCTACGAAGATTTCCTGCTCAGGGTGGGCTGGAAAAGTGAGGAACCTGTGAACGGACACCAAACGGACTACGGAGAACGAAACAGGGGTGGCGACCGGAAGGAAGTGCGGCGAATTAAGGCGGAACTTGTCAATGAGCGCTCGAAGGCACTTGGAGGTCTTCAGCGCCGGATTCAAGAAGTCGAAGAGGCCATCATAAGGCTTGAGCACGGGGTCGAGCGTGATACGTCCGAACTTCTCAGGGCTTCTGAAAAGAACGAGTGGCAATCGATTTCATCACTTTCAAAAGCTATCCATGATGCCAAGCAGGAGATTGAACGGCTTTTCGGGGAACTTGAAGAACTGACCGATGAACATTCGGATCGGTCGAGGGAGTTCGAAGAACGGTTGGCCGGACTTTGAGTCTTTTGTCGGTATATGCCCTACATGGTTCTGTACTCTTTCTTACAATAAAATCAGCCTCAGACTGATACCCATTTAATGCCGCCTGACTGTATATTCAAAGTGTCACCAATGACAAAGGAGGATGTTATGAATATGAAGACACTTGCTGAGGCGATAATTCTTCAAGCAGCCGACGATTTTCTGGATGAAAACCGGAGTGAAGGGGATGTTGCATTTTTCAGTGGCGAGGGATTCAGGATATGCTCCGAGATGGCTGGAATGAACCATACTGAAAAATGTGAATTTCTTGACCTAGTCGGAAAATGTGCGCCTGTTTCGTCTCCCGAAGTGAAAAGGGTTGCGGCTGTGGGCAGCATGGTATCTCTGCACGTTTAGTAGAGAGCTTATTTTCCTTGATCCCTTTATCAGGCGTTTTTTTGCGCAATTCTTTCTCTGGTAGTGCTTTGACTAATAAATGATTCAGATACAGCGAAAGGAGTAACTCAATGGAGATTCCTTTGCAGATTACAACGAGAAATATCGAACTGAGCGAGCCCATCAAAGATGATTTGAAGAGACGTGCCGAGAAACTCGATACCTTTTTTCCCCGCATCACGCGTTGCCGTATCACCGTGGAAGTCCCTCACAGGTATAAAAAGCAGGAGTTGAATGCAGTTGAGTACAATATCAACATCGATATAACGGTCCCCGGCAAGGAGATTGTTATAAAGAACAGACCTAGTAAAGATCTCGATATCGCAATCAGAGAGGCTTTTGATGCGGCCCGGCGCAAGCTTGAGGATTATGCGACGAAACTGCGGGGCGATGTGAAGTATCATGAGGAGCCGCCGCATGGTGTCGTGACTTCAATATTTCCGGATGAGGGGTACGGCTTTCTCTCAGCGACTGAAGACGGACATGAAATCTATTTCCACGAAAACAGTGTCTTGGACAAGAATTTCAGGCATCTGAAGGCTGGCTCTCTTGTCCGTTATAAAGAAGAGATGGGAGAAAAAGGACCGCAGGCTAGCACTGTTGTGATTGAAACGCCATAATTATCGTTCCCATTAATTCGAAGATGAAATCTTCGGATTAGTGAAAACGGGCATACCTGTGGGTTGAGAAACCTCGATTTTGGATGTAGAACGAGAAGTTTTTGTTGGAGCGCTCAACTTGGCTTGGATTCTGACAATAGGTGATTCAAAAAGAGCAGATAAGCCGAGGGGAGGGTTCTTTTTTTATGGGTGATGAGGTAAAAGTTGCGTTTCATCTGCAGATCGGTAACCCGGATTTCCTTGAGGATCTTATACTTTAATTCATCGCGAACGGAGAGACGTGAGAGTATCGATAACCCCATACCGGCCTTGACGGCCTGTTTTATTGCGTCGGTTGAACCGAAAAATCCAACGGTCTTAAGGCTGTCCATGCCGATGCCTTTGTCGGAGAATATCCTTTCGATCTCGGTTCTCGTGCCGGAGCCTTCTTCACGAAGAACAAAAGGAAGCGTAGAGAGTTCGCGTGAGCTAATACTGGTCTTATGGACGAAAGAGGGCGATGCTACAACGATCAATTCGTCTTCGGCCAAGGTCGTATAGGTAATTTGCACATTGTTCAATTTTGAGCCGATTATACCCATAAGCAAGTCATGCGCCAAGACTTTTTCAACTATCTCTTTTGAGTCGGCTATGATTATCTGAAATGAAATCAAAGGATACTTTTTCCGGAAGGTGGCCATAACCGGCGGCAACAGGTAGGTACCGGGAATCGTGCTCGCTCCCAGTAAGAGTTCACCGGCCGGCTCCTTCTTAAAGCGACCGATGATGTCCTTCACGGCATCGGCCTTTTCGATGATCTCCAGGGCATGACCATATAGCGCCTCAGCCTCATTTGTCGGGAGTATGGTCCTCCCCAAACGGTCGAAAAGGCGACAGCCAAATTCCTCTTCAAGCGCCTTGATATGATCGCTGACCGTAGGCNNACCTTTATATGATCGCTGACCGTAGGCTGCGTGAGGAAAAGCTCCTCAGAAGCCCGTGAAAAACTTTTGTTCTTAAAAACCGATGCGAAGATTCTTAGCTGATGTATATCCACGAGGAAAATTATAGCATACCTGAATGAAAAATATTGAGATTATCTATAATGGACACCTATCCAGCCAGGGGATGATTATGGCAGTTCTATATTGTCTATTTTCTTGCTCCATGATAGAGTTAATGACATGAAGGTATGCGAAATCTTCGCGAGTATTCAGGGGGAGTCCACTTATTCAGGACTGCCATGCGTCTTTGTCAGGCTGACCGGCTGTAATCTCAGGTGTTCGTATTGCGATACCAGATATGCATATGATGAAGCCAGGGAAATGACCGGGGATGAGATCGTTACTGAAGTCATCAGTTACAGTTTAAGACTCGTCGAGATCACCGGTGGAGAGCCATTGTTGCAGAATGAAGTTCTTACTCTTATATCGAGGCTGAACGACCAGGGGTTAAGTGTCCTTATCGAGACGAACGGCAGCATAAATATCGCGGACGTAGATCGTAGGGCAACCATCATCATGGATGTTAAGACCCCCGGCAGCAGTATGTCCGAAACCCTGTATGCTGCCAATTTTGAAAATCTGAAGAGAAGTGATGAATTGAAATTTGTGATTACCAGCAGAGCTGATTATGAGTGGGCAAAGGATGTCGTAACTAAATTCGTCCTGCATGAAAAATGCACGGTCCATTTTTCTCCTGCCTATAGCCTGATCCAACCCTCGGATCTTTCAGCATGGATACTCCAAGACAAACTTTCTGTCAGGTTAAACCTTCAGCTCCATAAGTATATCTATCATCCGGATCGAAGAGGCGTCTGAATTCATCTCGGGCCGAAACATCTCCGTAACACAGATCAATCTTTTGCAGATTTGACATCATTTCGAAAACGCGTTACCATAACAAACAGAAATCGTTTCTATTTGACCAACATATGAATAATAACGAATCTTTTGCCGAGATCCTCAAAGGCCTTCAGCTCAAAGCTACTACGCGGCGGCTTGCCGTGCTTTCCATTCTATCTGGCGAGCAGGCTTATGCAAGTCCGGAGGAGATATGGAAGAAGCTGAAGCGAAAGCTCAACACTATAGGATTGCCGACGGTGTACCGGATACTCGAAGAGCTATCGGATAATGGAGTTATTACAAAGATCATTCATCCGAGCCGGCAGCTCTACTACTATTATTGCGGCAATGCAGGGCATCATCACCACTTTATCTGCGTGTCGTGCAGAAAGGTTGAGGATCTTAATTTTTGTGCGTCACGAGAAATTGAAAATGAAGTGTCGCGCAATTTGAAAGGCAGGGTCCTCTCCCACATTCTCCAGATTAATGGTCTTTGCGAACCATGTTCTCGGAAAAAAGGAGCGATCAATGCTTTTTAGAAAAATAGTCGTTGCGTGTGCAGTGTTGTGTTGCGTAGTCGGGATCTCGTGCCAAAAGGCCGACAATACGCCGTCAACTGGGGAGACCCACAAAATCAGGGTTGTTGCAAGTCTTTTCCCTCTCTATGATTTTATAAAGAACGTAGGAAAGGACAGGGTTGCGGTAGAACTTCTCCTAACCCCAGGCGTCGAGCCACACAGTTTCGAACCGAAGCCTGCTGACGTCCTGAACCTTCATCATGCCGATGTATTCGTATATACCAATAAGTATATGGAACCCTGGGTTGCTGACATCATAAAAGGAATAGACAACAATAAGACGCTCATCCTCGATTCAAGCAAAGGCATTGTTTTTATCAATAATGAAGATGAAGACCATGAGGGTGGACATCATGAGAAGGAGCATGGTCACGCCGGGATGGATCCACACATTTGGCTTGACCTCGGGAATGCCGTTGTCATGGTAGATACTATCCGCGATGGTTTAACTCAGAAGGACCCGGCTGGCAAGGAATATTACCAGAAAAATGCAGAACAGTACAAAGCGGTCCTCAAAGACCTGGACGATAAATTCCGGCAGGGGCTCAGCAAATGTACGAAAAGAACTTTCATCAACGGTGGACATTTAGCCTTCGGATATCTCGCTAAAAGATATGGACTGACCTATGTATCGGCATACGGTTTTTCCCCCGATGCCGAGCCGACTCCTGGCCAGTTGGTAAAGATAAGCAGGCTGCTAAAGGAGCAAGGGCTGAAGTATATCTTTTACGAAGAACTTCTCGCGCCCCGTGTGGCTGAGACTCTCGCCCGCGAGACTGGGGCGCAGCTCCTTTTTTTGCACGGAGCGCATAACATCAGTAAGGAGGAATTCGGGAAAGGGGTGTCCTTTGCCGGTCTGATGGAAAAGAATCTTGAAAACCTTGAGCAGGGACTTCAATGCCGGTAAAACTTGTCAACATCGAGAACCTGTCGTACAGGTATAATTCGATCGACGTGCTGAGCGATATATCCTGCGACATCGTAGCCGGTGAATACATCGGACTTGTCGGACCAAACGGCTCCGGGAAGTCGACACTGATAAAGTTGATGCTGGGGCTGTTGGTCCCGACATCCGGAAGTGTCAAGCTTTTCGGTCATCCTCCTGCTGCAATGAAATACCGAGAAAGGATAGGTTATCTTCCGCAGAAGATGAACTTCTTTAATCCTTATTTTCCGTCTACGGTCAAAGAAATTGTCTCGTTGGGACTCGTGTCAAAAAAGAAATTTCCCAAACGGATTGGAGACTCCGACGAGGCTACTATCGATAGAACTCTTGAAATGCTGAATATCGCGGATATTAAGGATAAGGCGATAGGGGACCTCTCGGGAGGGCAGCAGCAAAGGGTTTTCATCGCGCGCGCATTGGTCAATGACCCCGAACTACTTCTACTCGACGAACCGACTACCGCCCTTGATCCTGAAACTCGTGAAAATTTCTTCGAAATTCTGAGAAGGTTAAACCGCGATAAAAAGGTTACCGTGGTGCTTGTGACTCATGATACCGGCACCATCGGAAAGTATGCCTCGAAGCTACTCTATATCGATAAGGAAATTGTATTCTTCGGAGACTTCGACGAATTTTGCATGTCTGGGGATATGACGAAGTTCTTCGGCCCTTCTTCTCAGCATCTCATCTGCCACAGGCATGGTATGAATATTCTTACTGTCAAGCAGAGGCCGAATAATGATTAGAAAGAATCTCACGGGGCTGTTATGCCGATCTTAGAATATCTCAGTTACGGCTTTATCCAGAGGGCGATTATAACTGGGGCGTTCATATCGGTACTATGTTCCACGCTTGGTGTGCTGCTTGTTTTACGACGACTTTCACTTATAGGAGATGGACTTGCCCATGTAACCTTTGGGAGCGTTGCGCTGGGACTGTTGTTCGGTGTATATCCAATCTATATATCGCTGCCTGTAGTAATGGCGAGTTCCCTTGGCATATTGAAGCTGATGGAACGGGCCCGCATCTTCGGCGATGCAGCAATAGGCATATTGTCTGCGATAGGAATCGCAGGAGGCGTCATGATCGCAAGCCTTGCCGGTGGTTTTAATGTCGATCTCTTTAGCTATCTTTTCGGAAATATACTTTCGATAAGCATTCAGGAGGTGTACACATCGATTGTTCTTTCATTGATTGTACTTACTGTTATTGTCTTTAACTATCACGACATTTTTTCGATAACCTTCGATGAGGAATTTGCAAAGGCCGGCGGCGTCAACACTCAGAAATTGAACACGATGATCGTGCTTTTTACGGCCATCACGGTGGTCCTGACCATGAAAGTGGTCGGTATCATGCTCACGTCAGCTCTTTTGATATTTCCTGCAGTCACGGCATTTCAGATTGCCAGGAGCTTCAAAAATGCACTTCTCATGGCCGGTGCTGTCGCCCTTGCATCCGTTGTGATTGGAATCTTTCTATCACTTTTCTTTAATTTGCCGACGGGGGCATCGATAGTTATAGTCAATGCAGCTTTCTTTGGCGTCGCTTTTATTTTTAAACATACGCTTCGTTCAGGGCACGATTAGTACCGTCGGAGAGAGGTAAGATTAGTGATAAAGGTTGACAACCTTTCAAAATCATATGGATCGGTAACCGCTGTCGCGGGAGTTTCGTTCGAAATATCGGATGGCGAGGTTTTCGGCCTGCTCGGTCCCAACGGTGCCGGCAAGACGACTATAATCAAGATGCTGACCACACTTACGAAACCTGATGGCGGCAGATGCAGCATCGATGGAATCGATGTCGCAGCAGATCCTCTGGAGGTCAAGAGACTGATTGGCGTCGTACCCCAGGAGAACAATCTTGACAGGGAATTGACGGCATATGAAAACCTCTATATCTATTCGATGTTTCACAACGTTGAAAACCGGGCTGACAAGATCGATGAAGCGCTTAAAATCGTAGGTCTATGGGAACGCAGGGATTCCCTTGCCCACCATTTTTCGGGCGGAATGCAACGCAGGCTGTTGCTTGCCAGGGCTCTATTGCCAGGCCCAAAGGTTCTCTTTCTCGATGAGCCCTCTATTGGTCTCGATCCACAGATCAGGCGGCAGATGTGGGACGTCATCAGGAAGACGCGGATCGAGGGGAGGACTGTAGTACTCACTACTCATTACATCGAAGAAGCCGAAGCACTCTGCGGCAGGGTAGGAATTCTGTCGAAAGGCAAGCTTGTTGTTCTCGATACCCCGGCGCAACTGAAGGCCTGCGTAGGCGAATATATAGCGGAGTTTATTGATCCCAATGGAAAACTTATACAGCATATCTGCAAGACGCGGGAAGAGGCCCATGAAATCGCAAAAAATTTGGCTGATGGTGTTACCGTAAGGAAAACGAATCTCGAAGATGTCTTTATCAAGCTGACCGGGGAACGCATCGAATGAAAGCTGCTCCAGGATGGTATCCGATCTTTCTGAGGGAAATGCTTCTTTTCAAGAGGAAGCTTCTCAGGCTGGGGTATCTCTTTTCGGCCATGGTCGTACCTATTATCTATCTCATTGTATTTGGCTTCGGGCTCGGCAGCAGCTTGAGAATCGGGGGTGGGAACTATCTTGTTTTTCTCATTCCCGGTCTCGTAGCCATGAGTTCTATGAACAATTCGTATAACTGGGTATCGAGCGCCCTAAACCTGAACAGGATCTATTTCAAGACCTTCCAGGTTTTTGTCCAGGCCCCCATAAGATCGTCATCTATCATGATAGGAGAAGTCCTGGCCGGAATGATCAAGGGCCTTTTTGCATCGGTCCTGATAATAATAGTCGGGATAGTGGCATCGTCGGCGAATTTCATTACTTTTCCTTTCATTGTCGCGCTGCTCATCAACTGTTTTCTGTTCTCAAATCTTGGCGTTATCACCGGGATGATCTCGAAATCTCATGAGGACACCGCAACCTATACGAATTTTTTTATCATGCCAATGGCATTCTTCAGCGGCACATTTTTTCCGGTGGACCGCATGCCGGCCGTTGCCAAATATGTTATGTACATGGTGCCTTTAACCCATACGAACATCCTGATAAGAAAGGCATCGTTCGATCACGAGGGGGCAGTTTCACTGGCAGTTCTTGTTCTTTACGCCGCGGCGTTCTTTGCCTATGGGACCTACCTGATAAGGAACTACAGCGAGTAGGGTCTTTATCAGATAAGCTCCTGCTTGAACCAAAAATAATTTGTCATTTCCGATTCGAAGTGGCCGCTGAAAAGGCCGCTGCCTATGGATTTCCTGATCTC
>PMYY01000148.1:12798-22367 GCA_003170655.1 Nitrospiraceae bacterium
AGCGCCGCTGTTTTTAAGTCCTCGCCCGGAGAGACGTGACCGCCTACAGAGGTGTCCCATTTGCCGGGTGCAACGTCCTTGTTCATCGAACGTTTCTGGAGAAGCAGGTTGCCGACATCATTGAACACGAGGACATGCACTACCTTGTGCAGCAGAGATGGGTTGCCATGGACCTCCGAACGGCGTCGGATCCCGATAGTCGACCCTTCGGTATCTACGATCTCGATCATCTCNNTCAGGTTTTGCTCTTAGCGTTTTAGTACATGCCGACGGCTTACGGCTCATACGGCAACTCCAGTATCCTGGAGATGCACACAAGTCTTGCTTGCCACAGTAGCTTCCGCACCCGCGGTACTTCGTCGCAACGCCTGTGAAGGTTGACGCTTCCTGGAAGACTCTAAAGGCGGGATGCTTTCCAACTCGCACAGGCGGCTTTCGCCGCACAGCGCTTCGTCCTCTCCACGTCTGACGAAGACCTGCCCGGCCTCCGGAGAGTGTGACCCACTCCCAAGGTAAGACTTGCTATCCCAAATGCAATAATCGATACGATATTAGCGGCTACATGATCCCGCCCGGCAGTAAGACGGCATACCGGACAGTGGTGTATCCTGTCTTTGAGTTCCTTCGAGACAGGAGCACCACAGGTGCAGGTCTGGGAGTTGCCACCATTCTCTGTTTGGTTAGGGACTGCAATGTAACGCTTCCCAAGCTTGCTCTTGAGCAAAAGCTTTTGTTTGTGGATGGCCCGATCTGTGGCGACTTTCGCAAGCTTCCTGTTGCGAATCATGAACTGCACAGCATGCTCTTCTACGGCAGACTTGCGGTACCTGCTTGCAACGACCGAAGCGTTCTTTTTGTGATGGTGGTCCCTTATGTTGTCGACCTTAGTGTGGAGTTTGGCCACTACCTTGATCTGGGCCTTCAGCCTGTTCGAGTAGGGGATATCCTTGAGCGGAGAGACTGGACGACCCTCGGCTTTCGCCTGGGCAGCCAATATCTCATACTTCTTCTCCCGCGCTTCAAACTGCCGTGACATCTTCTTCTGCGCGATTCGGAGCCTGGCACGGTAGTCATACCAAGCTTTAGGCGGATTGTATGCGTTTCCTTCGGAATCGGTCAGCAGGGCGGTCAGTCCAGTATCGAATTCGGCATCCGGCCGGGTATCATCTGGACGGAGAAGATCAACGACATCCTTCTCCTGGGCTTCGGCAGTGATGATACAATGCCACCGGCCCTGTTTGAACTTTACCGTGACGGTTTTGGGTTTCCCCTTGATCTTGCAGTAGTCAAACACCCGGAACTCTCCGAGTCCAGACAAGTTCAGCTTGCCGGTTTTGATCTTGGCCGCAGGCCCGTACTGCGGATAGGTGATACTGCGGTATTTCTTGCGTTCGATGAACTTTGGCGGGTAGACGTTAGTCCGCCCTTCCTTAAGTGCTTCAAAGAAGCGTTTATAGCCGGCATCCACTCGAACCGCCACATTCTGCCTGACCTGACTGTGTGCTTTGGACAGCGCGGTGTCGTGACGAACATATTCATGGATAGCCGCATATTGGTCGGATTGAGTGAGATAGCGGAGGTCGGTCTCGCCCTGTTGCTTTAGGAGCTTGTTGGTCTCACGGTTATCGATACGGTCAGCCATCAGTAGATTGCGTAAGCGCCAGCAAGCTCCCACGTGCATCCACAAGCGGTCATTCTGCCTCGCGTTTACTTCCATAGGAAAGTCAAACGCACGGGTGACAACTCTGTGCTTAGGCTTCCTTGTACGCTTAGCTCGGTTAGCTTTTATGGGCATATCCATTCGTATCCTATTTATAAAAAAATTTCACAGCCTGTCAAATTATAAAAAACAGGATCGCTCTCATCCCGGATAGCAATAACCGGGAATTCCCGCTCTATGTCTTAAATACAATATCAAAAGGGCGGGTGAGTCGTAAAGGAATATGATAGAATATCTTCCTATGGACGATATGCGGCGTTATATTTCAAAGCTTATAGCAACGGTCTTTTTTGTGGGTCTAATCCCTTTCGCCCCGGGTACCTTCGGTACCCTTGCCGGAATGATTTTCATCTGGGCGGTTAAGCCGTCGTTTACGTGGCAGCTTATTATTCTGATAGTGACATTGCTCATAGGCATCTGGGTTTCTGGCGTTGTCGAAAAAGCTTTTGGTCAAAAGGACTGCGTTCATATCGTGATCGATGAATTTGTAGGATACCTTTGCTCGATAATCTTTTTGCCGTTGACTCCGACATTCATGATCGCTGCCTTTTTTTTGTTCCGGTTTTTCGATATACTAAAGCCACCGCCGATACGCATGATCGAGAAGCTCGGTGGCGGCGCCGGTGTAATGTTCGATGATGTGGCTGCGGGAATCATTACCAATATTTTATTGCAAATATTCAGATTGTTGTAAAGTCACGACACGCAGTGACACTACGGACGACACAATGAGATCTTTTATCGCAATAGACATCCCCGGAGCCATCAGAGCAACATTCAACGACATCATTCGTAAGATTGGCGCCGATTCGCGCGGGGTAAAATGGGTGCAGGCGCAAAATATCCATCTGACGCTGAAATTTATGGGCGATATCAGTGATGATCTTGTCCCGATGATCAAGAAAAGGCTTCTGCTTTTGGGGAGCACCCATCGACCTTTTACTGTGGATATCCGCAGTGCGGGCGTCTTTCCTAATTTCAGGAATCCCAATGTGTTGTGGATTGGAATTGAAGCATCGGAAAGGCTCAAATCCCTGTTCATGGAAATCGACGCCGCGCTTTCTGAAATCGGATTTAAAAGGGAAGGCAGGGCTTTTTCTCCCCACCTTACCATTGGCCGGGTGAAAGACAGGCGCGCCATTGATCCTGTAGTAAAGGAATTGGCTACATATAAAGATACTTTTTTTGGTACTATAGAGGTGCGCGAAATCCTGCTTATGGAAAGCGTCCTGAAACCGTCGGGCGCCGAATATTCCGAGGTCGCAGCTATCAGGCTTGGTGAAGATAATTAATAAGGAGGCACATTATGAACAAGGATAAACTCAAGGCCATCGAGATGGCCATTTCACAGATCGAAAGAAACTTCGGAAAGGGCTCTATCATGCGTCTGGGCTCAAGCGATGTCGCCGAGGGAATACAGGCGATCCCTACCGGATCTTTGACCCTTGATATTGCTACAGGAATCGGCGGATTCCCGAGGGGAAGGGTCATTGAGGTATACGGCCCGGAATCTTCGGGTAAAACGACCTTGGCCCTGAATGCCATTGCGCAGGCACAGAAAACAGGCGGTGTTGCAGCTTTTATCGATGCAGAGCATGCCCTCGATGTCACCTACGCTTCTAAAATCGGCGTCAATATCGACGACCTCCTCGTATCCCAGCCTGACACCGGCGAGCAGGCACTGGAGGTGACTGAAACATTGGTGAGAAGCGGCGCCATAGACATCGTCGTGGTGGATTCGGTAGCCGCCCTCGTACCAAAGGCTGAAATCGAAGGCGAGATGGGCGATGCCCATATGGGACTTCAGGCAAGACTTATGAGCCAGGCATTGAGAAAGCTCACCGCAGCCATATCCAAGTCGATGACCACGGTCATCTTCATCAACCAGATAAGGATGAAGATCGGCGTCATGTTCGGTAATCCCGAAACCACAACAGGGGGTACTGCACTCAAGTTCTATGCCTCCATGAGGCTCGACATAAGGAAGATTGAAAGCCTGAAGGACGGTCAGGAGATCATCGGCGGCAGGGTAAGAGTCAAGATTGTAAAGAACAAGGTGGCCCCGCCGTTTCGCCAGGCTGAATTTGATATCTATTTCAATGAAGGCATCTCGAGAGTGGGTGAAATCATAGATCTTGGAGTAGAAAAGACTATTATCGAAAAAGCGGGCGCGTGGTACAGCTACAGCGGCACAAGAATCGGCCAGGGCAGAGAAAACGTCAGAGAATACCTAAAGAACAATCCGTCAATCGGGCAGGAGATCGAGCAAAAGATCTTTGAAGCGTACGGGTTGAAGACTGCCGTAGTTGCTGAAGCGAAGGGCGGGACGAAATAAAGCTCGTTTATAACGGAAGATTTGAAAATTATCGAAGATAATTACCGGAAGGCTTTGCAATATGCGTTTCTGCTGCTTCGTTACCGGGACAGAAGCGAAAGAGAGATCATTCAGAGGCTTCAGAGGAAGGGCTTTACAGAAGAAGACGGCAGAAGGGTCAGCAGTTATTTAAAGGAACAAGGGTTTGTCAATGATGCAAAGTTTGCAGAAGCCCTGAAGCGGACGGCGGTAGAGCACAAACAGCTTGGCAGACGAGGGGTCGTCCATTATCTGCTTGCAAAGGGTATTCCGCCTGAGATCGTCGAAGGGATATCAGGGGATGATGAGGAATATCTGGAGGCCGCGCACACTTTTGTAGAGAAAAAAGTGAAACAGATCCCGGGGTTAGAACCCTTTGCCGCAAAGAGAAGACTCTGGGCTGCTCTGTCGAGAAAAGGATACTCTTCTGAGATAATTGGACGGGTGCTCAGGGCATATTTCGACGAAGAAGAGATTTGCGAATAATAACTTATACCTGACAGGAGGATTAATAAAATGTTCAGACTGCTAGCGATCGTATCGAGTCTCGCCGCTTTGCTGCTTATCGGCTGTGCCTCTTCTCAAATCAGGTTCACCCAGGATGAGATCAAGGATTATCCTTTAGAAATGCAGGAGCATATTATCAAAAGCGAGGTAGTGCCGGGAATGACGCCGACGCAGGTGCGTTATGCGTGGGGTGGCCCCGATGAGGTGAAGCTTTCCAATACTACCGACGGTAAGCCGCAAGAGTTGTGGACGTATTCTTCCGCTATCGGCATGTTCAAGACCAGACTCACCTTCACCGATGGCAAGCTGACTTCGATTGTCAGTTCGGAGCCGGGAAGGGTGAAGTAGAAGCGAGGATAGAGGATATATGAAAGGTTCGGAGATCAGAAACACCTTCCTTGAGTTTTATAAGGCAAAAGGTCACGAAGTAGTCAAAAGCTCATCGCTTATCCCCAGGAACGACCCTACACTACTTTTTACCAACGCCGGCATGGTACAGTTCAAATCGATCTTCCTGGGCGAGGAAAAGTGCTCCTATACGCGGGCAACCACATCCCAGAAGTGCATGAGGGCGGGTGGTAAGCACAGCGACCTCGAAAACGTAGGCCATACTGCCAGGCATCACACTTTTTTCGAGATGCTTGGTAATTTTTCTTTCGGTGACTATTTCAAGAGAGACGCCATTCTTTTCGCGTGGGAACTCCTGACCGAGAGATTCAAACTGCCTAAGGATAAACTTTGGGCGACCGTTTATCAGGACGACGACGAAGCAGCAGGGCTCTGGCCGGAGCTGACCGGCATTCCGGCTGAACGTGTTGTCAGGCTCGGCGCAAAGGACAACTTCTGGCAGATGGGCGATACGGGGCCATGCGGTCCCTGTTCCGAAATCATTATCGACCAAGGTGAGGAAGTAGGCTGCGGCAGTCCCGATTGCAAAGTCGGATGCGACTGCGACCGATATCTCGAACTTTGGAACCTTGTATTCATGCAGTTCAACCGCGACGAGTCAGGAACGTTGACCCCCCTTCCCAGACCGAGTATCGATACGGGAATGGGACTTGAGCGCGTCGCCGCTGTTCTTCAGGGCAAAATAAACAATTTCGACACAGACCTTTTTTCTCCCATTATCTCAGCCATAAGTTCGATGTCGGGAGTGCCATATGGGAAGAATGCAGAATCTGATATTTCGATCAGGGTCATAGCTGATCATCTCAGGGCTGTTACATTCCTGCTTTCGGAAGGCCTGATGCCTTCGAACGAAGGCAGGGGATATGTGATGAGACGCATCATCAGGAGGGCAGCTCGACATGCAAAGCTCCTTGGCTTTGAAGAGCCTGTTCTCTTCAAGCTGATTGGTTCTGTTGCAGACACAATGGGCGATATATATCCGGAACTGGTGCAAGAAAGGGAGAGGTCGTCGAAAGTGCTGCTCTTCGAGGAGGAGCGTTTTACCAGGACCCTTGATCAGGGGATGCGGCTTCTCGATGAGGCGATCTCCAAGCTGAAACAGGAAGGTGGCAAGGTCATTCCCGGGGATGAACTCTTCAAGCTTTATGATACCTTCGGGTTTCCTCTGGATCTTGCGCGCGATATTGCCATGGACAACCATCTTCACATCGACGAAGAGGGTTTCAACCGCGAGATGCAGCTGCAACGTGAAAGGGCAAGGGCATCATGGGTCGGAGAAGAAGAAGCCATAGCAACTATTTATAAGGAACTCCGCTCTGAAATAGGCGAAACAATTTTTGTCGGATACGATGCACTGAAAGCCGAATCGGTCATCAAAGCGATCATCAAAGACGGAAAGGTTGTTACCGAAGCGGCTGCAGGAGATGAGGTCGAACTTTTTCTTGACAGGACGCCATTCTACGGGGAATCGGGCGGGCAGGTAGGTGACACAGGTACGATTTTCAGCGGGCCGGTAGAGATCGCAGTTGCTGATACAAAAAAAGAGGCCGGCCTCCATGCGCATGTTGCTACTATTCGGAACGGCAATATCAAAGTATGGGATAGAGTGCAATGTGTGGTAGACAAGGATGCGCGGATGACAATTGCAAGGAATCATACGGCAACTCATATTCTTCATACGGCCCTTAGGTCAGTCCTTGGCGAACATGTCAAACAGGCCGGATCATATGTTTCGACTGAACGACTGCGTTTCGATTTCTCTCATTTTTACCAGGTGGAGAAGGGCGAACTGGATGCCGTAGAAGATATCGTGAATAGCGAAATTCTCAATAACAAATCTGTGCATACCGAGACATCCGATATCCAGACAGCCTTGAAATCGGGCGTGATAGCCCTCTTTGGCGAGAAGTACGGAGAGACAGTAAGGGTCGTGAAGGTACCGGGCTTCAGCGCCGAACTTTGCGGGGGAACTCACTGCAGGACGACGGGAGATATTGGGCTCTTTACCATCGTCTCCGAAGGTAGCGTAGCATCCGGGATCAGGAGGATAGAAGCTTTTACAGGCAAGGCGGCCTATGAATACCTGAGGCAGAAGAAGGACGAACTCAAACAGATGGCTGACATTCTCAAGACTGACAAGCCGGTCGAAAGACTGGAGAAGGTCATGTCCGATCTGAAAGACAAGGACAAGGAGATCGAAGGACTGAAGGGGAAGCTTTCTTCACACAGCTCATCGTCGCTTATAGATCTTGTGCGGGAGGTAGACGGAGTGAAGGTCCTGTCATGCCGCATCGATAATCTCGAACAAAAAGATCTAAGGGTGCTTGCAGACAATGTAAGAGACCGTTTAGGCTCCGGGGTCATTGTGATCGCTTCTGCAAAAGACGATCAAGCCTCGATTGTCGCCATGGTGACCAAAGATCTCACAAAACGGTTCAGTGCCGGAGAGATATTGAAGAATGTTGCAGCCCTGTCCGGCGGTCGAGGCGGAGGCAAGCCCGATATGGCCCAGGGAGGCACGAAGGAACTGGATAAACTGGACAATGCCCTCGAATCTGTATATGCTTTAGTTAAAAAATAAGTAACCGGAACGTTGATTCAGGGAGATCACATAATGCCTTTAAGCCACCCTGCGTTGGCGATTCCGGTTTGACAGAGGAGGCTTTATATGACTGTCTTTGATATTGTTAGGAATGCGATCCTAGCCGGATTCGGCGTTCAGGAAAAGATGAAGGATTTTGTCGAGGACCTGGTCAAAAGGGGCGAACTGAGTGAGTCTCAGGGAGCAAAGCTTGTTAAGGAATGGTCCGATAAGGCTGACAAGACGACTACTGAATTGAGCGAAATGGTTACAAGCATAATACCGATGGCCTTGGAGAAGATGAACATTCCTTCTAAGGGCGACATCGAAGTCCTGAACGAGCAACTAGCGAAGCTCTCAGCAAGGATCGCTGCCTTCGAAGGCGCGCGCGATTCCGAAAAAATTCTTTAACACGGGCATGCAGTGGATATTCCGGGACTTGCCCGCAAATACCGCTCCGCTCGCAGACTTCAGCAGATCGTCAATGTATTCCTGAAATACGGATTCGGGCAGGTTATCGATCAGGTCCATCTGGGTATTTATATACCCTTCAAAAAACGGCTCAGGTCTTTCGGAGTATGGCCCGCCATAGAGGGACTGTCGGCAGCCGAAAGTTTGAGGATGGCCTTTGCCGAACTCGGTCCATCTTTTATCAAGCTAGCTCAACTTCTTTCATCGAGGCCCGATCTTATCACCGACCAGTTCGCAAATGAGCTGAAAAAACTCCAGGATGAAGTCCCCCCGTTCTCTCTGCAGGAAGCCGGGAGCATCGTTGAAGGAGAGCTTCGAAGGCCCCTGGATGCGGTATTCCAGCACTTTGACGAAATGCCCATCGCAGCTGCCTCAATAGCACAAGTCCATAAAGCAAAACTGATGGATGGCCGGGAGGTCGTTGTTAAGGTCCAGAGGCCGCATATCCGCGAACATATTGAATCTGATATAACCATAATGGCTTTTGTTTCACAGCTGCTTGAAAAGAATGTTCCGGAGAGCAGGTTCTTCAATCCGGCAGGAATAGTTGATGAGTTTTCGCGGACGGTGAGAAAAGAGCTGAATTTTATCGAAGAGGCCAGGAACTGCGCGCGACTGCGGAAGAATTTCGAGGGATATCCAGGCGTCCATATCCCGAAGATTTATGAAGGGATGATCACTGAGAAGGTGCTTGTGATGGAAATGATCGAAGGGGTGCGGATCGACAATATTGCTGCGATAGACAAAATGGGGGTGGATAAAAAAAGACTCGCCCGTCACGCACTCGACGTCTATTTCAAACAGATACTCGAAGACGGCTTTTTCCATGCAGACCCGCATCCCGGTAATCTCCTTATACAGTCCGACGGGACCCTCGCATTTATAGATTTCGGAATAGTCGGAAGGGTATCGGATGATGTTAAGGAACTAATCGCGGGGACCTTCATGTCCTTGGTGAGAAAGGATTTCGACAGTCTGGTCGATCACTATATAGAACTTGGCCTAGTGCCTGACGATATCGATAGCGATTCGTTGAAGCGTGAATTTAAAGCCGAGCTCAGCGATCTGCTAGAACCGCTATATGGTCTCCAGCTTCAGGACATAAAGTTTGCCCAGTTCTTCGACGCGGTCGCAACCCTGGCAATCAGGCATAATCTTAGGATACCGTCCGAACTGCTGCTAATAGACAAGACCCTCCTGATGCTCGAAAACCTTTGCAGGCAGCTCGATCCTGAAATCGACGTAATCGCGGCCGCCGAACCTTTTGCATCGAAGATGGCCCTTAGCGGTATCAGCCCATCGAAGATATACGATAAGACGCGAAAGAGCCTGAAGGAGATCTCCGATTTTGCGGAGGTTTTTCCGAAACAGATGAAACAGCTTTTCAAGAAAGCGGTCAAGGATGACATCCAGATAAAAATGTACCATGTAAATCTGCCTGAATTCATCAAAGATATGGACAGGGCGAGCAACAGGATCGCTTTTGCAATGATCGTGAGCGCCATAATCCTGAGTTCGGCGATAATGCA
>PMYY01000208.1:0-11060 GCA_003170655.1 Nitrospiraceae bacterium
TGCAAATTCTATCTGGGCTTGCACAATCCTGACAGAATGATGTAGCAACGCACGGTGTCTTCTTATCTAGGCGCATTGCGTTAATCGGTGCTGCAATATTCTTGACCCGAACCATAGCCGACTCCACATCGGGAACAATCTTGTTGCGACCGACNNACGATTACCGACCCCATCGAGATTTACGAGCTTCCCGTCTTCGATAAGAGCATTGGATCCGGCAAAATAGATATCGGAAAGCAAGGACTGCCGTCTGCGCTCATACGCGTCGGCAGGGGTGATGCCGGATTCATAGGGATTGATGATGATAAAGCGCGGATCATCCATCAATATCGGTCCAAGCTCCGTACTTCCAAAAGTCATTGAACCGCCCTGCGTTATAATTTTGGGGTCCAGTTGGGGTATGATCACGTTCAGTACAAGGTCCTTGGCCTCGGAAGATGAATTGACCAGAAAGACTTCGAAGTTATTCTTCTCCAATTACTTTTTCACATTATTCAGTCTGATATGCCAATAGTTACCGACAGGGTTTTGCATCACTTCCTCCTTTGTTTGCTAAGAAACATCGAATCGCATCCAGTGTACACATTTATCTATTCTTCAACGACAGCATGTGAATTCGGATAATGGGACAGGCAAGGGTTGATAGCTCTGCCCAGCCAATCGATAGTCTGCCCGAGGTGCCGCATATTATTTAGGCCTTCATCATCGCCCTGAACGTCGCCTTTTTCTAGTCCATATCCCATATTCCAATAAGTCGAGCCGGGAATAATCATTCGTGAAATTTGAAACATATGATTAATTGTATCGAAAGCGTGCGTAGCTCCGCCCCGCCTTACTGCAACGACTGCCGCACCTATTTTGCCAGCAAAGGCATTTTCGTTAGACAGAGCCACAAAGCCAGCGCGTTCCAATAATGCTTTCAAATCGGCCGAGACAGCAGCAAAATAAGTCGGAGATCCGCAGAGGATTGCATCAGCCCGCACCATTTTCTTAAAGACCTTATTGAAAACGTCCTTGTCGAGTTCGCATTTATTATTCTTCTTTTTACGACATTGCCCACAGGCAATGCAGCCACGAATATCAGTGCCACCGACCTGCACCAACTCAACTTCCCAATCAGCCTTTTTCAATTCAGAAAGAACCTCCTTTAAAAGGATCTCGGTATTCCCGCCTTTGCGAGGACTTCCATTTATCGCTATTGCGTACATTTGCAGCATCCTCCCTCTTGGTAGACATTATTCTCAGAATTTCCTGAATACTTTTACCGCACTAAACAGAGGCGCTTGTTATCATACTTCCAGTCAGGGATTCTACTATCTCTTTACCTCTACTGTCGCCATTTTTTCATAGAACCGCACAAGGCTGCCGTGGTCCAGCTCTCCCATACCGTCGACCTTGAGGGCCTGCATCATTTCCATCACAGATGCCATCAGCGGCAAGGGCACGTTTAATTCGTGCGAAGTCTCCAACACATTATTCAGGTCTTTGATATGCAAGTTTATCCTAAATCCGGGATTGAACTTGCGGTCCATGACCAATGGCGCCTTTGCATCGAGAACCGTACTGCCCGCAAGACCGCCGCGTATGGCCTGATAAACGAGTTCAGGCTCGACTCCTGCCTTTGCGGCAAGAACGAGCGCCTCTGACATGGCTGCAATATTCAAGGCCACTATAATCTATTATAGCCACTTTGCGTCAGACTACGAATCTGTAGGCCGGGGGTTCGAATCCCTCTGGGCACACCAGCTTCTCTCCTCCCCAGAACCGAAAGCACCCTGATTACAAGGACTTTCTTGACATCGATATTGCCGAATTGGTACATTATACGGAAATCCATATATAGAGAGGGGTGAGTAACGAATGCCCTCTGTTAAACTCAGAGACAACGAATCTCTTGATTCCGCGCTTAAGCTTTTCAAAAAGCAATGCGAGCGTGAAGGCATTCTTTCTGAAGTAAAGAAGCACGAGTTTTATGACAAACCGAGCGTCAAGAAAAAGAAGAAGATCATTGCCGCTCGCAAAAAGGCTTCCAAAAAACCAAGGTCTTATGCTGCGAGGTAATTTTGGCCTTTCTCGATGATCTTAATACGGCGTTGAAGGAGGCCTTGAAATCCCATGACGATCTGAAGGTGTCTGTCATCAGGATGACAAAGGCCTCCTTGAAGAATAAAGAGATTGAGAAGATGAGCAGCCTAACTAATGAGGAAATCCTGTCGGTCCTGTCAACCCTTGCCAAGCAGCGCAGGGAGTCCATCGAACAGTACTCTGCGGCGGGTAGAAGCGATCTCGCCGACAAAGAATCGCAAGAACTCGAAATTATCCTCTCCTATCTGCCTAAGCAATTGTCTGCGGCCGAACTCGACAATGTCATACGCTCGGCCATCAGCGAATCCGGCGCGTCTTCTTTCAATGAACTCGGCAAGGTCATGAAGGTTCTAATGCCGAAGATCAAGGGGGTTGCCGACGGCAAGATCGTCAATCAACGCGTCAAAGAACTTCTTGGGCCTGCAACTTAGCTTTCCAATTCTCCTAAATTAAGGATGACTTCCTATGAAGCTTTTCGAACTATATAAAAAAGCGATCGCAGCTGGTATCGACAATGATCCCAGGGGCACGAACGCAGTTGTCAGAGAACTTGAACACGTGAAAAAAAGATACGCTGATCTCAAACCTAGAGACAGGGAGACGTTCGACACAGAGACGCTTGAGAACCCGTATTCTGATTCGCGCATATTGTTCGGCAGCGGTGATGAAGAAATAAACGGCATTATGATAGGAATAGATATAGACGCAGGAGAGATTCTTCTTGCCGAGACACTTCGTGGTCGAAACAAAAAGATCGACCTTCTGCTCTCTCATCATCCGGGGGGAGGCGCCTTCGGAAACCTTTTTGCTGTAATGTACATGCAGGCCGAAATCCTCCAACGTTTCGGGGTCCCTGTCAATATCGCAGAGGCCCTTATCGAAGGGAGGGTCAAAGAGGTCGAGCGACGCCTCATGCCTGCAAACCATGCCAGATCGGAGGATGCAGCAAGGCTTCTCAATTTTCCCTTCATATGCCTGCATACCCCTGCCGACAATATGGTGACGAAATACCTCCAGGACCTTTTCGACAACAAAAAGCCTTATCGGCTCGAGGATGTAATCGACCTCTTGCGTGAGATACCTGAATTCAGGGCAGCTGAGAAATATAATGCAGGACCGGGAATTCTGCTGGGCTCGGACAAGAGAAAAGCAGGCAAGATCTTCGTAGACATGACCGGTGGCGCCGAAGGCGCAAAAGACGTATACCAGAGTCTAAGCTTGAGCGGAGTCAATACGATCGTCGGAATGCATATGAGCGAAGACCACCGGAAAGAAGCGGACCGCTATCACATAAATGTCATTATAGCCGGGCACATAGCCAGTGATAATCTAGGAATGAACCTACTTCTCGACCGAGTGATCGGCGCCGATAATATAACTATCATTGAATGCTCTGGTTTCAGAAGAATTGCGAGAAACTGATCCCGACTCACGCATATGCGAACGACGGAATGAAATCTGACGGACTCATTGACGAGATAAAGTCACGGATTGATATACATGACCTGATCGCCGAATATGTCGATCTGAAGCGCGCAGGCCAGAACTACAAAGGCTTGTGTCCTTTTCATTCCGAAAAAACGCCTTCCTTCATGGTCAACCCCGCCAAACAGATATTCCACTGTTTCGGATGCAATAAAGGCGGAGATATCTTCTCCTTTATCATGAATTACGAAAACATGCCGTTTAATGAAGCCCTCTCTTTCCTTGCCGGCAAAGCCGGCGTTCAGATCGAGGCTTCGCACGGCAGCGGTGCAAACAAGGGCCTAAAGGAAAACCTGTTCGCGATACATGAAGAGGCGCTTAAGTTCTACAGGGAGAACCTCAAGGAGGCCGGGCATGCACTCTCATATCTCAAGGAGAGGGACATCAACGAGGAAACAATCGAGCAGTTCTCTCTAGGGTATGCCAAAAGCGACCGGGATGCTCTATTGCGTCGCCTCAGGAATGCCGGTTATACCGAAGCGCATCTGAAAGCTTCAGGGCTGGCATATTTCAGCGGAGACAGCGCACATGATTTCTTCAGAGATCGCCTGATCTTCCCGATTTTCGATCTAAGGGGAAAGGTGGTCGCCTTCGGAGGGCGGACGCTCTCATCTTCGAAGAACGTCCCGAAATACCTCAACTCGCCTGAAAACGCGATCTTCAGGAAAAGTGAATCCTGTTACGGCCTCAATACGGCCAAGAGCCATATTGCGCAAAAAGGATACACCATAATCGTCGAAGGATACTTCGATGTCATCGTCTGCCACCAGTTCGGTTTTCTAAATACCGTAGCGCCTCTCGGAACTGCTTTGACTGCCGGACATCTGAGGAAACTGAAGAAGATCTCCAACAAGGTGCTACTTACTTTCGATGCCGATGAGGCCGGGATAGCGGCCGCCAAGAGGACGATCGAGTTGATATACGCTGAAGGGATGATTTCGAAGATCGTGCTGCTCAGCGAGGGAGAAGATCCCGACACCTTCCTCAGAAAATACGGCGCCGATCAATTCAGGAATTTTCTTGCAAAGGCATCGTCGCCTGTCCGTTTTTTTCTTTCGAGAGCAGGCAGGAGCAAGATCGACGGGGTGCGCCAGTTTCTCTCGATACTCTCTTCATGCCGGGACCAGCTTTTACGGGACGATGCTCTGAGGGAACTCTCCGACCTGGCGAGCGAAAAAGTACTCAGAACTGAACTTTCAAATATGTCCCATAAGGCTACAGCAACGAATCGTCCGGCCCATTCGGACCCTCTTTCATCGCTTCCCAAAGAAAGTGTGCCGCCTGCTGCCCCGGCGATGAGCAAAGAAGAGGAAATCCTGCTCAATCTCTCGCTGTCATTTCCACGTATGGCACGGCGCATAGCCGAACGCATCGATGCCTCGAACCTGGAGCACCCTCTCGTCAAACGCCTCTTCGCAGCGGTCCTCGCTCTTGATCCTGATGAGGAACTCACTCCTGAGAAGATCATGACAGTTTGCAGCACCGAGGAGCGGAACGTTATTTCCAAGTCCTCCATCGATCCCGGTATCGACATGGATGAGGTCTTTCAAAATGTCGAAGGCTGTATCAGGAAAATTGCAGTCAAAGGGATTGACAGGAGGATCGTCGTTGCGAAGAACGAAGGGAATGAGAAAGAACTCAGCCTGCTTCATCTTGAAAAAAGCCGACTTCTGCAAAAGCCCGTTGGACTTTTTCAACCAAAAAAACCAAAATAGAGTAGTGAGGTATTCTTGACCGACCCCTTTGACGTCTACAAAAATGGCTTCGACGATGGAGAAGATGACGAGTCCGTCCGGAATCTCTCCGAGGAAGATCTCTTCCCGGAAGGAGATGCCGTGGAGACTGCCGAGACAAAGAGCGACTCCGATCAGGAGTTCGACCCTCTCAAGTCTTACCTGAAAGGTATCAGCACGCTTCCACTGCTTACCAAGGAAGGGGAAGTCGAAATTGCGCGCCTGATCGAACATGGCAAGGAACGGATCGAGGGTGCCCTCTTCACTATCCCTTTCATATTCAAAAAACTCATCATGCTTGGCAGGCTCGTGGAGAACGGCGAAGCCCCCCTCATTGACCTGATACAGGATGGCGAAGACCTTTCAGATGAAGATATCCTGAAAGAGAAAGAGCGGTTTGCACGCATTACTGCGGAGATCGCAGCCCTTACTGATAAGAGACAGCGACTTTTGGCTAGTTGTGCAACCAGCCGAAACAAAGAAAGCCTGCGGCGGGTATCCGCGAAATCCGCTACCGCAGAGGAAAAAATAACAGAGAATAAGGCGCTGATCATAGCGAAGATAAAAGAGCTCAACCTGAAAGTCGATGTTGTAAACGCCTTTTTCGAAGAGTTGAGAAAGATGGGTGAACAGATAGAAAGCCTCCAGTCAAAGGTCCGCATGCTCAAGAAGCCTGGCACCGATAGAGAAGTGAAGGAACATCTTTCAGAAATAGCACGCATAGAAGAATCCTTCGGTGTAGGCAGCAATGAAATCATTAAGATCGCTCAGGAGGTCCTCAATGCCGATCTTGATGTTGGCAAGGCAAAGAGCAGGCTCGTTGAAGCAAACCTAAGGCTCGTAATCAGCGTCGCAAAGAGATATATCGGCAAAGGCCTTACACTCGGGGACCTGATCCAGGAAGGGAATATTGGACTTATGCGCGCCGTCGACAAGTTTGAATACAGGAGGGGCTACAAGTTCAGTACTTATGCCACATGGTGGATACGGCAGGCCATCAGCAGGTCGCTGGCCGATCAGTCGCGGACCATCAGAATACCGGTCCACATGATAGAAAATATAAACCTGATCAACAGGACCGCAAAACAGCTGGTACAGGAAGAGGGTGCAGATCCAAACGTTGAAGATATCTCGAAACGGGCGAAAATCCCGGTCAGCCGTGTGCGCAGTATCATGAAGATAACGAAGGAACCCATATCGATCGAGACCCCCATAGGCGATGATGAAGATGCAATGCTCAAGGATTTCATCGAAGACAAATCCATTCAATCCCCGCTTGACCTCGCCATACAGGACGATCTGAAGACCCAGATCGACAAGGTTCTGTGCACTCTTTCGCCCAAAGAACAGCTCGTGATTCGGAGAAGGTACGGTCTGGGGGAAGATGCTCCACACACTCTCGAAGAGGTTGGGCAGGAATTCGAAGTGACTAGGGAAAGGATACGCCAAATAGAGGTCAAGGCGATCCGCAAACTTAAGCATCCATCGCGGAACAAGTGGCTAAGGGACTTTCTTAATAAACCGTAATCCCAGCCTGTAATTTTCTTGTTCTCATTGACAGAGTCATGGCAATCCTATTATTATAATTGTTACTTTTTTTTGCGCATTTTACTTCATTTTTGTCGATATCGACATCGACGGCTGATAAGGTTAATCAGTTGCAATTCATGGATAGCGGAGGTCTTCATGTCAGGACATTCCAAATGGTCACAGATAAAGCATAAAAAAGCGAACACCGACGCCAAAAAAGGCAAGTCTTTCACTAAAATAGTCAAAGAAATAACCGTTGCGGCCCGTTCCGGCGGCGACCCAGACGGTAATCCCAGGTTGCGGCTCGCCATTGACAAGGCAAAAGAAGTAAATATGCCTTCCGAAAACATTAAAAAGGCAATAATGAAAGGCACTGGAGAACTGCCGGGCGTCAACTATGAGGAAGTCATCTATGAGGGCTATGGTCCTGGGGGTGCGGCGGTCCTGATGGACGTTCTGACAGACAATAAAAACAGGACCGTCTCCGAGATACGCCATATACTCTCAAAAAATGGTGGAAACCTCGGCGAATCAGGCTGCGTCGCGTGGATATTCGACAAGAGAGGGTACATACTCGTCGATAAGGCAAAGGTTGATGAAGACACGCTGATGTCCATCGCCCTCGATGCGGGCGCTGAAGATATGAAAAACGACCCTAAAGAAGACAATTACGAAATCATCACCGCGCTGGAAACCCTTGATACGGTCAAGAATGCAATTGCCGGTCATAAGATGGACATATCTCTCGCCGAGGTCACAATGCTTCCGAAAAATTATGTGCCTCTTGAAGGCAATGCCGCCGAGCAAATGATAAGGCTGATAGATGCACTCGAAGACCATGACGACATTCAGAACGTTTATGCGAATTTCGATATCGCAGACGACACCCTCAAGTCGTGATTTATTATAAACTAAGCGCTATTGACAGTTTCAATCATGACGGTAGACAATAGTTAATATATGTTCGAGCCAATACGTATTACATTCAAGCGAAAATTCCTTGCCGGACTCGTAATTACCGTACCAGTTACGCTCACCATTGTTGTCATCGCCAGCCTCTTCAAATTCATAGACGGGATTCTGGGTCAGTTCTTCGATATGTTCCTGGGTATGCATATAGCCGGCCTCGGCTTTATTGCTGCCGTCGGCATCATCTTCCTGGTCGGAATAATATCTACGAATGTATTCGGGAAAAGGGTACTTAACCTGGTAGAATATATTTTCCTGAACATCCCGGTATTCAAGAGCATCTATACGTCCCTGAAGCAGCTTATCGATGCCTTTTCGCCTGACAGCAAGGGGTCTTTCAACAAATTCGTAATTGCTGAATATCCCCGTGCAAGCTGCTATGCCTTCGGCTTTCTCACTAAAGAATGCACGGTACGATACGATAACGAAGAATTAAAGCTGAAGACGGTCTATATCCCGACCAACAACCTTTACATGGGCGAGATAGTGCTGCTGGACGACAGGAGCATAACCTATACCAACATCCCGATTGAAGAAGGCATACGCATAGTACTCTCGGGAGGCATTGCAACACCCGCACTCATCACAGCGACAAAGGAAGGAGCTTAGTGGGACTCTACACGGTAATCCTCGCTGCCGGTCTCGGCACAAGAATGAAATCATCGACATCTAAGGTACTGCACACGATAAACGGCAAACCGATTATTAGCTACGTTTTCGAGGCCGCCCGCGCTTTAAAACCCCTACAGATTGTAGTCGTTATCGGCCCGGAAAGCAACGGCATACAGGAAGCACTCAGGGACGAGAGAGTTACATTTGCAGTCCAGAAGGAACCCAAAGGTACTGCAGACGCGCTGAGAACTGCTTCCAGGAAACTTGTGGGATTGAAAACTGGCAAAGGAACGGTCCTGATCCTGAGCGGCGATACGCCTCTGGTAAACCCGCTGACTCTTCAGCAATTGGTTACAGTCCATAAGCGCAAGAGGGAATCTCTTTCGGTCCTCTCTTTTATCGCCGGAGGCGATCATGCCTATGGCAGAATAGTTAGAGATGGTGACAATTTGACCTCAATTGTCGAAGACAAGGACGCGACCGAGGAACAGAAAACAATTTCTGAAGTCAACAGTGGCATCTATGCTATGGAGTCTTCGATACTCGCTCTTCTTAGAGAGGTCAACATGAACCGACAAAAGGGGGAGTATTATCTGACCGACATCGTAGGCATAGCAGCCCGCAGGGGATATCGCGTCGGTTCGCATGTGCTGGGCTACGAAACTGAATTGACCGGTATCAACACCAGAAGGGAACTCTGCATGGCAGGACTGTACCTGAGAGACAGGATTGTTTCGAAATGGTTCGACAAAGGGGTATCGTTTATCGATCCGGAATCCGTAATGATCGATCCGGACGCGACGATCGGCATGGATACGGTCATCTATCCCAATGTCTTCATCGAGGGAAAGAGCATGATCGGCAGCAACTGCAAGATCTATCCCAACACCCGCGTCATTGACAGTACAATCGGCGACAATGTCATCATCAAAGATTCCTCCGTTATCGAATCCTCAAACATACAGGATCGTGCAGAGGTGGGTCCCTTTGCCCACCTCAGGCCAGGTTCCATAATAGGGGTTTCTGCAAAGATCGGCAACTTTGTCGAGATCAAGAAATCAGTCATCGGTAACGGCACAAAGGCGTCGCACCTCAGCTACCTGGGGGATGCCGAAATCGGCGATCATGTCAACATCGGCGCCGGTACCATAACCTGCAATTATGATGGATTGAATAAATACAAAACAGTTATAGAAGAAGGAGTTTTCGTCGGAAGCGATACGCAGCTTGTCGCACCAGTTAAGGTCGGAAAAGGAGCTTATATAGGCGCCGGCTCGACAATTACCAAGGATGTTCCGCCTATGGCGCTTGCAGTTTCCCGGACATCCCAGAAGAATATCGAGAAATGGGCGGAGGGAAAGTCCGACGGGAAAGATAAACACAAAACCAAATAATAACTACTCTGTAAATTGTTAATCAGCAAAGGAGGCAGACATGTGCGGCATCATCGGATATATCGGATACAGAAAAGCCATCCCGATAGTGATGGAAGGCCTCAAGAGGCTGGAATACAGGGGATATGATTCTGCTGGTATCGCTTATTTCGCCGACGGCGACATAAATGTCAAGCGCTGCAAGGGCAAGATCCAGCAACTCGACTCTATCGTCGACGCCCAGAAAATCGAAAGCACGTCCGCCATCGGCCATACCCGCTGGGCTACTCATGGAAAGCCCTCCGATGAAAACGCCCATCCTCACAGGTCCGGGGGGATAGTACTGGTCCACAACGGCATAATCGAGAATTATGTCGAACTTAAACATAAACTTCAGGCCGAAGGTTTCGTCTTCACGTCCCAGACAGACACCGAGGTGCTCTGTCATCTAATCAACAAATATGCTTCCACCCTCCCGCTTGAAGATGCAGTAAGGTCTGCACTGAAGGAAGTCCGCGGTGCCTACGCCTTTGCCGTCATCGATAAAAGAGAACCTGACAAGATCGTCGCAGTAAGAAAGGAGAGTCCGCTCGTCCTGGGTCTAGGCGATAATGAATATTTTCTGGCATCTGATGTGCCTGCGTTTATCAGCTATTCACGGGAGGTAATCTTCCTCGATAATAATGAAATGGCCGTAATGCATAGGGATGGGATTGTCATTACCGATTTCGAGGGCAACCCAGTGAACAAGAATGTCGTAACTATATCCTGGAGCCCTTCGATGGCCGAAAAAGGTGGATACCGCCATTTCATGCTCAAGGAGATCAATGAGCAGCCGAGGTCCATTTCGGATACCATCAGGGGAAGAGTATTCCCTGAAAAGGGTGAGGTCGACATCGGAGAATTCGGACTGAATGCTGAAGTCCTCAGCAAGATCGATAAAATATTCATCGTTGCCTGTGGCACCTCGTACCACGCAGCAATGGTTGGCAAATACATGATCGAAGAGCTTGCAAGGGTCCCGGTAGAGATCGATATCGCCTCGGAATTCAGATACCGTGCACCGATCATGGGAGAAAAAACTCTGTTCATTGCAATAACTCAATCAGGTGAGACTGCTGATACACTGGCAGCCATGCGGGAAGCCAGGAGACTCGGGGCTTCTGCCCTGACTATCTGCAATGTAATCGGCAGCACCGCATCCAGGGAGGCAGACTACGTATTCTACACTCATTCCGGACCGGAGATAGGCGTGGCGTCCACCAAGGCCTTC
>PMYY01000208.1:11073-11222 GCA_003170655.1 Nitrospiraceae bacterium
GAACTCGACGGCAAGATACACTCCATATCCAAAGAACTATTCAAGGCGAAAGACTTTCTATACCTCGGCAGGGGCATACAATACCCCATCGCTCTCGAGGGGGCGTTGAAGCTTAAAGAGATATCATACATACATGCAGAGGGCTATGC
>PMYY01000208.1:11366-11495 GCA_003170655.1 Nitrospiraceae bacterium
GTACTTAGAGGCTGTGATGTCGATCAGCCTAGGAACCTTGCCAAGAGCGTAACTGTAGAGTAGCCTCAGCATGAGTTAGCGGTTTATGGATGGTCGGCCCTGTCCTTTTATAGGGTCCTGTATGGTATA
>PMYY01000208.1:11561-32102 GCA_003170655.1 Nitrospiraceae bacterium
CAGTGACGCTGACCAACAAGGCCGGAGAGGAAATGAAAGAGAACATCTCCAGGTGTCTTGACTGCGATCACAAACAGAACTGGATCGGCACGTTCCATTCCCAGTGCAACAAGATACTTAGAAAAGAGATAAAAGCCGTCGGCTTCAAGCCCGACTTCGCTATTTACGACGATGACGACCAGAGTTCTCTTATCAGGCACATACTGAAAGAATTCAATATCTACGAGGCCCTTTACAAAGGGGTTGCTTCCCGAATAGGCATACTGAAGGCCTCGATGATCAGCCCAGAGGATTTCCTGTCACAGGGAGACGGCTTCAGCTTTGATGAAAAGCTCGGCAGGGTTTATCTGAGATACCAAGATGAGTTGCAGCGGTCCAACTCGCTCGACTACGACGACCTTGTAAGGCTGACAGTCAAGTTGTTCGATGAGAACCCTAAAGTCCTGCATAAGTACCAGGAAATGTTTCCAGCTATCCTGGTCGATGAATTCCAGGATACCAACCGTGCCCAATTTCGGCTGCTTCAGCTACTTGCCGGAAAGCAGAAAAACGTATGCGTCGCCGGAGACGACGATCAGAGCATCTTTAAATCCAAGGGGTCAGATACAGGAAATATCCTGAATTTCGAGAAGGAGTTCCCTGGCACTAAGGTCATCAAACTCGACCGCAATTACCGCTCGACCGGCAACATACTGAAAGTCTCCTCGTCCGTTATCGCCAAGAATATCCAGCGAAAACCCAAGTGCCTGCAAACCGATAATTTATGCGGTGAGAAAGTATTTTACTGCAATCTTGGCTCGGAAGAGGATGAGGCTAAATATGTCTCCCGCGCAATAAAAGACCTCTATCTTAAGAGCAATTACGAATATAACAATTTCGCCGTCTTCTACCGCATCAACTTACAGACGAAGACACTGGAGGATGCCCTGAGAGAGGAGAGCATACCCTACCAGGTGATCGGCGGCACGAGCTTTTATCACCGAAAAGAGGTGAAAGACATCATCTCATATGTGCGGCTGGCCCTCAACAACAACGACAATGTAAGTCTGAGAAGGATCATCAACAGCCCGGCCAGGGGAATCGGCTCCACCACTATCTCCAAGATCGAACAGGAAGCGAAGAAGAACTCATTGAGCCTGTTCAAAACATTGAAATCGATGCTCCAAACCAATGGCGTTGCCGCGTCCTTCAAGGACAAGCTTGCCGACTTTGTGAAGACCATTGAAGATTTTTCGTCTCGTTCGTACAGGAGCGCCGCTGATATGATCAAGGACATTGTAGAAAAGACGGGCTATCTCGATGAACTCGAGGAGGAGCGTATCCAGGCAATACTTGAACTCTCATCGTCGGCGGAAAATATAGCTTCCCGCGACTTCATCGACCGCGTATCGCTGTCGTCTGCTTCTGATGAAGCGCCGCCTGCACACGCGGTCACGCTTATGCCACTGCACAATACTAAAGGCATCGAATTCCCGGTGGTCTTTATCATCGGTCTCGAAGAAGGCACTCTTCCTTATTTCAAGGCTTTCGACAATGCTGCCGAAATGCAGGAGGAGAGACGCCTTCTCTATGTCGGGATGACCCGCGCCAAACAGATACTCTCCCTGAGCAGCGTCAAGCGGAGAAGAGTATATTCCAAGATACAGGAGCAGGAACCATCCCGGTTCCTTGCAGACATGCCGAAAGACTGCTGCACGTGGGTAGAACGTGCCCAGCAGAAGGAAAAAATGGTTGCTTCATCGGCGCTCCATCCGCCGACGAAAAAGGCACCCTCCTTTATCGTCGGATCAAGGGTGAAGCATCCGGCTTGGGGGGTCGGCATAGTTAGGGACTGCTGCGGTGAGGGAGAGGAAGCCAAGGTAACTGTAAATTTCCCCGGCATAGGATTGAAGCGCCTGGCGGCAAAACTTGCAAATCTCGAAAGGATCTGATATGAAGTTATCACTTGTTGAAGTGAGACATATCGCACAACTTTCGCGCCTGGCACTTTCTGAAGATGAGGCCGAGCTGTATGCACCGCAGCTCAGCAAGATCATAGACTATGTTGAGCAACTGAACAATCTTGACACTTCTGCAATTGAGCCCACTTCCCATATCATAGCGTTAAATAACGTAATGGCTGACGATATTCTGGGGGCCTCTCTGCCTCGCCTTGAGGCATTGAAAAATGCGCCGGACACAACAGGGAAGTTTTACCGGATCCCAAAAATAATCGAATAACGCATTAATAATGCAGGGACTGCCATGCGGCAGTCCAGTGAATAAAACGCAGCGTTTTCGCAAGTATTTTCGGACAACTTATGCGAAAAAGGAGATAGAAGCATGTTCCGCTGTTTTTTAAGATCTAAGATCCATCTCGCAACTGTAACAGAATCAAATCTGGCCTATGAAGGAAGCATAACAATAGACAGCAATTACATGGAAATGGTCGGGATCCTTCCCTATGAACAGGTAATGATAAGCAATATGAACAACGGCGAGCGTTTCGAGACTTATGTCATCCCGGGCAAACCAGGGTCGCGTGAGTTCTGCCTTAATGGCCCCACTGCCCGTAAAGGCGCCGTGGGAGATCGGATTATCATCTTTTCATACTGCTGGATAGACGACCATGAAAAGATGAAGAGCTTCAAGCCGGTCATCATCAAACTAGACGATAAGAATAAACCGGTATAAGCGCTGCGGTTATGAAGACGGGATTATGAAATCAAAAATATTGCTGAACATAATCCTGTTTTTTATTACAGCACTTGCGATTGCCATCGCCGCTGCTTACGCATCTGAACCTCTAAGCGTCATGGGCCATCCGACCTCAACTGGAACGGCTCCGAAGAGACTCGCTCTCTCAACAGTTACGGACGTTAAGGATTCTGTGCTGACAGTTAATATACACAACACCGAACATGCTATGACTATCGACGACAAAACCAGATTTACGAGAGACGGCAAGCCGGCCGTCTTGTCCGACATCAAGACTGGAATGAGAGTAAGAATCACCTTTGTTGAACGTTCAGGCCGTAAAATTGCAACTGCTGTAGATATTCGTTCAGATGCGAAACCGGAGGGTATCGAACCTCGGCCAGCCTCACCTGCATCGTCGAACAAGACTGTACCTGCATTACACAGATAGCAGAAAGCAGCAGCCTGAACCAGCCGCTAAGACGGCTCAGAAATAATAACAATATTATTATTTCTTTGATCTTCAGGTCCGATACTCGGCGTTGATCTTCACGTATCCTTCCGTAAGATCGCAGGTCAGGACCTTAGCATTGCCCTTGCCGAGGTGAAGGTCAGCGACAATCTTGATCCTCTTGTCCTTCAGCCTGCCGTTCGCCTCTTTATCAACGCCGGTTGTGATGCCGTTCCTGGCTACCTGGAGTCCGTTCAGATATATGTCTGTCTTCTCTTCTTTTAGCGCGATGCCCGAATATCCGAGTGCCGCCATAAGCCTTCCCCAGTTTGCGTCATTGCCATATATCGCAGTTTTTACAAGCAGAGAATTTGCGATGGCAAAGGCGCCCTTCTCTGCATCCCTTTCGCTCTTTGCATTTTTGACCTCGACTTCCACCAGCTTCGTGGCGCCCTCTCCATCCCTGACGATCAATTCGCTGAGTTCATAAGCCAGTTCTGTCAAAGCTCCCTCAAATATCTCATAGCCCTTTGACTTCATCTTGATCGTTTCGTTGCCTGCCGCGCCGTTCGCCATGATTAGAACGGTGTCGTTCGTGGACATATCGCCGTCTATGGTTATCCTGTTGAACGACCTGCCTACAGCCTGCCTCAATGCAGCATCGAGCGCCGGTTTGTCGATGACGGCGTCGGTGACGATAAAAGAGAGCATGGTCGCCATATTGGGCTGAATCATCCCGGCACCTTTACATATCCCTGTGATGGTAATCATCTTGTTGCCGATCTTTTTCCTCTTGGCAACTATCTTTGGAAACGTGTCCGTAGTCATGATAGCGGCTGCCACATCATCCATAGTCGCGTTTCCGAGTCCGTCCACAAGCACGTCTATTTGGGGTCTAATCCTGCCCATGGGCAGTGGAGTGCCGATAACGCCTGTCGAGCAGACATATACCTCATCGGCCTTGATACCCTTTACTTTAGCCGCAAGTTTGCCCATCTCGACAGCATCCTTCATTCCCTGTGCTCCGGTACATGCATTGGCATTTCCGCTATTTACGATCACGGCACGTCCTGTGCCCTTCCCGATGAGTTTCATATCCAGTCTTACAGGGGCAGCCTTCACGCTGTTGGTTGTAAACATGCCGGCCATGACTGATTCATGTTCCGAATATATCATGGCAAGGTCTTTTCGCCCCGGCTTCTTTATCGCCGCCTCCACGGTAGAAAAGAGAAATCCCCTCGGCACCGTAACTGTTTCTTTATCTATGGACATAATGCCAATCCCTCCAATGCAGTCGTTTCCTGGAAGCCCATCATGATATTCATGTTCTGAATCGCCTGTCCCGAAGCCCCCTTCACAAGGTTATCGATAGTAGAAATCATTACAAGTGTATTCGTCCTTTCGTTGACTTTGATACCGATGAAGCAGTAATTGCTTCCCCTGACATGTTTAGCGTTGGGATAAAAACCCTCTTCGAGCACTTTAACATAAGGTTCCTTTGAATACTTCTTGTTATACAATTCGATGACTTTGCCGGTACTGATCTTTTGCGTAAGTCTGGCGTAAGCGGTCGTAACTATTCCCCTGTCCATTGGTACAAGATGTGGAGTAAAGTCCACCATTATCGCCTTGCCGGCTATGGCCGACAATATTTGCTCGATCTCGGGCGTATGCCTGTGGACGCCGACACCGTATGCCTTGAAGCCTTCGTTGACTTCGCAGAACGACACCATAACATCCGCTTTTCGTCCCGCGCCGGTGGCGCCCGATTTCGAATCCACGATAATGCTCTCCGGATCGATAATACCTTCTTTCAAGGCGGGATTTAGGGCCAGTATAGCGCTTGTAGGATAGCAGCCGGGATTCGCGATGAGACGTGCCTTCTTTATCTCTCTCCTGTACAACTCAGGAAGCCCGTAAACAGCCTTTTTCAGCGTATTCGGATAGTGATGCGACGTTTTGTACCACTCCTCGTATACTACAGGGTCCGACAGGCGGAAATCAGCCGAAAGATCGACGACTCTTTTGCCTTTCTGATAGAAAAAGTTTACCGCCTCCTGCGACGCTGCATGAGGCAGTGCCATAAAAAAGAGATCGGCTTTCTGGAGGATTCGGTCCTTTTCCATGGGCTCATAAACCAACCCGCCAAATTTGACCAGATGTGGAAAAAGGTCTGTAACCCTTTTCCCTGCGGACTTTTCGGATGTGACCGCCGTCAATTCCACGCCTGGATGCTGGGACAACATCCTGAGTAGCTCTGACCCTGTGTATCCGCTTCCGCCGCAAATCGCCACCTTTACCATATAAGTCCACCTTTCAGTTGTGAAAATAGCATATTACACATTTTACACCAGATCAAAAAAAAAACCCGCCAAAGAGCGGGCTTTTGAGAAGTCTTATTGGTCTTATACGACCTCTTACCTCTTTGAGAACTGGAATCTCGCTCTTGCGCCTTTCTGACCGAATTTCTTTCTCTCGACCTCTCTAGGGTCTCTGGTCATCAGGCCTTCTTTCTTCAGTTTCGTCTTCAGGTCCGAATCGACGACCACGAGTGCACGCGCTATGCCGTGTCTCAAAGCTCCCGCCTGTCCGCTAAGCCCACCACCGACTATTTTTGCCTTCACATCATATTTACCAATGGTGCTGGTGACATGCAGGGGCTGCCTGATGATCATCCGCAAAGTCTCGCGGGGAAAGTAAGTGTCTACGTCTTTATCGTTTACGACGATCCTGCCTGTCCCGGGGGTCATTACAACCTGCGCGACCGATCTCTTCCTTCTGCCTGTTGCGTTATAAGTTATGGCGGCCATTTCTTTACTTTACTCCTTATTTGGAAAGTTGAATGAGTTCAGGTTTCTGTGCGGCATGTCCGTGATCAGTGCCCGCATAAACTTTGAGCTTCTTTATCATAGCCCTGCCGAGCCTGTTCTTCGGGAGCATTCCCCACACCGCTGCCCTTATCACCTCATCAGGTGCGGAAGCGAGCCTGTCCTTGAGGCTCTCCTCTTTAATGTGGCCGATATACCCAGTATGATGATAATATTTTTTATCCTCAAGTTTGTTGCCGGTAACCTTTACCTTGTCGGCATTGATCACGATCACAAAATCTCCTGTATCGACGTTGGGAGTAAAAATAGGCTTGTTCTTGCCTCTTAAACGATCTGCAACCTTGCAGGCCATCCTTCCCAATACAATATCTTTGGCGTCAACGAGGTACCATTTCCTCTGGACTTCATCTTTCTTTGCGAACTTCGTCGTCTTCATTTGTTATTTCACCTTCCTAAATGTGCGCAAAACACGCAATCGTAAATATCGTTACAAGTTAAGTAAGATAATCGAAATCGATGCTATTTGTCAACATTCCATACAGATTGCTATAATAGCACATATGAAGATGGCACTCACTATAGCAGGCTCCGATCCTACCGGAGGGGCTGGGTTACAATCCGATATACGGGTCTTCGGCCGCCTCGGCGTTCGCGGACTTTCGGTGGCGACAGCACTCACGGCTCAGAACACTTCGGGCGTGGACGCTATTTACGGGATAGAGGCGTCTTTCATCGAGGCACAGCTCAACTCGCTCCTCAACGACATACGCCCCGATGCTTTGAAAACTGGCATGCTCTACTCGAAAGATGCTATCAGGGTGATTGTAAGGGTCATCAAGGGCTTCAACCTCGAAAACCTGGTCATAGATCCGGTGACAGTATCTTCATCAGGACGATCCCTCATGGAAGATGGTGTGCTCGACCTTATCAGGGCTGAACTTTTCCCGCTTGCAAGGGTCGTTACCCCTAACATTTACGAAGCGTCGGCCCTTTCAGGCATAAATGTGACAGACGAAGAAAGCATGGAAAAAGCGGCATTGGCTCTCAAGGATACAGGACCTGAAGCCATTATTATCACAGGCGGCCACCTCGAACGGGAAACCCTCGATCTGATTCTTTACGGCGGTAAGTTCTATAAATTACGGGCAAAGAAGGTCCCTGGAGAGTTTCACGGCACCGGATGTGCCTTCTCCGCTGTAATTACAGCCTATCTTGCCAAGGAGTCTTCTGTGGTCCACGCAGCGGAAAGGGCCAAGGCCTTCATGCACGAAGCGATAATCAAGGCCCACTCTGTAGGCAAGGGGATGAAACTCCTCGATGTCTAAGGCCAAGACCGTCTTTCAGTGCCAATCCTGCGGGTACAGCAGTCCTAAATGGCTCGGTAAATGTCCGGACTGCGGGGCATGGAACAGCTTTTCTGAAGAAAGGCAGTCTCCAAAATCCCTCAAGTCCATTGTAGATGGTAATTCCGGGCCGATACCTCTGAGCTCAGTTACCGGCGGCAATGAGAAGCGCGTCCCGGTCGGCATTGCAGAACTCGACAGGGTGCTGGGCGGCGGACTCGTCAAAGGCGCAGTAATCCTGATCGGCGGAGACCCCGGCATCGGGAAATCCACCATTATACTTCAGGCAATATCCAGTATAGCATCCCTGAAGGGGACAGTTCTTTATGTCTCCGGTGAAGAGTCGCCTGAACAGATAAAGTTGCGGGCTGAGAGACTGTCTATAAATTCAGACAGAATCCTGCTGCTGCCGGAAACGGTGGTAGAACAGATACTAAGTGTGGCCGATAAGCTTAAACCTGCAGCCATCGTAGTCGATTCGATACAGACAGTCTATACCGAGGAGTTGACCTCGGCTCCTGGATCTGTGGGACAGATTCGGGAGTCGGCTGCCAAGATGATGTTTTATGCCAAAAGATCGGGCACGCCGGTTTTTCTGATCGGCCATGTTACGAAGGAGGGGGCAATCGCAGGACCTCGAGTCCTCGAGCACCTCGTTGACACAGTGCTCTATTTCGAGGGCGACAGGGGTCATCCTTTCCGCATTTTGAGAACTGTCAAGAATCGCTTCGGTTCGACTAATGAGATCGGCGTCTTCGAAATGACCGACTCAGGGCTTAGAGAGATTAGCAATCCGTCCGAGCTTTTCCTTTCCGAAAGACCCCTTAATACTTCTGGTTCTACCGTGATAGCGAGCATCGAAGGCACCAGGCCTGTACTTGTCGAGTTGCAGGCTCTCGTATCTCCGACCACCTTCGGGATGCCACGCAGGACAAGCATGGGTATCGACTTCAACAGGCTTAACCTTCTTATCGCAGTCCTCGAAAAAAAGGGCGGCATTCATCTTGGCGGAATGGACGTTTTTATCAATATCGTCGGTGGGCTTAAGATAGTCGAACCTGCTGCGGACCTCGGAATCATAGCTGCCATAGTTTCATCTTTCAGGGAATTGCCGCTTGACCCGCAGACCTTCGTCTTCGGTGAAGTCGGTTTATCTGGTGAAGTGAGGGCTGTTGCACGGGGTGAGGCGCGGATAAAAGAGGCGGCCAAGGTCGGATTCAAACGGGCGATTGTGCCAGCAGGTAATGCTGAAAGATTAAAAGACAATTTCGGATTAACTATTACGGGAGTGAGGAATATCGATGAAGCTATTGAACATATCGGAATATTATAATTTTTCAGGGCTGAGGCGTCGCCTCGCCGGTACCACGCTTTTATTTTGGCTCTTGACCTCTGTCTCGTGTCTCCTTCTTCTGATCTCATGTGCCGCTCCCAAGCTCGCGGAGAAACCATCACACAGAGGGACTTCGCTCAATGACGCGCTCTCACAATACCGCAAGATATCGTCGATAAGTACTGTCGTCGGCCTCGACTACGAAAAGAACGACGTTATCATGAGCGGGGATGCCTCCCTGTCCGTATCGCCTGACAAACTCTCACTCAGAATCTATTATCTGGGCTTTCTGCAGGGCGAAGTCTATGAGGAAAACGGCAAGATCAAAAGCAAACCGAAACTTGATAAAAACAAGAGTCTCATACTTGTAGAGGGTCTGAAGAGCAGCCTATTCTGGTGGAATATAACAGACTACACAGTAACTGAGACGGCGGACGCATATGAACTCCGGAATGGGTATAGGCGGGTGGTCGTAAACAAAGAGAGCCTTTTGCCGGTCGAACAAACTATCGAACTAGAAAACGGTGATACCATTGCAATTTCTTACGACACCCCCTCGCGGATTATTTCGGAAGACGGCAAGGAAACGCTCGATAATTCTCCTTTGTCGTGGTACCAGTCAAGGGTGAGGATACAACTCAAGAACTATATCGTCAGGATCAATGTCAAGTCGTATTCGCTAACCAGATAGCATTACGTCATGGCAAAAAAATCCCTCGGTCAGAACTTCCTCTTCGATCCGGCAATCCTGGGCAGGATTATCGAGGCCGCCAGCATCGGCCCCGACGATACGATTGTCGAGATCGGTCCCGGCCCTGGCAGGCTTACCACGCTGCTCTCCAAAGTTGCTAAGAAAGTTGTAGCGATAGAACTTGACAGTGATTTATATATAAAATTACAGGACGAATTGGCCGGCCGTGAGAATGTCGAACTCGTCCTCGGCGACGCCCTTAAATATCGTTATGATGATCTCGGTTCTTTCAAAGTGGTGGCCAATATACCCTATTACATAACGACACCTATAATCTTCAGTCTGCTAGCGGCCCGCGACAACCTTGTATCGATGACTCTTACTATACAGAAGGAGGTTGCTCAAAGGATTGTCGCTAACCCGGGCACAAAGGATTATGGGGTACTCTCTCTGGCGGTGCAGTACCACGCAGATCCCGAGATAAAATTCATTATTCCGGCAGGCGCATTCAGACCGGTACCAAAGGTCGATTCAGCAGTCGTTCACATACATATTCGAAAAACGCCGAAGGTTATTGTTGCGGACGAGGCCCTCCTCTTCAAGATTATCAGGGCCGGTTTCTCGCAGCGCAGAAAAACACTTTCCAATGCTCTAAAACCGCTCATGCCCGATATCAAGGACGTCCTGATCGATACCGGGATAGATCCGGGCAGGCGGGGCGAAACCCTGAGCATGGATGAGTTCGCAATACTGGCCGCTCATATTCATCGGATAAACGAAAAATAAAACGGGCCGGTTTTTTCAAGCCGGCCCGTTAATGCACAACCAAAAAAGGGGCGGGCACAAGACCCGCCACTACATTTATTTTCCGCCCTTTTCTATGCTCAAGGTCTTTGTGACCTTCTGCCACATTTGGGCATTCCCTTCGTCTTCCTTCTTGCCGTAAGGCAGATACCAGAGTTCGACATCTACCGTAAAGTCGTTGGTGATGATGTCTCGGCTCATCTTCCCGTCCTTTGTGGATTCCTTGTAGACAGGAATATAGAACTTCTCTGTCACCGTCCTCATCGGTGGAAGGCTAGTGTCACGGAGGATTCCGCTCTTTTCGTAAGGACCTCTGCCCATCTTGTCTCCTATTCCGAACTGCTGCGGTATAGGCATATATATTCTCTGATCCTGGTAAAACACATTTCCTTCTTTAGTTTTCGCGGTCACATACAGGACCACCCGGTTCGGCGTAGGTCAGCCATCCGGTATTGCGTGTCCAGCCCTATTAGTAAGCTCGATCTGGACAGATGCCGCCGGAGTTGTTGTCACAACATCGCGCCACTGATAAGCCATTGCATCGACCTTCATGTCGATAGCCATTTGCCCCATGGCACGATAACTTTGCATATTGTGGCCAAGCTTCGATTTCTTCATGTGGCAGTCCTGACAGGTCTCCGTGCCGCCCTCCGCACGATAGGCAAAATTATAACTGCCGTAAAGTGTTGCACACTGTGTCGGCTCTTCGAGATCAAAGTTAGGACCCTGACCATGACACTGTCCGCACAAAATAGATTCCTTCATGTAAGGGCTCTTCTTCATCTTCGCAAAATCAGGAGATGCATGCTCCCCGTCCTTACTGCCATAAACTGCGCCCTTGTCAGGAGTTCCAAACTTCCACTTATGAATTATAGCGTTTCTCTGATGACAGACGAGGCAACCGATGTTCAGCTTTTGCAAATTACGTGCTGCCTGATCATCCGGCTCCTTGAAGGCATAAAGGTTCTTTACGATTTCCTGAGCAACACTGTCCTCAGCTTCTATCAGCTGCGGTAGATGGCATTTTGCGCAGATCATAAGATGCCTGACGCCGACATCCTCCGGCTTATTCACGCCGGATGAGGGCCAATCCTTCAACCCGTTTTCGATAGTCGTCTTGATGGTCGCTGCAGTTCTGCCCACCTCAGCAGGGCCGAAAATAGAGCGGGCATGCAAAGATTTTTCCCATTCGGCATGCACATCTGCATGACAGTCCTTGCATGTACTAGAATCATACTTCTTAGCAAGTTCATCAATGGTCTTCGCCTTCTGCATTCCATCGCCCTGAGCGCCAAAAAGCGCCACTGGAAGCAGAATGAGAAGAACAATGACAAGCGGCTTCAATAATTTCATGTATCCTCCTTATAAAATTATGATCACAGAGAAGCTCTGCGCATTAACCTGCATTTTATCCCATACAATGTAAATCATTCGATGGTTGAAGGCAAATTAATAGATATTATCTATCCATCATTTTATTTTATAGATTCCTAAGGTGAATACAATTAATCGTTTTTTTATATAACGGGGTTCCACCTCGGTATTCACTTCGCACGTAAGCCGGGCTGGCGCCCTATGGTTCAATGAACAAAGGTTTCGTTCAGGTACATTTGTTTGAGCTTCTCATAACCCTTTCTATCTCTAATTTTAGGCATTGCAAAATTTCCCGATAAAGTCCACTTGTCTTTTAGCTGTACAAGCCCTTCCGGCAAAGGATTTGCCTCCGTGCCGGTGGGGAATACTACTCTCAAGCTCTTTTCGTCAGCAACAATGGCATACTTGCCCTCACCAACATCTTTATAGGAGCCCTCGCTGTACGGAGTCTCTATCTTTTGAGTTGTCGTATCGTGGCAACTTCCGCAGCTTCTCGATTTCCCTGTCGCGTGAGCAACCCTGTCTGCGTTTAGCCATACCATCGTGTCGTGGTCTTTATCATCCAAGTTCTTGACCAAACCAGTAATAGCAAACGCATCATTCGAAAAATATAGCCTGTCGATATGAACATCCGGGCTGTTCCTGAAGATCAATTTCGTCGACAGCACTACTTCGTCGGCATTGATATTACCCGAGGTGTGCGGAACAATATGCACCGGTATCCACGTTCCTTTCGGGTTCTTGACGATGAGTGGAGTCACCGCCCCGACGAGATAATCCTGTATCCTGGTCAAGGGGTTTTCCTTACCTTTCGGACCGATCGCACTCCAGAAGTTGAAGGCATATCCCCCGATAAGTGATGTATGACAAGATGCACAATCCACTTTCCTATGAGGACCTTTCTTGTACACTGTTACAACCTTAGCATGGCATTTTGCGCAGTCTGCCTGCCGTTGCAAATCCGCATGGATGCCCGATTTCTTGTTTGGTTCATGACAATCGACACAATAAATGCCTTTCTGCATATGTATGTCCGGGATATCCTTCAGAATCTTTTTCCCCTCATCGGTAGCCTGGGTGAATTCGGCCCGGATAAATCCATCACCTCTTCTGCGTTCAAGAGGCCCTGCATGACAACTGAACGACTTGCCGCCACCATAGCAGGTGACCGGCCCCGGCTTTTTTATAAATGTATGCTGTCCCTTGTACGGATATTTAGCGTCGGTTCTCTGAGGTGAATAGTGGCAGTCGAGGCAGCCGACATGGCACTGATTGCAGCGGCGCTGATTTTCAAACGCGGTCTTGTCACTCAGATTCATTGTAGAGTGTTGATTGAAAAATATAACGTTCTCAGTGGTGAATGATGCCTGCTGCGGCTCAGCGAGTTTTCCAGTCCATAAACCGCAGCTTTGAGGTCCGGCACCCCCTGTCCATGTCTTATATTGGCTCTGGGTATGAGCGTCTTTGCCGCCGCCCATGGGACTCCTGAGATAACTCTTTACAATGTCTTCATGACACTTTCCGCAGGTCTTTTCGGCCAGCATAGGATTGAAGGCAAGAGTCTCGTCATTCCGGTCATGCCACATTATCAGTTTAAAGTCGGGGTTATTCCGCAACACACCGTCGTGTGAGAGCTTCGGCATCAACGCGTCAGCCCGGCTCTCTCCCCTCGGCTCGAGCGCCCGCCAAAAACTCAATTCCGGGCTTTTCATCGTGCCTCTGACGACGGCTTCCCAGGTTCTGTCCCTTACCGCCCTGACGGTCAGGAGTCCTTCATGCGCCCGGTCCTTATCTATGCCCGCCGGATTGCCCATGTGGCAGTCGGTGCAGTCCGCAGACATTTTAGTCTGAGCCTGGACCTCAGAAATAATCATTGTGAAATGTGGATATCCGAGTCCTGCCATTTTTGCGGGATCGCCATGGCACACGCCACAGCTTTGCTGTGCCGCATAAACAGGAGAAATAAGAAATAAGATGCCGCTAAGTAATAACAGCCTTTTAATATGCATAATCTCTCGACTACTGATTAAGAATGCTTAAGCTGCCCTCAGCATCCGGCAAGCTTTCTGAGGGAAAAAGGAATATTTTTGCCGTCTTTGATTCTATATTTGACATTGACATCGTCACCGACCTTGATGCGGCCATCCTTGAACTTGCCAATGGTCTCATGATCTTCGATGGAAAGTTTGAAGTCCCTGCTCTCATAGTCGGTAACAACTACGGTATTTGTAGAAAGATCGATGCTTTTAACTCTTCCGTTCAGCAAAATCTGCCCTTCGGCAGCCATGCTGTCCAGGACAAAAACTGCGTTAAGAAGAAGCATGCTTATAACAATCGCCAATCCACGATGCTTAATTGTGCCGCTATATTTCATCAAGCACCCTCCTTAAAGTGAGGCCGGGAGGATTGCCCCCCCGGCCAGATTGTTAGAATTGTACTTCAAATGTAAGGTAAACGTCCTGTGCGTGTTTGAGCGCTGGGAAAAACAGAGGGATTGTGCTTGCCGTAGGCGTGGCACTCAGATCACTAATCTTCTGAGGAGCACCGACCCAGCTGTTGCTGCCTGTGTACTGGAAGTCATAATACTGGTAGCCGAGCCTGAAGAAGGCCTTGCCTCTCTTTGAAATCGGTATTTTGTTAAGCTCCTGGATANNGTGATCCAGTTCTTGGACCCGTGGTTGTACTCTAGGCCAACCTTGGTGCCCGTAGACTTGATGTCATACCGCGCACCCACATAGGCGCCGTAACCGGTGGTACTGCGCTCGCCTGTGCCGGTATCCCACATCAGGCCGAACTGGGGAAATCCGCCACCCCCGAGGGCATGACCATTGGGGGTTGTGTGGCTGGCGGCAGCAGAAAGGAAAAGGTTCAAGTCGCCAGGTCCGACGTTGTCGATTTTGCCCATTGCGACTCCACCGTATTGAGTGATGGTCCCGAGATTGTCATTAGGGAAGGTGACGGGGCCCGCGAAGGTTTGAAAGGTATTAGTACTTGATTCAGGAAAAGCGAACATATCGAAAGCCCTGCTCACCTGCAGCTCCAGATGCAGATTATCGGTGTCGTAAGGAACAATATTAATTCCCACTAAATTAACATCACTCATCGAATTAGTCGCGGACCTGAAGCCGCTGTCGAAGCCTTTACCGTAGCAGAATTTTGCATAGGCACCGGGAAGCACACTGATATCCGGCGCATACCCGAGGGTAGCTCCATCAAATGCATAATCGATAAGAAGACCCGGTGTGCCGGCCGATCCCGATTTTACGGTATTCTGTTTCAAGTTCGTAGGTACACCGCCAGTTGAAGGCCTCCGACCGACCGAAAACCAAACCGGCTGACCCAAGATATTACTCCATGTGGCATAGGCCTGATCGACCCTCAGTGCGTTATCGGAAGGAGTGTGAGTGACATTGCCGTCAAAGACCGTCTGTTTATCGCCGAAAAAGGCATTTTCACCGGTAACAGGCTCGGAAGTTTCATGACCCCATACTTTATACATAAGCAACCTTGCTTTGACTTGTATATCTTCGGTTGCCCTTGCCTTGATATTCAAACCAAGACGGTTCGTCAACAAGGAATCATTTTTTACAGTCTGGCCCGATGATGGTCCGTCGAGAGTAAAGGCATCATGCGTCTTGCCCGTCAGGTAATCGTACCTTGTCCTGAAATCACCGCCGATTTCAAGCCATGAGGGTCCGGCAGCCTCTTTTGCTTCATCCGCCTTCTTTTCGACAGTTGCCATTCTCTCTTCCTTGGCCGTGTCCTTTTTCTGCATCTCCTGCATCTGCTTTTTCAGACCTTCAAGTTCTTTCGACATCGTGTCGATCTTCTTGAGCAGATCGTCCTGGTCCACCGCCTGGACCATGCCCGGCGCGCTAAACATAAAAAGCGTCATCGCGAGCATCAGCCTTACAGCTAAACTGAAACCAGTTCTTTTCATTGCCACCTCCTAACTTCTAATTACCCTGTCCACGACAGGTTACCTATAACATTAGGAACAAGCAATCTTTATGCCTCTGCAGTCACACGTGCAATAAAACAACAATATGGCTCAATTGTAGCCTCTTTACTGAAAACAACCTAATGGCGGACTTTATGCTGCGGGTAATTTTGTTTAGATATAATGTTAACTGATTAACACTTTAACATCTTTACAGGTAAACAGAAGATGAGAAGATGTGAAAGGCTGCTGACCACCGCTCGATACTGAATGAGATAAAATCGATTATCCCTTCAAACTTTCGTATGTTTCCTCGAACTGAGATGCGACATCTCTGAATGCTCGGAGTACATTAGGGTCGAAGTGATGGGGCATGGTCCTGCCGTCGCCTTCGCTCATGATTCTCCGTGATGTTTCGTGGTCAAACGGTGGCTTGTATACCCGTCCATTCCGAAGTCATCATACTGATCTGCAATAGTTACGATTCTTCCTTCGATAGGAATCTGTTCTCCTTTCAACCCATANNCATCTCTAGCCTGTGATGATCGCCGATGATCATCTGCCCGTATATGGTATGCTTCTTCATCTCATCCCATTCAAGAGGTGTAAGTTTCCCGGGTTTCTTCAGGATATGCGGAGGCGTATGGATCTTTCCCACATCATGCATCGGGGCCTGGAACCGGATTGCCCTTATAAATATCTCCGGCATCTGAAGCCTTCGTGCAATAGCAGCGCTATACTCACCAACCCTCAGGATGTGATTGCCTGTATCCTCGTCATTCACTTCAGACGCCCGGGCCAGCGCATGTACTGTGTATTCGAAGGCCTCCTCGGTCTCACTTACCTGTCCGGAAAGAGATTTTAAGAACAGTGCCTGTATAACCAGGCTATTGAGGACAGCAGCGTCATGAGAGGTGATGTCCCTTCCGTAATTCATTGCAACGATGCAGAAGTCGTGGGTCATATGCAGGAACATATTATTTGAAGCCATGTCAAACAATTCTACAATCCCTGCAAAGGGCCTCATCTCAGCACTCGACATATCCTCTGCGTTGCATATAATGGTCGCAGATTTGCCTTTCTCGGGCAGCGGGATTTTGCGTTGAATGTCCCGGCGTAACTCGGATCTGTTCATTCCGAGCGGGGTAAATTCATATCGGTGCCATCGCCAGGCACTGCTCCGCTCATCGAACAGGCCGACTACCACCACTTGCGGTTTATCGTCCGTCTCGGGGTCCTTCCGGATGATCTGCTCGACTATGCTGTCGATCTTGGACATGAAATCAAAGGAAAGCGGATTGAAAACTTTTACAATGCTCTCTCCGAATGTAATCAAATTGTTTATATTGGCATAGGCTGAATTCAAACTGTCATTCAGTTCCTTCATCCTGAGCAGCATCTTGATCCTCGCCACAACTTCGGCCTGATCGAAAGGTTTCGAGATGAAGTCCTCAGCCCCGGCCTCAATCCCCTGTATCCGGTCCTTCTTTGAGGTCAGTGCTGTAATCATGATGACGGGAATATTGCGATATAGGTCGCTATTCTTTATGACCCTGCAAACCTCGAAGCCGTTCATTTCAGGCATCATAGCGTCGAGGAGAACAAGATCAATCTTCAGCACCGCTATCTGTTCGAGAGCTTCCCTGCCATTGTGTGCCTTTACAATCTCATAGCCCCTCGGCGCCAGCACGGCCTCCAGAAGTTTCAGATTGGCAGGCTCGTCATCGACACATAATATTCTTTTTATCCCAGTCAATATAGACAGCTCCACTCTCAACTATTCCTTGAATATTTTACTACAAACCGGATATTATCTGCATTTTATTAAGGAATCTGTAGTCCACCGCTGAAGATTCACGCGTACAGATATGTTTAAACATGATGGAAGTCTGCGCCGGAGCGCTTTCGACCTTCAGAATGCTTTGTTTTTTTAGGTGCCATAATAAAAATATGATGAGCAATGAAAAAAACCCGACATGTGACTCCTTTTCGGAATTCCACTCGAACGCATTTTCCCATTTCGTAGCTGGTCGCCTATGGTGAGCCGCCGCACCGCACGCGCCGACATCATAGCCCGGATCACGGGTGCGGTCATCTTACTCCAGCAAGGGGTCGCCTTTGCGATCATCGCCGGATTGCCTCCTGGGAATATGGTCTTTATTCGGCAATAGTTCCGGTCGTCATTGCCGCATCCTTCGGTTCGTTGTTCAATCCGTTATCAGGACCGACTACCGCCATATCAATTGTCGTTCTCACGACGGTTAGCAGATTTGCAACGCCATCAAGTCCGGAATACATCAGATGGTCCTGACGCTTACATTCCTCGTCGGGCTATTCCATATAGGGCTGGGATTGGCTAGGCTCGGATCACTCGTAAATTTATCTCGCATTCCGTTATCCTCGGTTTCACTGCANNCTAACTTATATGTCCTGGCAGTTGCCCTCATCACATTGCTTATCGCCCTTCTCTTTAAGAAAATCTTGCCGAACTGGCCTGGGATGCTGTTCGCCATGATCGGTGGAATCATATTGGCATTGCTGCCGGACGGCAAGAATCACGGTGTGCAGCTTTTCGTAAATCACCAAATTCCTGGCACTTACAACATTGGCAATTTTCAGGTGTACCCCGCAAATCCTTAGGGGGGCAGCAATGTTATGCGTTGCTTAGCCATCGGTCGATAATACCTCGCTCCTATTTCTGTTCCAGGGACTCACGCACCTTAGACGCTAGACCCCGTATGGAGAAAGGTTTCTGAAGGAAGCATACGTCCTCGTTCAACATGCCATGGTGAGCGATGAGGTCGGCTGTGTAACCGGAGACAAAAAGACATCTTAGCCTCGGCTTGATGTCACTGATCAAATTGGCCAGATCCAGACCGTTCATCTCTGGCATTATCACGTCGGTGATCAGCAGATCTATCTCAGCGACATGAGCTTTAGCATGGCGGAGCGCCTCCTCTGGCGTGCCGGCAGTCAGCACCGTGTAGCCCAACCCTTCCAGCATCTCCTTGCCCACGTTCAGGATTACGGCCTCGTCCTCCACCAGCAGCACCGTCTCGCCGTTGCCTTTAGGCACTTCTACCGTACTCTCACCCTTTAGTTCCCTGGCTTCTCCGATGAACCGGGGCAAGTAGATCTTGAATGTTGAGCCCTTGTAGGGTTCGCTGTAGATGTTGATGAATCCATCGTTTTGTTTGACAATGCCGTGCACGGTGGCCAGCCCAAGTCCCGTTCCCTTTCCCACCTCTTTGGTGGTGAAGAAAGGTTCGAAAAGGTGGTCAAGTACTTCTTTGCTCATGCCGCAGCCGTCGTCGCTCACCGCGAGCATCACATATTCACCGCAGATAAAGCCCGGATGAACGGCGCAATATGCCTCGTCNNTTGACGCAAAGATTCGCCAGTAGCTGGTCAATCTGGGATGGGTCAATCTTGACCGGCCACAAGCCCGCGCCCGGCATCCAGACTAGATCAACGTCCTCGTCGACCAGCGGCCGGAGCATCTTGAGCGTACCGGCGACTCTGTCGTTTAAATCCAAGACTTTAGGCGCCACGGTCTGCCTGCGGGCAAAGGCCAGCAATTGCCGGATGAGCTCAGCGGAACGGAGGGCGGACTTTTCGATTGACTTAAGATGGGTATTGATCGGTTCCGACGAGGTGCACTGCATCATCGCCAGCTCTGCATGGCCAAGTATGGCTGAAAGCATGTTGTTGAAATCGTGAGCCACGCCGCCTGCAAGACGAGCCACGGATTCCATCTTCTGCACCTGCAGCAGTTGCGCCTGGAGCGCATTCTTTTCCTCCTCCGCCCGAATGCGGTCCGTAATATCGATCGCGATTCCGATGACCCCGGATCGGTTGCCTGATGCATTGCAATAAGGAGAGCAGACTACATCGAGGACTACTTCGTGGACTTCGTTGGTAATTCGAGTCAACTCGCCGTTGAGCGCTTTTCTCACGGCTTCAAGCACCTCTGGATTGTCCCTATAAAGCTCAAAAGCCGACATGCCTACTACTTGCCCAGGCTGGAGACCTATCTTTGCGAGCGCCTGCCCCTCCGATAGAAGGAACACACCGTTATCGTCCAAAATAAATATGATCGCCTGCGCATTCTTAACCACTGTGCGAAACTTGAGTTCACTCTCCTTCAGCAACAGCTCAGCCTCCTTGCGAACCGTAATGTCTCGCGCATAGGCAAAGCGATATTCCTCTCCTCCGAACCTGATCGGATTGATAGCTATCTCAACAGGAAAACGATGTCCATTTTTCGTCAGATGCATTGTCTCAATCAAATAGGATTCCACATGGCTGTTCTGCTCCCAATCGTGATCCCACTTTTCCCTCGGAATCTCCGGGTCGAAATCGAATACAGTCAGCGACAGAAGTTCTTCCTTTGTATATCCCAGAGACTGGCACGCAGCAGCGTTGACATAAGCCAGACCGGCATCGCGTCTTACCAAAAAAACGGCATCCCTCGAAGTATTAACCGCAAACTGGGTGCGGTGCAGAACCTCGTCTGCCATCTTTCGCTCGCTAATATCTCGAACCAGCGACATGACGGCAGGCCGTCCAGCTATAGTGAATACTCGACTATTGATCTCTACCGGTATGCGCCGTCCATCCTTGGAAACATGGGTCTGTTCAAAAAGAACGTTCTTGCCGAACTCGAGCCTCTTTGTGATAGACGCCACATCAACGTCCGAATCGGGTTCGTCAATATCAGATGGTGTCATGCCCAGCAGTTCTTCCCGTGTGTAGCCCAATAGATGACAAGCCACATCGTTAACTTCGATAAAAGTGCCTCTAGTATCATCAGTCTCAACCCAGTGCACTAGTACAGCATCCGTTATGCTGTTGAATAGCACGTGAAACCGATCCTCGCTCTTGCAAAGCTCCTTGATTTGCTTGTCGCCGATGTTCAAACTATCCATTTTGCCACCTTAAGTTTCTCCGTTCACAAACTGGAGCGAGAACATCCGATGGGCATTTTTTTCTTCCATGACAAAACTATAGCATAAGGAGACCGGAATGTGTACTTGGTGAACACCTCATCCCTCAGCGATGCCGATGAAGTCGTTTTACAACGGATGTTCCCCTACAAAAA
>PMYY01000171.1:0-15276 GCA_003170655.1 Nitrospiraceae bacterium
CTTCGATCTTCTGCTTCAGGTCGTCGATAGCAGCTGTCTGTAGCTTATCCTCACCCTTCTTAAAAAAACTCATTGATTACATTATTACACAAATACTTACCCTTGCCAACACCTTAGCCACTACCTCCTTTGCAAACCCGGAGCCTTGAGTTCCTTTCTCGGCCTCACGGTCGAGACGACACGGTCAAACTGCCTCGGCCTCTCTTCCTCCCGCAAGTATTCTCGTGCGGTCTCGAATTCACCCACTTCGGCGAAGGTAATAGCTACAAACATATTCTCGATTTTCTTGCCAAGTGCTTTCATGTTATGCCTCCTTTTTGCATCTACGTCAGCTGTGGATCGGTTCCCAGCTGCCGGCTTATACATCGTGATATATCCTCAAATTAAGCATTTATCGTGCCCGTTTTAATTTCCGTTGAAAAACCTTGAAATAATGGCTCTCCTTCATTGCCCAGCACCCTGCTTTGCTTCAATATGAAACGTCGCCCCGGTCGGGAAGCCATTAGTCGCGGCTAATCAAGCATTGCGCCGACTTCGGATAATGTGTTGCATGAATCGTAGGCCCGTTGCTATTTGCAATAGCTAGTGATAGAATTATCGTATGGTCAAATACCGGACCAGCATCAGGCAAAAAATAATCGTCGGCTATTATGCAGCTGTAGCAGTCATGATCGGCATGGCGGTCTTTACCTTTATGACACTTATGTTCCTCGAAAAGAAAATAGTCTTCAGCACTGTCATCACTGAGCTTTTCGATACGACACTGGAAATTCGACGCTTCGAAAAAAACTTCATCCTCTATGGGCAGACTGAAGATTATCAGGAAAACCTCCGGTATGTGGCCAAGGCCAAGGAGATATTTGAGGCAAATATCGAGGAATACGAGAACCTCGCCGTGACACGTCAGCTCTATACAATGCGGGACGGCCTCAATACCTACAGGAGCCTTATGGAGCAGTTCGCATCTCTCGATAAAAAGCCCACTCCCCAAAGGTCGGCTGCGGAAAAAGCGATCAGGGAAAAAGGTAAAGAGATTATTACAATTGCGGAGAGCATCTCTAAAATCGAGCGCGAGCGACTGCAGAGCCTGCTCGGACAAGCCGGTCGATACCTATTCTACGTAATAGCATTCCTTTCTCTCGCAGGTGTGGCCATCGGGCAGATACTGTCAAGAATCGTTGTAAAGCCTCTCAAATCGCTGGAGTGGACGATGAAATCTATAGCTGACGGTAAATTCAGCACCATCGCCATGGATTCGAGTGACCAGGAGATCGTCTCCCTTGCCGATGCCTTCAACAAGATGATCAAAGAGCTCGAAATGCGCCAGAGAAACCTTGTCCAGTCCGAAAAATTGGCCTCCCTGGGAACGCTCCTTTCCGGAGTGGCACATGAACTCAACAACCCCCTGTCGAACATATCAACATCATGCCAGATTCTCTCCGAAGAGATGGATGAGCTCGACCCCGAATACAGGCGCGAACTTCTGTCCCAGATCGATGACCAGGCTGACAGGGCCAAGAATATCGTCAGGTCGCTCCTGGAATTCTCGAGGACAAAGGAATTCAAGCGTGAGGACCTTAGCCTTGAAAACCTTGTTTTGGAAACTATCCGTTTCGTCAAGGGCCAGATACCGCCGAAAGTGGAGATCGTCACGGACATACCGGCAGACATCAGCATCTTCGCCGACAAGCAAAGGATGCAACAGGTATTCCTGAACCTCGTAAAGAACGCGATCCAAGCTGTCGAAGAGGAAGGCAGGATAGAGATAAGCGCTCGAAAAACGTCGCAGGGCAAGCTGGAGAACTATGAATCCTATCTTTCCGAAGAATGCGCAAACATGCTTCCGAGTTTGGGTGATAGTGAAGCAGTATATGTCAAGATAACAGATACCGGCATAGGCATCCCCCAGGAGATAATCGGGAAAATATTCGACCCATTCTTCACGACAAAGGATGTGGGCAAAGGTTCGGGGCTAGGACTGTCGATTGTGCACGAGATTATCGAGGAGCATGGCGGTTGTATCGGGGCGCATAGCGAGGTGGACAGAGGCACTACTTTTTTAATCAGGCTGCCCGTACCTCAAAAGCAAGGAAATGTTTCACCCGGTAAAAAATTGTAGCCGCCAGGCAGGCAGGAGGTAATGATCGAATGCTGAGTTCAGCCAGGGTATTGATCGTCGACGATGAGCGTGTTGCCCTCAGGAATCTAGAGCATGTCATGAAAAAGGAAGGCTATGAGGTGACCAGCACCCAGAGCGGAGCCAACGCGATTACCTTGCTGGAAGAGCGGAGTTTCGATGTCGTCCTCACCGATCTCAGAATGGAGAAGGTCGACGGTATGCAGATACTGAAGAAATGCCGCGAACTCTATCCTGAAACCGAAGTTATCATGATCACAGGATACGCGACGCTTGAATCGGCCGTCGAGGCGATGAAGCATGGAGCTTTCTATTACATTGCTAAGCCTTACAAGCTTGATGAAGCACGGAAAGTAGTCAGCGAAGCAGTTGAAAAGGTCATGCTGAAGCGTGAAAATAAGCAGTTGCGGGAGCAGATTGAGACCTACCAGGGCAAGGTGAAGATAATTACGCAGGACCCCGGCATGCTGAGACTTCTCGAGACTGCCAAGCAGATTGCCCCTACGGATTGCAATGTTCTGTTGAGCGGCGAAAGCGGCACGGGAAAGGAGCTCTTCGCGCGTTTCCTCCATCTGAACAGCCTGCGGGCGGACGGACCTTTCTTTGCGATCAACTGCGGCGCATTCAACGAAGAACTGCTTGCCAATGAGCTCTTCGGCCACGAAAAAGGGGCCTACACCGGGGCATTGACAATGAAGAACGGCCTGATCGAAATGGCTTCACAGGGAACGCTGCTTCTCGATGAAGTCACCGAGATGTCGCCTTCGATGCAGGTGAAGCTGCTGCGGGTCATCCAGGAAAAAGAGCTTCTGCGCGTGGGCGCCACCCAAACAATAAAGGTCAATGTTCGCATCGTCGCTGCGACTAACAGGGACATACAGCACTCCATAAAGTCTGGTAATTTCAGGCAGGACCTCTATTTCAGGCTGAATGTTGTCTCCCTTCGTATTCCTCCGCTCTCCGAGCGCATGGATGACATACCCCTGCTCTGCTACTATTTCCTTAATAAATACGCTGCGCTGATGAAGAAGCCGGTCACCGAAATATCAGGAGAAGTCATAGAGCTCCTGATGAATTACGAATTCCCCGGCAATGTGCGTGAACTCGAAAACATCATTGAACGGGGTGTGGCCCTGTCAAATGGAACTGCCATCGAGATAGCCAATCTTCCTGATGACCTAAAGGAACTGAACATAAAGATATTCCGAAAAAAGGAAGGCAAGATACCATCGCTGGAAGACCAAGAGAAGGATTACATTAATTGGGTGCTAACAGAAGTCGGTGGCAACAAGACTATCGCGGCACAAACCCTAGGCATCGACCGCGTTTCACTCTGGCGGAAACTTAAGAAATACGGGTTCGAGGAGTAACAATTATTTCGGTGGTCGGCAGTCCCGCGATACGCCAATTCCGACGGATCAATTGCTGAGTCATCTGCTCAACATCAAAAACAGGCTTGCAGATAAATCCTCGTTTTGAGACGGCAATGCGGCGCGTGAAGCAGCCGGGACTGATTTGGAATTGCCACTGTTTGTTGTCATACTTGTGTTAAGACCCTGAAGGGCGGCCGAGACCATGGAAAACCAGACTCATCATTCTGACGAAAAAAGAGAATACCCGCGATCGCCCATATGCAGGAAAATCAAGTTTATTGTCGGTGCTAATATTTATAAAGGTTTGATCGGCGATATTTCCAGCGGGGGAATCAGCATAATATCAAAGCATAAGTTCATTCGGGGGGCCGTCATAGACCTGAAGATACCGCCAATGTCAGGCACCGTCCAATATTGTGTCCCCTACAGAAATGATTTTTTCAAGACAGGACTACGCCTTCTGGGAAACAATCATTAGTTGCAGACCCTGAGACCAGCCCTGCCGATCTCGATCCATACTACAATGGCTTTTGTTTGCGGGTCGACAATACTCAATGTTTCTCCTTTGCGAAGCGCCCACTCAAAACGATACCCAGACCCCGGTGGCTGATATCAACTATTTTGCATGGCCATCGATTTCCATGTACATCTGAGCATTCGGTAAAATAGTTGCACTTTAACCTGGGCCATGACCGTTCCTCCTTAGACAGGAATTTCTGCAGATTATTTTCGAGCGAACCCATTCTTCATTACCTCTTCCAGCAATTCGATGGAAATATCATAATCTCAATCACCTTTCATCTCAAACATACATGTTAAATAAACCTTAGAATTGTAAAATAACTTTTCCATCCCTGCCCCTCGCTGAACGGCAGGCGATCTTTATTCGAATAATCTCTGATTAGTTCTGCATATTTGTTTCAGGTTCAAAGATTAGGGCCTTCACTGAGACAACGGCTTCGACGAGTTTCTTCCTGCCGCTCATCAAAAGGCGGCGTACGGTGCCACGCGACGCTCCCATTTTCCTTCCGGCTTCTTCCTGGGTCATGTCCTCAAAGTCGCAGAGGCTCAGTACCTCGAGTTCGTCCCCGTAGATTGTGATATGTTCCAGCTGACTCATCGGTATACCCGACGGCTTGAAAATGTGCCCCTTCAGTTTCCCGAAAGGACACCCGCACATTCTCGGCAATCGTAGGCGCCATGGACTTATAAACCGCAATTCCCAACTGATTCAGCTTATTTAACGCTCCGGCTCCAATACCTCCGACAACAATAGCGTCTATGCTCTAGCCGCTGAGCGCCTTTAGCGGATTGCACGCTCCATGCGAATGTTGCAGATCTTTGTTGTTGATCGCAGTGACCTCTTTTGTCGCAACATTAACTACAACAAATGACGGCGCCGACCCGAAATGGTTGAATACCGTGCTATCGATGCCCTCATTATTCTGGGTGGGAAAACATACCTTCACATTCAGACCTCCATCTTTCTTTTTTGTGCATATGCACAGTGTATTAAACGCAGCATTCAGTTGTCAAGCGGGACATTGGATAACCCCGCCCTTCTGAAATATGGGGTGGAAGTTGTTGAGGATATGTTGTTCAAGGTCCTTTGTATCTTCATCATAACCTTGTATACTTCAAAAAGTAGTTTAGGAATAATTCTTCTTTCAGTTTAAGCAATTGAAATTCCGCTTAATAATATAAATGCAGCAGTTACCCCCGGAGGAGGAAAATATGAGCAAGATAGACAGCCAACTCAAGGTTGAATCACTGGCGCTTCACGGCGGCCAGGAGCCGGACCCTACTACAGGTTCGCGAGCGGTGCCCATTTACCAAACCACCTCATACCAGTTCAAGAGCACCGAACACGCGGCAAATCTCTTCGGCCTAAAGGAATTCGGCAATATATACACGCGCTTGATGAATCCTACAACTGATGTCCTAGAAAAGAGGATGGCCCTCCTCGACGGGGGTGTTGGTGCACTCGCCGTTGCAAGCGGGCAGTCGGCTATAACTATTGCATTGCTTAACATAGCGCAGGCGGGCGATGAGATAGTGTCAGCGGACAATCTTTATGGCGGCACTTATAACCTGTTTCACTATACGTTTCCGCGCCTCGGCATCAAGGTTAATGTAGTTAAATCGAACGACCTCGCTGCCTTCGAAAAGGCCATCACGACAAAGACCAAGTGTATCTACGTCGAATCCATAGGTAACCCAAAACTCGATGTGGCGGACCTAGAAGCGCTCTCGGCCCTTGCGCAAAAATCTGGGTTACCGCTCATAGTCGACAATACTGTAGCGCCTTATCTGCTAAGGCCGATCGATTTCGGCGCCAACATCGTTGTCTATTCAGCGACCAAATTCATTGGGGGCCATGGCACCTCTATCGGCGGGTTGATCGTGGATTCGGGTAAATTCGACTGGACCACCGGGAAGTTTCCGCTGATCGCAGGACCGGATGCCAGCTATCATGGCATAGATTTTGTCGAGGCATTGAAACCGGTCGGAAATATCGCCTATATCATTAAAGCCAGGGTCACGCTTCTGAGGGACCTTGGCGCTGCCCTCTCCCCGTTCAATTCCTTCTTGTTCCTTCAGGGGCTTGAAACGCTTCACCTTAGGATGCCGAGACATTGCGAGAATGCGCTGACAGTAGCACAATATCTTGTAAAAAATATGAAGGTCAGCTGGGTCAACTACCCAGGACTCGATTCAAGCCCGGAAAAAGAGCGCACGGCAAAATACTTAAAGAAGGGCGCAGGCGCCATTATCGGGTTCGGCATCAAGGGAGGCGTCAAGGCTGGGCGCAAATTCATAGAATCGCTGTTACTCACATCTCATCTCGCCAATATAGGAGACGCAAAGACCCTTGCGATCCATCCAGCGACGACAACTCACCAGCAGCTTTCGCCCGAAGAACAGCTTGCGACAGGTGTGACGCCTGATTTCATAAGGCTTTCTATCGGCATAGAACACATCGACGATATCATCGTCGACATCGAGCAGGCATTGGACAAAGCTTCATCATAAGTCCGGTCACCTGTTATATGAGGAGATAGCGTGAGAATTTTTCGGGACATAACTGAGACTATCGGCAATACTCCGCTGGTAAAGATAAACCGGCTAGTTGTGGGATTGCCCGTGACCGTTGTTGCAAAGCTTGAGTCCTTCAATCCGCTCTCGAGCGTGAAAGACCGCATCGGTGTTTCTATGATCGAGACCGCCGAGAAAGAGGACCTTGTCGATAAAGACACGGTCATAATAGAGCCTACGAGCGGTAATACCGGCATCGCGCTCGCGTTTGTATGCGCGGCGAAAGGATACAAGCTTGTCCTTACAATGCCGGAAACGATGAGCCTCGAAAGACGCCAGCTGCTGAAAATCCTAGGGGCCGAGGTAGTCCTGACGCCAGGACCGAAGGGGATGCGCGGGGCTATAGACAAAGCTGAGGAACTACTGAAGGAGTACCCGAAGAGTTACATGCCCCAGCAGTTCAAGAATCCCGCCAATCCGGCGATTCACCGCAGGACCACCGCGGAAGAAATATGGACCGACAGCGAGGGTGCCGTGGATTTCTTTGTTGCAGGCATCGGCACTGGAGGGACGATCACCGGCGTCGGCGAAGTTTTGAAAAAAAGAAAACCGTCCGTAAAAATAGTCGCCGTCGAGCCGGCTGATTCTCCGGTGCTTTCTGGCGGAAAGCCCGGCCCACACAAGATTCAGGGCATCGGGGCTGGCTTTGTTCCTGAGGTCCTCAATACGACGATTTATGATGAAGTAATAAAGGTTGCCAATGACGATGCCGGTGATATGGCACGAAAACTGGCACGCATGGAGGGCATCTTTGCCGGCATTTCCAGCGGCGCCGCCATGTGGGCGGCACTTGAAATAGCGAAGCGAGCGGAATCGAAAGATAAGACCATAGTTGTACTGCTCCCCGACACAGGCGAACGTTATCTGTCCACATGGCTTTTTCAGGAGTTCCTGGGTTGAAGAAGCAGAGCATAGGAATTGTCGAGACCAAATATTTCACCTTTGCCGCCCCCCCTGACGAGATGGTGCTCGAGTCAGGACAGAAGCTTGGGCCAATTACTCTGGCGTACGAAACATATGGAGAGCTGGATCAAAACCGCGGCAATGCCGTTCTTGCGCTCCATGCCTTTTCCGGAGACGCCCACGTTGCGGGTTACCACAAGGGCGACGATAAACCGGGCTGGTGGGATGATATGATCGGTCCGGAAAAGGCCCTCGACACTAACAAATACTTTGTAATCTGCTCAAATGTCATCGGTGGTTGCAAGGGAAGCACAGGTCCGTCCTCCATAAATCCCGAGACAGGCGAACCCTATGCCCTCGATTTTCCGGTCATTACCATTGCCGATATGGTCAATGCGCAGAGGCACCTCATAGACCATCTCGGTATCAATAAATTATTGTGCGTTATCGGCGGCTCCATGGGCGGAATGCAGGCCCTGCAATGGGTAGCAGCCCGTCCGAAAATGATACGTTCCGCCATCCCCATAGCAACTGCTCTGAAGCATTCGCCGCAGCAGATCGCATTTAACGAGGTGGGCCGCCAGGCTGTAATGGCAGACCCCGCTTGGAACCACGGGCAATATTACGGCAAATCCCGGCCCGAGCGCGGGCTCGCCATCGCGCGCATGATAGGCCATATCACTTACATGAGCGACAAGTCGATGGAGACCAAGTTTTCGAGGAAACTGAAAGAAAAAGATTACAGCTACGGGTTTCAGACGGACTTCGAGGTCGAGGGATACCTTAGGTACCAGGGTGACAGCTTCGTCAAACGCTTCGACGCAAACTCCTATCTATATATAACCAAAGCCATAGACTATTTCGACCTTTCGGGACAGAACCTCATCCCTGCGGGAACTAACATCGATGTCCACTTTCTCGTAATCGCCTTTCAGTCCGACTGGCTCTATCCGCCCTATCAGTCTCAGGAGATCGTACGCAAGCTCAAGATGAGGCACATGGACGCCACGTACATCGAGATAAAATCCACTTACGGGCATGACGCCTTCCTGCTTGAAGTTGAGGAAGAAACGATGCTTATCCGCCACTTCCTGAACCGGCTATATTACGGAACCGGAGAACCCGATCTATATGAAATCTGAGAACGTCCAACTTGGTCACAATATCATTTACGACATCGTCGAGCCGGGTTCACGGGTCCTCGACCTGGGCTGCGGCGACGGCTCCCTGATGCAGCTACTTGCAACCGGCAAAAACGCGAGAGTCCAGGGAATAGAGGTTTCCGACGAGCAAATCTACAAATGCGTAGCACGGGGTGTAAGCGTTTTTCACGGTAACATAGACACGGGCCTGTCGGAATACCCCGATAAGTCATTCGATTATATTATACTTAACCAGAGCCTGCAGGAGGCTATTAAAGTAGAGTTCGTCCTGAATGAGGCGCTTCGCGTCGGACAAAATGTTATCGTTGGGTTTTCGAATTTCGCTTACTACAAAGCACGCATCGACGTTTTTTTCCATGGCAGGGCGCCGGTAACTGAATCTTTGCCGAACCAGTGGTACTCTACTCCCAACCTGCACTTCCTGAGCATCCACGACTTCGAGAATTACTGCGCCAACAAAAACTTAAGGATACTGGCGAGACACTATCTGGGAGAGCACCAGGAGATTAGCTTTATACCGAATCTCCTGGCACTTAACGCAATCTTCGTAATATCCAAATGAGTCCCCGCTGAGAATTGTTGAATCGTCGACGCCTTTCTTTGCACTACCGGATAATACGTTGTTTATCCGGTAACTCCCCTTTGGGATTACAGACAGGACAGGGTTTGCGCAGGACTATGTTGCCGCCTTTGCATTTCGTGCACGGTCGAACTCCTATAAATGACGTGCCGTCGCAATACTGGCAACTTTCCTTGCTGTCGTAATAATTGGTCCCCTTGCAAATCTGGCATTTCTCCGACATATTCTCTCCTTCCGGGGTTGAGTCATCTGTAAATTATCTAAAGTATACTCCATACAGACAATTATTTCTGTAACAGGGTGTACTTCTTAAAATATTTATATAAAAAGCAGCCGCTTAGATCACATTGAAGTCCTGCCTGAAAGGACTTGATATTCTCCATGCTCATCTATAAATATTTACGCTAGCTTGTCAAATCATAAATCAAAAATACGGCCGAGTGGGCCGGAGAAATTCCACCTCCAGTCTCTTTCGCGGTCACGTTCTTGATCCACACCTGCCGCATCTAGTGCGACTTTTCCTCAACGCTCACCACCGGAGCTTTGACCCAATCAGCTTGAGTTTGGTTTGAAGCCTCTCCCTATAGAGCGACTCCGGAGGACCTCCCTCCATCTCTTTTGCAACATCGTAGCGCAAGCTTACATACCCGACTGAAAGGCGAGGCTTTACGTCGTTTGTGTGTAAAAAAGATGCTGCCGAATTCTGGATCCAGACGAATGAAAGGTTTCTGCATATCCGCTATTTTGCGATAAGAGATTCGTCCCGTATTTATAAAGGAACACTTGAAGTATCGCAGGATATTCCCGATACAAGAAATCTCGAAGGACAAAAGAGACTGCTTGATTGGGATATGGGCGGTTCGCGAACCGCCCATACAGGAGTATAATAATCTGATAATAGACGGAGGCAATATCGGAATGAAGGCAATGATCTTGAAAAGAATGTGCGACCTCTCCAAGGAAACAGAACCGCTCGAGCTTGCCGAAATGCCGGTACCCGTTGCCGGTGATAAAGAAATCCTGGTTAGAGTATCCGCCTGCGGTGTCTGCCATACCGAACTCGACGAGATAGAGGGCAGGACACCTCCGCCGAAATTGCCTGTAATTTTGGGGCATCAGATCGTGGGCAAAGTCGAAGCATGGGGTTCTAGCGCGAACAAGTTTCGCATCGGTGACAGGATCGGCATAGCCTGGATACATTCGACGTGCGGCAAGTGCGGCTTCTGTCTGCAAGGCAGAGATAATCTTTGCGAGGACTTTTCTGCAACCGGCAGAGATACAAACGGAGGCTATGCCGAATACACGACAGTATCCGAAGATTTCGCATACGCAATCCCTGAAATATTCTCGGATGCAGAAGCGGCGCCGCTCCTGTGCGCGGGTGCAGTAGGTTACCGATCTCTGCGCCTGACTGGATTGAAGAACGGTCAAACCCTAGGACTCATCGGCTTCGGGGCCTCGGCCCACCTCGTTCTGGCAGTTGCACTGCATACCTACGCGGATTCTCGCCTATTCGTCTTTTCAAGGACTGAAGATGAGAGGAAATTCGCTCTTAAACTGGGCGCCTACTGGGCAGGCGATTTTGGAGACGCTCCGCCCGAAAAACTCCATTGCGCAATCGACACAACCCCCGCATGGAGGCCCGTTGTCGATACACTGCAACATCTTGAACGCGGCGGCAGGATGGTCATCAATGCCATCAGGAAAGAAGATGTCGACAAGGAATACTTGCTCAATCTTGATTATCCGAGAGACCTTTGGATGGAGAAGGAGATAAGGAGCGTGGCAAATGTTACCAGAAAGGACGTGGAGGAATTTCTCCGTATTGCAGAGGAAATCCCGATTCGGCCGGAAATCCAGGAATATGGGCTTCTCGATGCAAACAGGGCGCTTCTGGAGCTTAAACAGAGGAAGATACGTGGGGCGAAGGTCCTGAAGGTGGAGTGAGCCGTTGAAAATCTACGTCGGCACGAGCGGCTACGGCTACGCGGAATGGAAAGGAATATTCTATCCTGATAAGATTTCGCCCAAGAAAATGCTTCGCTTCTATTCGGACCGTCTCAGCACCGTAGAGATCAATAACACCTTTTATCACATGCCCAAAGAGAGTGTCCTAGCAGCTTGGGCAGAACAGGTCCCTGAAGATTTTGTTTTCGCGCTCAAGGCGCCTCAGATCATAACACATATGAAGCAGTTAAGAAACGCTGGCAATGAGACCGAATATCTCTTCAGCTCGCTGTCAGTCCTTGGTGCAAAACTGGGGCCGGTTCTTTTCCAGCTTCCCAGGAGTTTTCATGCAGACCGCACTGCTCTGGAAAGTTTTCTCGCTCTGATTCCGGGCAATATGTCCTGCGCATTCGAGTTCCGTAGCACATCGTGGCTGGCTGTTGAAATCTTGGACCTCCTTCGTGGAAGAAAATTCAGCCTGTGCATCTCGGATACGGATGAGAACCCGGCAGGTGATATCATCAGTACAGCGCCGTGGGGGTATCTGCGCCTGCGCCATACTGATTATACGGATGATGATCTGTCAAAATGGAAATCAAGAATCCTTGCGCAAAAATGGGAGAGGGCTTTCGTTTTCTTTAAGCACGANNGAAGAGGCGAAAGGGGCGGAAATGGCGATGCGTTTTCACGAGCTTGTCAATTCAAGATAATATATGGTGTATTTACGCCATAATAGGCACTTTGATTACCATATCAGTTCCATCTTTCGAGATCTCTGCCCCGAGTTCAGCCGCAAGGCCGTTTATCTCTTCATTGCGGCACAACTCAGCAGCACCGTCTTGCAAGACATCGCCCTTTGATGACACATTTATGCGGAGCCGCCCCTCTGAAAAAGAAGTAGCAATTCGGACAATACCGTTTCTATCCAGGCAAGACATCCTGCTGTCTATAATACAGAACAGCAGATAGTGGAAGAGTATCGGATTCATAACCGTAGACGGCAAGCCTCCGCGGAGTTCCTTTTCGAACGCTATGCGCCTCCGATATGCAAGACGCGTCATAAGGGCAACGAGTTCCTCTATAAGCTCATTGATGCTCACCGCGGTACGCTCGCAATCCATGCGATGCGCGAAACGATGGAGATAGTCGGTGATCGCGGCAGCCCTTTCTATCTGGTCTTCGACGCACCCTATGAAGCCAAGAAACTGCTTGGCCTCCACCGCACGTGACTTGCCGATTTGTATCACGTCCTTCATCAGGCCGTTGGTCTCCTTGATGATGGCCAGATAGTTCCTGACCTCATGTGTGTAGCTGGAGAGGATCCTGTTTATGAAAGATAGGCGCAAGTCCTTCATTTCTGTTTCTTCCCCAGTGCCATCTCTATTTTTTCAGTCAGGCTATCTATCTCGACCGGTTTCATCATGTAATCGAAGGCTCCGCCCGACTCACATTCGGCAGTGCATTGTTCAGAGCCGTGCCCCGTCAGCAGGATTACCTCTATAGAGGGGTTGAACTGCTTGATCGCCTTCAAAATATCAAGCCCGCTGGCTCCGGGCATCTTCAGATCAAGGATGACCACATCCGGAATATCGCTCCGCACCTTGTTAAGGACGGCATCGGCCGAGTATACGGCACTCGTGTCATAACCCCTTATATTGAGCCTCTCTGAAAGGGTCGATGCAAATTCGACCTCGTCGTCTACCAGAAGTACTTTCGCTCGCGCCATAACTACCTCCTTATTGCCCCACAGTCCGAATCGGCAATTCGACATAAAACGTCGAACCTTCACCCACTTCGCTCTCGACCGATATGTCGCCACCAAGCCTCTTTATTATGCCATAGGATATCGAAAGCCCGAGACCTGTACCTTTGCCCTTACCCTTAGTTGTATAGAATGGTTCGAAGATATTTTTGATAGTGTCCTTAGGAATGCCCTGTCCGTTGTCCATGATAGTGACCCTTACCATGTCCCGGCCCTTCACTTCTGTCGAAACAGCAATCACACCGCCGTCCGGCACAGCGTCNNGCGTATCAAGTTTGATGTTCCGATAGAGGACTTCTTTGTCCAGAAATTCGATTACCTCTCTGATCGTGTCGTTAAGATCGATCTCCTCGTGTTGCACATCCATCCGCCGCGCGAAGCCTAGAAGCCGATGTGTGATAGTACGGCAGCGATTTACACTGTCGGAAATTGCTTTGATCAAACCCAAGAATTTCTCCTTGTCCGGAGGCTCGTCAGACATAAGCATCAGATCCTTCATCAGCCCTGCCTTTTCGTTGATGATAGCAAGTGGGTTATTGATCTCGTGGGCAACACCTGCCGCCAGACGGCCGATCGAAGCAAGTCTGCCCGTATGATGAGTCTGAACAATCGCCTCTTCACGTTCCAGTTCGGCCTCCCTGATCCAGTTCACAACAGTAGCGGTAATCCTCATATTTGCTACGGTACCAAGAACCATGAGAACTAGCGCCAGGTATATGGCGGTGATGTCGCTCGTCAGCAGGCCGAGAAGCTTTGACTGTGCCGTCGATGTGACAGTCACTCCCATGATCCAGGGTGAATTCCTGATGGTGGTAAACCCGAAGATGAATGGCGTTCCGTCGTTTTGTCGCAGTTCATGGAGCGAAACCGCATCCTTGGCATGTGGCACATCTATATTGACCCTTTCGAGTACATTGCCGTGGAACCTCGATTGGGTCTGAAGTATCCCGTCACCGTTAATGATGAAGGCGTCGTCCTTGCTCTTAAGATTAAATGTAGATAAGGACCGGTTCAGGGTCGCCATATCTATCGTTGCCCTGAGTATGCAGAATGTGCCTTTTTCAGGCAGTTCCTTTTTTACCGCAATGGCGAAATGGGGGATCTTCCGATAACCCATGAATACATCGCTCACATAAACTCCCCTGACGGCCACTGCATTGAACCAGTCCTGGTTGGAATATATCTTTCCCTTAAGGTCGTAAGGCCCCGAATATGTGAACTGCACGCCGTTGGAATCTATCAGTCCCAAGTCTACGAGTTCTCCGAATTCCCGTTTAAATTTTATGAAAATATCGTTGAGATATTTATCGTCGGACAGCTGGCCGAATGAATTTGAGGATGCGAGGAACCTGAGGGCCGATATGCGCTCTTCGATGAAAAAATCTATGGACTGCCTTGTGCTCTCGATATTCCCTCTAAGCTGGTTATTAAAGTCTTCCTTCAGGGCGCTTTGAAGCCATACATAGCTGATTACGGTAATAATGACGATGGGGATGCAGACCAGGGAGCCAATTAGGAGGAAGATCCTGGTCTTCAGGCTTGTATATCGGTCTTTCGACCGCGGGCCTTCAGCCGGACCGGTCAGGGCCGGCATTGTGCTCCAGCTTGCAACTTTCCTTCTCAGCCTGTCGAGCATGCCGCCACGTATGCCAGCTTTCAGCATGGATAGTTCTCCTTATATCGCCGATGTTTCCGGCACTTTCATATTGAGCAATTATAACATAGTCAAATCTATAGGTTTGGGGTATGATAAACGGAGCGTCAGCTTGAACACTGATCGTCATGACAATACGGAAAAAACTGATACTCATCTTCGGCTTCTATGTCGCCCTCACCTCGGTGATGGGATTTCTTGTATACGGGGAATTGACCGGCTTACGCGGGAGCCTGAATGCCGCTGTTGTTGGTCGGACAACGGGAGACCATCCGGACAGAGCTGCGATAAACGGAGCGATAGACCGCGCGACGGACCTGCTTCTGTACGGAGCGGTGATAATACTCGTATCAGGTGCGGCCGTCAGCCTGCACCTGGCGCAGAGCATCGAAATTCCGATCAGAAAACTGAAGGACTCTGCTCAAAGGATAGCTTTGGGCGACCTCTCCGCAGAGATCGATATAGCCGGAGATGACGAAATTGCCTCCCTTTGCAGGAGTTTCAACAGCATGCAAATCATACTCAAGAACGTGCTCGAGTCGCTGGACGGAAGTTTAAAGGAGTTGCAGGAAAAACAGTCGCTGCTCGTCAGGGCCGAAAAACTGGCTGCCATAGGGGTATTCGCCTCAGGGTTGGCCCACGAAATCAACAATCCGCTTAC
>PMYY01000171.1:15288-15541 GCA_003170655.1 Nitrospiraceae bacterium
TTGTCCTTCGCCAAAGACGCGGCAATAAATCCTGCACTATTCGACGTGAACGCCACCATAAGGGAAGCAGTCGATGCGTTAACATTGCAGGAAACACTGGAAGGCATCACGGTAAAGCTTCAGCTCGGCGAAAATATGCCTGCCCTGTATGCTGACCCTCTTCAGATTGAAGAAGTTCTCTGGAATATGCTGATGAACGCGACCCAGGCGATCAAGCCCCCTGGCAACATCACAGTCCTGACACGGAAAACAG
>PMYY01000235.1:0-29475 GCA_003170655.1 Nitrospiraceae bacterium
TTTTTGTAGGGGAACATCCGTTAGAATCCTGGCTTTGCGAAATCCAGCGAGGACCGACGGGGCCTTGTCGACAGCCCGTGTGGGAGCGGCCCCAGATCTACTGGCCGAGACTCGCGAGAGCGTTACGCACCGGAGCACTGGAAATCTGCATTACCCCACCGAAGGGTTGATCCAACTCCAGGATTAGATAGAGTGCGCTCGCAGCCACCAACGCGCAGACAAACAAGACCGCAAACACCGGTGTATTGCGAGGGGTTAATACGCCAAAGTTGATGAAGATGATGGTAAGCCAGAAAACTACCAGCACAAAGATCGGCATCGGAAATGACCGCTGCCCCAACTGTTGGATAAGGAGCAAGCGTGTTGCGTTAGCTTCATCAAGAATCTGCAGGGTTTCCGACTGAAGCTGGCGCTGGTCGTTGTTCTGCGGTGACAGGTGCCGGAGTTTCGAGCGGAGACCACTGAGATCTTCGATTGCGTGTTTCGTTTCAACCTTTTCCAATACCATGGTGTTCTCCCCTCCCGGCCATACTCTCTCGATCGTGTTAATGACATTGTGGCGTAGAATATCCCTAGCTACTCTCGTCTCCGGTCCGTAAAGGGCCATGTTGCTATCAATCAAGACTAAATCCGCGGCTAACTGGTTGACACCTCTTTTAATCGTGTCAAATGTACCCTTTGCCGAGGAGATTAGCAGGCTAAGAACAAGAGCAGCCATCGTCGCGATCATGCTAGTCCCCAGCTTCATCACATCCCGTGAATCAGTGCTTAGATGATGATCGGACAGAAACGGGCGAATGAACGTGCCGAGCAGAGCACCGCCACATATGGTCACAAAAGCGATCAATGAAAGTTCAACCGAGTTCATAATTCACCTTCCTCTTTTTATGATAGGTATATTTATATCGTAGTAAAAATGCCGCCCTTTTCCATGCTTATGCGTTCCACCCCGATCTCCCGACCTTCTTGGCGCCTCCCCTGAGATTGGAGGCTGTATGCGATCCAATGCTGTTTCGGTTGCGGCAGTTCATCTCTGATTTCTTAGGGGTTGTCAGCTTTTTTTGCCGTATGGAATTCCAAGCTTGTTCATCCGGTTTCGGAGCGTATTTGGATGAAGCCGCAGGATTTGGGCAGCTCCTCCCGGCCCGTTGATCTTCCCGCCAGCCATCTCCAAGGCTTGCCTTATGTGCTGTACGGTCATCTCGTCCAGTGGGGGCAGATCTCTATTCCCGCCTGAGTCCTGAATCGGCGGCTTGCGGGCTCCGGAGTGCGATACAGGTAAAAGCGTCTCAAAGGAAAGCGCACCTCCCCTGTGCTGGATCAGGGCCCGTTCAATCATGTTTTCCAATTCCCGAACGTTGCCCGGCCAGTCATAAGCGACCAGCCTGTCGATAGCACCATAGCCAAGCACAGGTCTCTCCTTGAGCTTCAGCTCCTTGGTCTTCCGTTCGATGAAGTGATGCACCAGGGCCCGAATATCTTCTTTTCTCTGCCTGAGCGGCGGGATTGTGATGGGAAAGACATTGAGGCGGAACCAGAGATCTTCGCGAAATCGCCCGGAGGCAATCATTTCCTCAAGATTTCGGTGCGTAGCCGAAATAATGCGAATGTCCATCGGTATGGCACTTGTCCCTCCCACGCGCTCGATCTCTTTCTTTTGAATGACATACAGCAATTTCACCTGAGCCTGCAAGGGCAGTTCTCCGATCTCGTCTAAGAAGATAGTACCTTTGTCTGCCCGCTCGAAGCGCCCTCTTTTCTGAGCGACCGCTCCGGTGAAGGCGCCCTTCTCGTGACCAAAGAGCTCACTGTCGAGAAGAGTCTCGGGTATTGCGCCGCAGTTCACCTTGATAAAAGGCCCATCCTTGCGGGGTGAAGAATGGTGAATCGCATTGGCGATGACCTCTTTTCCTGCACCCGTCTCCCCCAGCAACAGCACGGGGCTGTTAAGGTGGGCCACCTGCCTGACCATTTCCATCACCGCTTTTAGACCAAAATCAGAACCAATGATCTCGTCCCCCGAGACGGATCGCAGTTCGTTATAGAGATAGCGGTTGTCGTCAGCCAGCATGTCCTTGAGTCGAATAATTTCCTGATGTTCCAGAGCTTTGGACATGGCAATAGCAATGGGCCCATGGAGCAGTTGGAGTAAACGTGCATGTTCATCCGTATATTGATTCAGGCCATCGACATATAGCGCAAGGGTGCCAATCTGATTTCCTTCAAGCTGCAGTATCAGGTTCATTAACGAGATATTAGTGTCGACCCCAAGTTGTTCCAGAATCTCCGGGAGGCCTGCCTCCTTGTCTGGATGAAGAATTAGGACCGTTCCTTCATTTGTCAAAAAGGCCGCCTGTACATCGGCCGCCCTTTTCCCCCGGCCTTTCTCGGGCAAGTGTATGACTCGCTTATTTAAATGGTTGAGACCGACTGATGCCACGAATTTTAAAAGATTTAAATCAGGATCCAGTATATGAAGGGTCAATCCATTTGCGGGAATATAAGCTCGTATGTATTCAAAGCAGCGCTTCAGAGCCGTTACAATGTCGAGGCTGCTGCATATGCGCAGGGTCGCCTCTCGAAAAAAAACGTTTTCATCCACGTTCATCGTTTTCTCATCGTTTCGTCTGTCTTTCTGGGTATGAAGTGCTTTCCGTGATTAAAGAGTCTTACAATATGTGGAACAATTACTAAATATGGTAGCAAGCTTTACCATATCCGGCAAACCGTAAAAAGCAAATTTATGTAACTGTCTGTTTTTAGATGCATTTCTACCTTGGCATAAAACTCGCCTATAAAGAAAAAAATACAGGTCGATCCAAAGAGGGACTGCCATGAAATGGGTTGAGATTATCTCATTACGTTGTGCTGCAAACGTCGATACGCTATTCGTGAACGTTGTGAACGAGCTTTTCAAGGCGATCAGCGAGTCTGATTCGGCGACGGATGCGCCAGAGCATCTGGTAGAAATAAGGGGATATCATCATTCCATAGTGGAGACCGATTTGAGCATCCATATCTATTGGGAGGCTGAATCGGGGAGCCAGGACAAGAGTCCTCTCGGGCTAAGATTTTCTGCTGCTTTAAGAGATCTGGGACTGCTGAATCATTCCGTATGGGTTGAGACAGCTGCCCTCGAATTCCCTCTCAGTTATGGGAACACCAGATCCAGGGAAATCTTGGAATCGGACAGGAAAGACATATCAAAAGATTTACTAAGCAATGGAGGAAAATTATGAAACCAATAGTTATCATTGTGGCGGGTTTGTTGATGATGACGCTTGTGGCGTGTTCATCAAGCAAAACAGCCGAACAGGCAGTCAGTACGCCAATAAATGTCAAAATTGGCAAAGTACATGCAATCGAGGATCATGAGGGAATGGTGCTCAGCGGCACCGTTGGTTCTCCTGCTGCGCCTTCCAATGTGTCTTTCCTGGCATCTGGCAAGGTAATACAAGTTTTGCCACGAGAAGGTGACTATGTCAGGAAAGGGCAGCTATTAGCCTCAATCGACCCGACCGATTACCAGCTGGCGCTAACAGCAGCCACGAAGCAAGCCGACATGGCCCAAATAGCGTCCGAACGCGCCGAGGATGAGCATCGACGGATGAAAATGCTGTACGACTCAAAGAGCCTGGCTCCAAACGATTATGAAAAATACAAGTCCGTATATGAATCCGCCAGAAAACAGTACGAACAGGCCACGGCTTCAGAAAAAATATCCAGGAAACACCTTACCGATGCAGAGCTCCACTCGCCGGTAAATGGATTTATTTCGAAACGGTCCATCGAACCCGGGGAAATGGCAAGCCCGGGGCGGCCGGTCTTCGAAATCGTAAACCTTGATACTGTAGAGATCAGTGTCGGAGTGCCTGAGACCGACGTGCATTCCGTTCGTGACGGACAGAAGGCTGCCATTACGCTGCCGGCATTGCCGGGGGAGTCATTCGAGGGAGTCGTGCGTCTCGTGAATGTTTCTGCAGACCCGGGCACTCGCACTTTTATGACGCGCATCAGCATTCCGAATCCGAAGCACACTCTTCAGATAGGTATGGTTGCAGAAGCACGAATTAGAGGAGATAAAGTCGTCAAGATGCTCACAGCGCCGATAGAAGCGATTGTGCGCGATCCACAGGGTGCCACGATGGTCTACGTCTACTATCCCGAGCAGAAGCGTGTGTACGCCAAGCGTGTCGAAATCGGCACCCCTCACGGAAGAGACCTCGAAATAAGAAGCGGGCTTACCAGTGACGAATGGATCGTGCTGGTAGGACAGCCGCAGCTCAGGGACGGTTCTGTGGTAGCAGCTGCAGAAACAACAGAGCAGCCGGAAGCGACTATCGGGGGAAGGGTGCGGAAATGAACTCGATAAAGTTCTGGCTTCGTTATCCCGCCGTCACCATAATATTGACGACAATGATCGTCTTCGCCGGCATCCACGCCTTCCTGAAAATGCAACGGACGGAAGATCCGACGATTACCATCAGAACTGGAATTGTTGTCGCTATGTACCCCGGAGCGACCTCCGAGCAGGTGGAAAAACAGGTCACGAAAACCCTTGAAAAGCACATCTTCAAGTTCCCCGAGGTGCGGAAGGAAAAGACTTATTCCACGAGCCGTCCCGGCATGGTCATCATCAACGTTGAGCTGGAGGACAACGTCAAGAATTCAGACCAGTTCTGGGCCAAGCTGCGCCANNATACTGTAGCGATGCTGGTAGCCGTCCATGGCAAACGGTACGGGTACCGCGAGCTGCGCGATTTCGCCGACAAGATCCACGACGAAATGCGCACCGTCCGCATGGTAGGGAAAATCGTAACCATCGGAAACCAGGGAGAGGAAATCTGGATCACCAGCAGCCTCCAAAGGATGGCCCAGTATTTCGCCGACCCGCGCCAGGTGGCCAATGCCCTGATGCAGCGAAACGTCATCCAGGGCGCAGGACAGTTTGAGGCCGACCAGTCGAAAATCCCGATCAGGACCACTGGAGTCTTCAACACCGAAAATGAAGTGCGGAACGTGCTCGTCGATGTTTCCAAGGACGGCCATCCGCTATACATCAAAGATTTCGCCGACGTGGAGCGCCGCTACCAGGACCCGACGTTCACGGTGCGTTACGACGGCGGCCCTTGCTTGCTCCTCTCGGTCGATATGCAGAAGGGGAAAAACATTGTCGAACTGGGTGAGCAGTTGGATACGGTCTTTAAGCGCCTCAAGGTGCTGCTTCCCCCCGATGCCCAAGTTGACCTGGTATGCAACCAGCCGGGGGTGGTCAAGGAGCGGATCGCCAGCCTGAGCCATGAATTCTTGATCGCCATCATAGCGGTGATTATCGTCATGATGTTACTCCTCCCCATGCGGGTCGCCCTCATCGCAGCCCTAGCCATACCCATAAGCTTGTGCGGAACCCTCGGCGCCATGGAGGCGATGGGGCTAGCCCTGCATCAGGTATCCATCGCCGGACTTATCGTGGTCCTCGGGATCGTGGTGGACAACGCCATCGTGGTAATCGACAACTACGTGGAACTCCTAGACCACAAGGTACCCAAGCAGGAAGCGGCCTGGCGGAGTGCGAGCGACGTCTTCGTCCCGGTCCTTACTGCGACCATCACGATCATCGCCTCGTTCCTGCCGCTCCTGATCATCACAGGCTCTGTCGGCGAGTTTGTCATGGCGCTCCCCATCACAGTAGCCGTCGCATTGGCGGTTTCGTTCATAGTGGCGGTCTTCGTAACACCCCTGCTCTGCAGCTTCTTCATCAAGAAAGGGCTGCACGACCACGACGCCGCGGAGGTCCCCGGCAAGGAGAAAAAAGGGCTACTCGATCGGCTTCAGGATAAATACGGGATATTGATCAATATCTTCATGAACAAAAAGTGGCTGGCTCTCTCCATGGGAGTGTGTGCCGTCGCCATTGGGGTCGTGCTCTTTGCGATAGTGCCGCAGCAGTTTTTCCCTTCCGCCGAGCGCAACCAGTTCGTGATCGATGTCTGGATGCCTCAGGGGACGCGTATTGAGGCCACTGACGCAGTCATGGGTCGGATCGAGAAAGCCCTCGCCTCCCGCAAGGGTGTCGAACACTACGCCACCTTCGTCGGCCAGAGCGCCCCGAGATTCTACTACAACGTCAATCCGCAGCAGCCGGACGGCGCCTACGGCCAGTTCATCGTCAACACCGCGTCAGTCAAGGATACAGACCGGCTGGTGAAGGAGCTCCGCCCGGCGCTGGCTGTACTAACGCCGGAGGCAATGGTGATCGTAAAGGAACTCCAGCAGGGCTCCCAGATGGAGGCGCCGCTCGAAGTGCGGATCGCCGGTGACGACGTTGTGGAGCTTAAGCGACTGGGAGAAAAGGTGCAGGGGATTCTGGAAGGCGTAGCAAATACCCAATACGTGCACCGGGACTACTTCAACGACTCGTACCTGGTGGACGTGAATGTCAATGACGAACTGGCAAACCGTCTCGGCATAACGGACGCATCTGTATCGCAAACGTTGGCTGGGGCATTCGACGGGGCCGCAGTCAGCACGTTCTGGGAAGGGGACCGCGCCGTCAGCATCAAGCTGCGGCTCGACCCAGCCTCCCGCTCATCCTTCGGGGACATAAGCAATACGTACGTCAACTCGGAACTGACTCGTGCCCGGGTCCCGCTCCGCGCCGTTGCCAATTTGGTGCCGGAGTGGCAGACCAGCAGAATCGTTCGCAGAAACGGCGTGCCTACCTTGACGATCCAGGCCTTCCCGAAGCCGGGGGTTTATGCCTCTAAAATCCTGGAACAGGCGATGCCGCAGATCAAGGCCCTGGAGCTCCCGACGGGCTACCGTATCTACTACGGCGGCGAAAAGGATAACCAGGACGAGGTGTTCCCGCAGATGATCGCCGCTCTTGGGATCAGCCTACTGGCGATCTTCCTGGTTCTGCTGGTGCAGTTCAGGAACATTTCCGAACCGCTCGTAGTGATGGCCTCGATCCCGCTTACCCTGTTTGGGGCAATGTTCGGCCTCTTGGTCACCCACAATCCGTTCGGCTTCACTTCCTTCATGGGGGTCATCAGCCTGTGCGGCATCGTCGTAAGAAACGGCATCATTCTGGTCGACTACTGCAACGAAAGGATCGCTGAAGGGGCCGGTCTGGAACAGGCTGCCCGGGAAGCAGGGGCGCGGCGGCTGCGGCCGATCTTTCTTACCTCCATGGCTGCCGCCATGGGTATGGTCCCCATGATCCTCTCCGGGTCGAGCCTTTGGAGCCCGCTGGCAAGCGTTATGTCATTCGGCCTCATTTTCTCGATGTGTTTCACGCTTCTGGTCATTCCCGTCCTCTTCACCGTAGTCAAATCAAGAACGGCCAAGTCTGCCGCTCCTATCCTCCCGATTATCGTATGTTGCGTGCTTTTTGGGGCAGGACAGGTTTCAGCGGAAACGTTAAAACTATCCCTTCCCGAAGCTGTTGATCTGGCACTCAAACAGAACACCACGCTGAAAATTTCCCGGGCGAAGGTTCTTGAAAACCAGGAGCGCATTGTCTCCGCAAAAGCTAAATATTTTCCACAATTATCAAACGAAACGTCATTTATTGGCCTTTCTGATCGCCAACTAATGAACATCCCTGCCGGCAGCTTGGGCAACGTTCCCGGGTTGGGACCATTCCCGACTCAAGACACCAAGATCAATCAAGGGTCGAACACGTTGCTTTTGACGACCACGAAACTGACTCAGCCGCTTACACAACTGTTCAAAATCAATGAAGCTAACCAAATCGCAAAGGCTGATCATAAAATATCAGAGTCGGATAAGCGAAAAACCGAACTTGAGATCATTTTCGGTGTGCATCAACTTTATTATGGATTGCTGATCGCGCAAAGACAAAAAGAAGCGGCACAAGCCGCGTTGAACGCTGCGCAGGAAGGATTGCGCGACAGTGAAGATGCTGTCAGATCCGGTAATGTTCTTGATGTTGTTGAAACAGGAAGCCGGGTGCAATTCCTGCAAAACAGGCAACTTTTGCTATCGGCCGAAAACCAGATTGCCGATACGACATCAGAGCTGAATAATCTTCTGGGGCTGCCACTTGAAACAGTGCTGGATCTGGCTGATATCGATGAATTGCCACCTGCTCCACAAACCGTACAACATTATGTTCAGGAAGCGCTGTCCAACAACCCGGAACTGCAGGCGGCAAAGGACAATGTAGAAAAGGCAACCCATGGTGTCAGCGCAGCCCGCGATGAATATATTCCGGATGTCAGTCTGTTTGCGAGCCATAACTATGAGCACGGTGCGCCGTTCCTTACGCATAACATCGGGATATACGGTGTACAGATGACATGGAATATTTTCGATTGGGGGAGCCGCAAGGGGGTTGTTGGTCAGAGGAAGGCGCAGCTTATTCAGGCCGAAGAAAATGTAAAACTGTTAGAAGATAGCATCACGGTTGAAATCAGCAAGGCTTACCGAAAGCTGGAGCGGACCAAGCTGATAGTGGAAGTTGCCAGAGAAGCAGTTGTGCTGCAAACAGAGAGTCAGCGCCTAAGCGCAAACCGCATGGAAGCCGGGGTCATTAAGAAAGCGCAATATGACGAATCGGTTGCAGCAGTCAAGAAAGCTGAATGGGAAGAGCTCCAGGCTAAATTGGGATACCGACTTGCGCAGGTAGAACTCGAGCGGATCGCCGGCCGGTTCAAGTATTAAGTCTGTAGCAAGAGTCCTTTTTGCAAAGGACTGTTGCTACAGAACAGATATGCTCTTGAGATTTCAAGCGGAGGTGCACAATGGTTTGCAAATATTTTATTGATGATAATATGGGCGCTTGCGGAGCAACTGGTTTCTCACATATTCCGCTTATTAGTGAAATGGAACAGTTATGCTTTAAAGATTTCCATGCGTGCCGTATTTACAACGAATATGAAGATAGCCATGTCCCCGTTAACAAAACAGTCGACCTCGCCACGGCTATCGGCAATGATAAATTTGTAAAGGGACGCTGGCATGTCCATAGCGCTGGAAAACATGGTTAACAAATGCCGATATGGCGCCTAATTAAACGGTTGGAAAGGAGAAAGACAATGAAACTGCAGGAAGTGAGAGCTATTGCAAAGCAGAGGGGGGTTGACCCTGGACGCTAGAAGAAGGCCGAACGCATAAAAGCCCTACAGCGCGATGAAGGCAATAATGACTATACGGTGCGGTTGTGGTGAGAGCATAATCGTACAGACCATAATGAATTTATAATTGCACACCACACCAAGCGTGTGCTTTTATCACACTAAATGGAAGGATATACCATGGGAAAAAAAACAAAAGAAACTCACGTCTCAACTACTGCTGAAACACGAGAGCATACCCGGACGGACACAAGCGTAGCTTCAATCAAGCAGTCTATCCTGGACAACCTTTATTATGTACAGGGAATACCTGTGGAACTTGCGACACGGAATGACTGGTATCTAGCTGTCGCCTACACTGTGAGGGACAGGATGATTGAGCACTGTATCCGTGCAGTCGCGAGAGTTAGGGATACTGATGTGAGAATCACGAGCTACCTCTCAGCGGAGTTTCTTATGGGGCCTCAGCTCGGTAACAATCTGCTGAATCTTGGTATCACCGACCAGACACGGGAGGCGGTGAAAGAGTTCGGCCTGGACCTGGATGATCTGCTTGCGCAGGAGGTAGAGCCTGGATTGGGCAACGGCGGTCTTGGCAGGCTTGCTGCCTGTTATATGGATTCACTTGCTTCGTTGAATGTGCCGGCTATCGGGTACGGCATACGGTATGAGTTCGGCATCTTTGATCAGGAGATACGTGACGGATGGCAGTTTGAAACGACGGACAAATGGCTACACCTGGGGAATCCATGGGAGATTTCCCGGCCTGAACGAGCCCACTACGTGAATTTCGGCGGACGGACAGAGCCCTACCAGGACGAGCATGGCCGATACAGGGTGAGGTGGGTCCCAAGCTATGTCATCAAGGGAATAGCTTACGACACGGTTGTTCCGGCCTACAGGAATGATATTGCGGAAATTCTGAGACTCTGGAAATCGGAGGCAGTCGAATCCTTTGACTTTCGGGCATTCAATGTGGGCGACTACTATAAAGCAGTGGACCAGAAGGTGATTTCCGAGACCCTGAGCAAGGTTCTCTACCCGAACGATGAGCCGGAAATAGGAAAGGTTCTCCGTTTAGCGCAGCAGTATTTCTTCGTATCCTGCTCGCTTCAGGACATGATTTATATTCATCTGCTGAGGGGAAAGGACATTGAGACGTTCCATGAGAGCTTCGCAGTTCAACTGAATGATACACATCCTTCAATTGCAGTAGCAGAACTTATGCGGCTTCTTGTGGACGAACATCTGATTGACTGGGACAAAGCCTGGCAAATAACAAAGCAAACCATGGCGTACACAAACCATACACTGCTGCCGGAGGCGCTCGAGAAATGGTCTCTGCATCTTTTCAGCAGGGAGCTACCCCGGCATTTAGAGATCATTTATGAGATCAACCGCAGATTTCTCGACGAAGTCCACCTCAGATATCCTGGAGATGACGAGCGGGTTGCCCGTCTATCGCTTATTGATGAGACCGGAGAAAAGTATGTACGCATGGCGCATCTGGCCTCTGTCGGAAGTTATCATATTAATGGAGTGGCGGCACTGCACACCGATCTTCTCACAAAAACCGTTTTGAAAGACTTCTACGACATCTACCCTGAACGTTTCGTGAACATAACGAACGGGGTGACTCCGCGTCGCTGGGTTGCCTTGAGCAACCCGGGACTCACGGGGCTCATCACAAAGCGGATCGGCGATACATGGGTAAAGCATTTTGACAGTGAGATTGGAAAGATAGAGCCTTTCGCGGATGATCCAAGTTTTAGGCAAGAGTGGAGGAAGATCAAACTCGAAAACAAAAGCAAGTTTGCGATGATCATCATGGAACGAACAGGCGTTGTGGTCGATCCCGACACTCTCTTCGACATCCAGGTGAAGCGGATCCATGAATACAAGCGGCAGCACCTTAACGTGCTCCATATCATCACCCTTTACAACAGGATAATGAGGGATCCCTCGGTTGAAGTCGTCCCCCGGACGTTTGTCTTTGGGGGAAAGGCCGCACCGGGCTATTTCATGGCGAAGCTGATCATTAAGCTGATCACATCTGTCGCTGAGATTGTGAACAATGATCCTAATGTGGCAGGAAGGCTAAAGGTCGTCTTTTTCCCGAACTTCAACGTGAAAAACGCTCATCATATCTATCCTTCCGCTGACCTGTCTGAGCAGATTTCAACAGCCGGAAAAGAGGCATCAGGCACGGGCAACATGAAATTCTCGATGAACGGCGCCCTCACCATCGGCACCCTTGACGGCGCAAACGTGGAGATCCGCGAAGAGGTTGGCGCTGAGAATTTTTTTCTCTTTGGTCTGACCGCCGGTGAAGTACAAGAGCAGAAAGTTACGGGCTACCATCCCCGAAGCTACTATGCGTCGAACCCGAACCTCCGGCAGGCGCTCGATCAGCTGCGCACAGGACACTTCTCGCCGGGAGACAGAGAACTCTTCATGCCTCTGGTCAACAACCTGCTGGATTACGATCCTTTTATGCTCCTTGCTGACTATCAGTCTTATATCGATTGCCAGGACCGGGTAAGTGCAGCCTATCGTGATCAGGAGCAATGGGTTCGCATGTCAATCCTGAACGTGGCCCGCATGGGGAAGTTTTCTTCTGACCGCTCCATACGGGAATATTGCGACAATATCTGGAAGATAAATCATGTCAGCGGAGTGTGAATGGATGATGGAGCGGGAAACATTCTTCTCAGGGCAGCCAGTGATTGACAGAAAACGGGGGAGCAGTTTTCCCCTCGGAGCAACCGTGTCGCAGGACGGCGTCAATTTCAGCGTCTTTTCGAAGAATGCCGATGCAATAGAACTCCTGCTCTTTGATAATGCAGAAGATCTTGGGCCCACGCGCACAATCCTTCTTGATTCAAAGAAGAACAGGACATACCATTACTGGCATGTCCATGTCCCGGATATCGGTCAAGGGCAGATCTACGGATATCGTGCCTATGGATCCTATGAACCGGAACGAGGCATGCGTTTCAACTCCTGTAAGGTGCTTCTCGATCCCTACTGCAGGGCGGTTGTCGTACCTGAGAAGTATAGCCGCAAATTGGCGAGAGGTCCTGGGGACAATTGCGGTACTGCGATGAAGAGCATGGTGACAGATCCGCGCTTATATGACTGGGAGGGTGACAGGCCCCTGATGCGGTCATTTGCGCGCACGATCATTTACGAGATGCATGTCCGCGGGTTCACAGCCCACCCGAGTTCAGGAGTCTCAACAGGGAAGCGGGGAACGTATGCTGGCCTGATCGAAAAGATCCCCTACCTTCAGGACCTCGGCATCACCGCCGTTGAACTTTTGCCGGTCTTTCATTTTGACGAACAGGATGCGCCTCCAAGGTTTAAAAACTACTGGGGCTACGCACCTGTCTCGTTCTTCGCTCCCACTCCGGCATATAGCTCTCGGAAAGACCCGCTCGAAACGGTCGATGAATTTCGAGATATGGTGAAGTCACTTCACCGAGCTGGGATCGAAGTGATTCTGGATGTTGTCTATAATCATACGGCCGAAGGCGATCATGATGGCCCGACGTTATGTTTCCGCGGCTTTGCAAATGATTCATATTATATGCTGGAAAGAGACAAGACCTATCATGCGAATTACGCCGGCTGTGGCAATACGCTCGATGCGAGCAACCCCTTCGTACGCCGGATGATCATAGATAGCCTTCACTACTGGGTCGAGGAGATGCACGTGGATGGATTCAGGTTCGACCTCGCCTCGATCATGACCCGGGACAGTCAGGGCCGGCCTCTCGACAACCCTCCTGTGCTGTGGGACATTGAGACAGATCCTGCATTGGCAGGCATTAAGCTGATTGCCGAGCCCTGGGACGCGACCGGACTCTACCTTGTCGGCAGTTTCGTCGGCGAAAGGTGGAGGGAGTGGAATGGGCGGTTCAGGGATGATGTCCGGAGCTTTCTCAAGGGAGACAGTGGTGCAATTTCAAGATTCGCATGCCGTCTGTTAGGCAGTCCCGATATCTTTGGGCATGGGGAGCGCGAGCCCGAACAAAGCATCAACTTCGTCACCTGCCATGATGGGTTTACCATAAATGATCTGGTTTCATTCAACCATAAGCACAACGAGGCGAACGGTGAGGAGAACCGCGATGGCAGCGCCGACAACCTAAGCTGGAACTGCGGCATTGAGGGCCCTACGGACAGTCCGGCAATCGAAGAGCTCAGGAACAGGCAGGTGAAGAATTTTTTGAGCGTCACCCTTCTGGCCCCAGGGGTGCCGATGATCCTGATGGGTGATGAGGTCAGGAGAACTCAGGGAGGCAATAATAATGCCTACTGCCATGACAGCGAGATCAGTTGGTTCGACTGGGACCTCCTTGCGAGACACGCCGACCTGCATAGGTTTGTCAAAAACCTCATCACGGCCCGCCTCCAGTTTTACGTAGCAAGTGATGTCCCTGGATTGACCCTGAATCAACTTCTGCAGCAGGCTCACATACAATGGCATGGGGTGAAACTCAACCAGCCTGACTGGGGAGCTGACTCACATGCTATTGCCCTGACCGCAACCAGTCTAAGAGGCAGATTCATGATCCATCTGATGATGAATGCATACTGGGAAGATCTGGAATTCGAGGTTCCGTCAGTTGCCGTTTCCCCGGGGCAAAACTGGAAGCGGTGGATCGATACTTTCATGGAATCGCCGGAGGACATTTGCTCCTGGGATGATGCGGCGGTGTTCAGAGAAGCCATATATAAGGTGCGGTCACGGTCGTTGGTGGTCCTTGTCGCCCGGTTGGAAAACCATGGGAAACTATAAACTAATGAGCAATATTGGATTGACGCGTGAATGAAACGTGTTCATCACGGCGTTAAATTTCTGGATTGAACGGAGGTAGTTATGCCTGTAGCTGATTATAAGATCTATTGTCAGATGCTCGATAGGGCTCGCAGTGGACATTTTGCATACCCCGCCATTAACGTGACATCGATCACGACTGCAAATGCCGTCCTCAAGGGGCTTGCCGAAAGCAAGAGCGACGGCATCATTCAGGTTTCGACTGGCGGCGGAGCCTTTGCTTCGGGTTCTTCCTTAAAGGACATGGCCCTTGGGGCGATCTCGATAGCCGAACATGTGCATCGTGCAGCGGAACGGTATCCTGTCTATGTCGCCCTTCATACAGATCACTGCCAGGCGGATAAGCTCGATAAATTGGTCATTCCTCTTGTGGAGGAGACCGAGAGGCGGAGAGCATCTGGCCGGCCTAACCTCTTCAATAGCCATATGTTTGATGGAAGCGCCCTGCCGCTGAAAAAGAACCTCGATATCGCAGTCAAGCTTCTGGAAAGGTTCCAACGAAATGAGCTCATCCTTGAGATAGAAGCCGGAGTTGTAGGCGGAGAGGAAGATGGTGTGAAAGGTGAGGCAGGCGCCAAGCTCTATACGACGCCTGAGGACACCCTTGAGGTTGCTCGGCAGTTAAATGCTGTTAAGGGCGCACGGTATCTCCTTGCTGCGACCTTCGGCAATGTCCACGGCGTCTACAAGCCAGGCCATGTGAAGCTTAAGCCCTCGATCCTCAAGGACTGCCAGGATGCTGTAGTAAAGGAATACGGGGAAACGGCGCGTTTTTATCTCGTTTTCCATGGTGGCTCAGGCTCTGAACTGCAAGACATCCGCGAAGCTATTGATTACAGCGTAGTCAAGATGAATATCGACACCGACACCCAGTATGCCTTCACACGTGCTATCGCTGACCATATGCTTAAGAACTACAATGGCGTCCTCAAGGTGGATGGTGAGATGGGGGATAAGAAGACCTATGATCCCCGAACATACCTCTCCCTGGCCGAGTCTGCTATGGCAGATCGGGTCAAACAGGCGGTGAGTGATCTGCGGTCTGTCGGGACCACTATGTTTAAGAAATAGGTGAGTTCATATGGAGAACAGCGATCTCGATTTCACGATAGAAAGGCTTGGCGAGTGCAGATTCTCTTTCCCACAGCAGGGGGGCCGGTTCACTGATGACGGTGAACGCATTCTCTATGACACTCAGGTTGATGTCATTCGGAGAATGTTTCGCGAGGGGAAGGAGCCACCTTCCATGGAGGTAGCCGGTCCGAGAGAGAAGATATTCTTTGACCCATCATCACTCGCCTGTGGGATTGTGACCTGCGGAGGGCTCTGTCCAGGGTTGAACGATGTGATACGGGCAGTCGTGCTAAGCCTCAGCCACCACTACGGCGTGAAAAAGATTTATGGGTTCCGCTATGGCTATGAAGGCCTTGTGCAGAAGTACGGTCACAATCCTGTTGATCTCACTCCGGAGACGGTGAGTGGGATCAATAAGGCGGGTGGCACCATACTAGGCTCTTCCCGCGGACCACAGGACCCTGTTGAGATCCTGAAAACCCTTGAGGACCTGAGGATAGGAATCCTTTTTGCAGTTGGTGGAGACGGTACCCTCAGGGGCGCACAGAAGATCGCCCAGGAGGCTGCGCGCAGAGGACAGAAGATCAGCGTCATCGGTATCCCAAAAACAATAGATAATGATATTTCATATATCCAGACAACCTTCGGCTTCGAGACGGCCGTTTCTGAGGCTAGGAGGGCGACATATGCCGCACACTCTGAGGCCAGGGGTGCGCGTAACGGCATCGGCCTGGTGAAGCTTATGGGGCGTGATTCCGGGTTCATAGCCGCCTTTTCTGTCCTTGTAGGCAGTGAGGTGAATTTCTGTCTCGTCCCTGAGGTGCCTTTTGGTCTCGAAGGATTCCTCCAGGCCTTGAGGAAACGACTCGAACAGAAAGCGCATGCAGTTATTGTACTGGCAGAGGGTGCCGGACAGGACCTCACAGCACAGACTGGTGAATGCGATTGCTCGGGTAACATCAAGTACGGTGATATTGGCATTTTTTTAAGAGACAACATCAGGGATTATTTCAAAGGCATTGGCATGGAGATAAATCTGAAGTATATCGATCCAAGCTACATGATACGCAGCCTTCCAGCGAATCCTCACGATTCGGCCTTTTGTCTTGTGCTGGGGCAATGTGCTGTGCATGCCGGGATGAGCGGCAGGACAAACATGGTTGTCGGCTTTTGGAACCACTTGTTCACCCATGTCCCGATATCCTTGGCCGTATCGAAGCGTAAAAGGATAGATCCTGAAGGAGAGCTCTGGAACAGTGTCGTCGCCTCCACCGGACAACCGAGGAATATGCGATGAACGGGATCGACAACTGTCAGCGCTGCGCAAGTCAGAAACAAGCAGAGAGGGTGTCCGAGATTGGTGTTTCACCATCCCTAACTTATCCTCTTAGGAATCTGCTCATCCCGGACAGTAATAATCTTCCGGAGTCAATAGAAGGAGAGTGAATCATAAATGGACCTTCCATTACATAAAACAAAGATCGTATGTACCATCGGACCTGCTTCGGCATCGCCTGAAGTAATGGAAAAGATGATTCAGGCGGGGATGAACATCGCCCGGCTCAACTTCTCACATGGTGATTTCGACAGCCACCGGATTGTAGTCCGGAACCTGAGGTCAGCGGCCAATGCCGCCGGAAAGCGGGTTGCCATCATGGCGGACCTCTCCGGTCCGAAGATGCGCATCGGCAAACTCGTGCAGGAGCCTGTTGAACTGAAATCCGGTGACACTTATACACTTACGACCGACAACATCGTCGGCGATTCGGAACGGGCTTCGGTCACCTTCAAGAAACTCCCGCTGGCGGTCAAACCCGGTGATACGCTTTTCTTGAATGACGGTATCATACAGCTCGCTGTCTCTTCCGTTAAAGGCAACGAGGTCAACTGCAAGATTATAGTCGGCGGTGAACTCTGGTCCCGCAAGGGACTCAATCTGCCGGGCATAAATCTTGGCATTAGCGCCTTCACGGAGTACGACAACGATTGCCTGAAATTCGCTGCGGAGGAAGGAATCGATGCGGTCAGCCAGTCCTTTGTCGAGACTGGCGCCGACATCAGGGCAGTACGTCAGGCTGCAGATTTGCTGGGCTACCACCCGGTTATCATCGCCAAGATAGAGCGCTCTAACGCCCTTGATCACATGGATGATATTCTCGACGAAGCGGACGGTATCATGATTGCCAGAGGAGACCTTGGAGTAGAAGTCCCTATAGAAAGGATCGCTGTCATCCAGAAGGATCTCATGCGACAGACCAATAGGAGGGCGAAGCCGGTCATTACGGCAACACAGATGCTAGAGTCTATGACTGAGAACGGGCGGCCGACACGCGCCGAGGTGACTGACGTCTCAAATGCGATCCTCGACGGAACCGACTGCGTTATGCTCTCAGGGGAATCTGCCATGGGAAAATATCCGGTTGATGCGGTCAGGATGCTGGCGAAAATCGCTGCAGAGGTCGAACCCAAGAGACGGATGACCAGTATCCTTGATATGTATCAGGACATGGATATTAAAAACAGACTGAAGCTGGAACATCTGATCGCGATAGCGGTCGAATCGAGCCTCCAATATGCCTCTCCGGCCGCGGTTTTCGCGCCGACGCACAGCGGAGCAACGGCCCGGAGTCTCTCTTTCTTCAGGCTTCCAGTGTGGATTGTCGGCATAAGTTCAAGTGAGGCGACCTGTCAGGGGTTAGTATTTTCGTCAGGCGTTTATCCTGTCCTGCGCCAGGATCATCCAAAGGATTATTCCTCTTTTGTTCGGGCTTGGGTCGAGGAACACGGGCTTCAAGGGGAAATCTCAGTGCTCACGGAAGGCCCTTCATCGAAGCATCCCGAGGTTAATAATCGCATGGAAATTATTGATCTCAGGCGTCCGTTTAGTCAGTAGAGGATTGGGGAAGGGTAGATAAGAGGAGGAAAGCATGAAAACTATAGTACTGCTCAGGCATGGCGAGAGCATCTGGAATCAGGAGAACCGTTTCACAGGCTGGACCGACGTGCCGCTCTCCGAAAAGGGGATCCAGGAGGCTCGCGAAGCAGGGCGTCTCCTCCGCGAGGGGGGATATGCCTTCGATATGGCCTTCACATCAGTGCTGAAGCGGGCTATCAAGACCCTGTGGATTGTTCTGGAAGAGATGGATCTCATGTGGGTCCCGGTCGTCGGCAGCTGGCGTCTGAACGAGCGCCACTACGGCGCACTGCAGGGCCTCAACAAGGCTGAGACCGCAAAGGAGTATGGAGAAGAGCAGGTAAACTTGTGGCGCCGCAGTTTTGATGTGCGTCCACCAGCGCTTACCGAAGATGACCTGCGGCATCCCCGCAACGACCCTAAATACGCCCGTCTTCACCAATGGGATCTGCCTGCGACGGAGTGTCTTAAAGACACCATTGATCGCTTCCTTCCCTATGCCCAGGAGAATATTGCCCCCGCCATGCTGGCAGGGCGGCGCGTACTCATTGTAGCACACGGAAACACATTACGGGCGCTCGTCAAGTATGCGGATCGGATCTCTGACGATTATATTGCAAACGTGAACATACCAACTGGGATTCCGCTCGTCTACGAGCTTGAGGATGATCTTAAGCCGATACGCAGCTACTACCTGGGCGATCAGGAGTCTGCGAGAAAGGCTGTGGAAGCTGTGGCAAATCAGTCAAAGACAATATGAGAGGTAAAGAAAGGGAGATAAAAGATCTGTTAGAGCTGATGACAAAGACAAAGAAGGAGATGCCATTATGAAAATTCTGATCACTCCGCGAATGGAACGTTGCATCGGGTGCCATTCCTGCTCGCTCGCATGTGCCCGTCTTGTGCATAAAAGCCTTTCCTGGGACACTGCTGGAATACGCATCCGGTCTGCTGGCGGCCTCTCGACAGGGTTCGAGGCACGGACGTGCCTAGCCTGCGACCCCGCACCCTGCGTCAGGGTCTGCCCCACGGGTGCGTATTCGCAGCGGAAGAACGGCGGCGTAATAGCTAGAAAAAAGCTTTGTATCCGCTGCGGGGATTGTGTAAAGGCATGTCCTGTGGACGCGATATACCTTGACGCATCAGGTGAGCCGTATGTCTGTATCCATTGTGGTAAATGTGTGCCCTACTGTCCCCATGATTGTCTGGAACATGCGGAGATTTCACGTGGTGGTTTCGCGGCAGAAAAAAAAGGGGAAGAGACCGGGGAGGCTCAGTCATGATCAGGGACTATTTTAGAGTACTTCTGGTTAATCTTTCGACCGGACAACGTACCATTTCCGATATCGATGGCAGAAATACGGTAGCAGGCGGAAGTGGTTTGGCAGCGATGCTCTTCGGAAAATACGGCCTCCCGGGGAAGCCTTGGGACGACCCTGGCCAACCGCTTATCTTTGCGATTGGTCCGCTTACCGGCTATTTCCCGCTCATGAGTAAGACGGTCTGCGCCTTTAAGTCCCCATATCACGATCAATACGCTGAGAGCCACGGTGGAGGCCGTTCAGCCCTTTCCTTGCGGTTTGCCGACTTTGATGCACTGGTGATCATTGGTAGGGTAAAGTCACCGTCGGCCCTTATCATAGGGTCGCGCCGGATTGATCTGGAAGACGTCCACTATCTATGGGGTACCGACCTCCAGGTTGCAGGAAGGATTCTGCGGCGTATGTTCCCCGGATCAGGCCACCGGACGATCCTCAGGATAGGTCCAGCAGGTGAGAGACAGTCACCCATGGCCTGCATCAGCGTCGACACCTATCGCCATTTCGGCAGACTGGGCGGTGGTGCCGTGATGGGATCAAAAAATCTCAAAGCGATCATGATACATGGCGACGGGTCCTTCCCTATTCCTGAAGGCGATGAATATGTGAAGTTGTTTGAAAAAGTTCACACTGAGATGACCGATACCGACATGATGAGCAAGTACCATAACCTTGGCACGCCCGGTAATGTAGCTATCATGAATGCCATCAAGGCGTTGCCGCTGAGGAACCTTCAGGCGACTACCGACCAGGCGACAGAGGGAATTACGGGTGAACGGTTCGCCGACGTTGCGCTTCTTAGAAACGCGGCCTGCTCCGGCTGTCCTGTCGGTTGCATCCATATCGGTTTCGTGAGAGAGCGCTTTCAGAAAGAGAACCGCTACATCTACCGTCAGATCTCTTACGACCATGAGCTGATTTTCGCCGTCGGCTCCATGATCGGCGTAATGGACTGCTTCGAGGTGCTCAAACTTATCGATGTGGCTGAGAAAATGGGACTCGATGTGATGTCAGCCGGTGTCTCGCTTGCATGGGCGACCGAGGCTTTTAGCAAGGGCATCATCACCGAGAAAGAAACGCTTGTGCCCCTTGCCTTTGGCAACGGGACCTCATACCAGACCGCGCTGCACCATCTCGCCATCGGTACGAATGAGTTTTACCAAGTTCTTTCACGCGGTACGATGAAGGCAGCGGAACGTTACGGCGGCGGTGATTTCGCCTGTGTGCTCGGGCAGGAGATGGCTGGCTATGCTACGGGCGAGACGTTTTTTGTTTCCCAGGCTCTTGGTTTGCGTCACTCGCATCTTGACTCTGCCGGATATTCATATGATCAAAAGCCGAAGGGCAAGACCATCGAGAATGCGGTGAAGTTCCTGGTCCAGGACGAACAGGGAAGGGTTCTTCTCACCTCAATGGTTGCCTGCCTGTTTGCACGAAGCGTGTATACCGATGAGTTGCTGGCGAATTGCCTGAAGAGCGTCGGCTACGGTACGCTTGCGGAGAACATGACCCAAGTCTCCAAAGAGATCCAGAGACTCAGATGGAGGATGAGGGTCGGCACAGGGTTCAGGCCGGAACTCGTATCGATCCCTAAACGGTTCACAGAGATAACGACGTGGAAGGGACAGATCGATAGCGTTTTTCTCAACGGCCTTAAAGACCAATACGCAAGCGCCATTCTTGCACTTGCAGCGCCAGAAATGAACAAGCTCACCGAGAGCGGTTGAGCAAGGGACCCATGATCATAAGTAAGACGTCAGGGCTAACCTGAGCGATGAAGTATGAGGATGAAAAATGCAAGATAACCTTGGTAATGGAGGCTATTATGTGGGAACAATGCAGCAGTTGTGCGCATTTTTGTGGCAGTTTCGTGAAGGAAGAACCTTCCTGCACAGCTTTCCCGTTGGGCATTTCCTATGGAAATCTGGGAGGGTATCCCAGGTTACATCAAATGAAAGCAGCTGGCTAATGTTTAGGATTTGAGGACATTGTGACAGAGAAGAATGTGTTATTTTATGCTATGGTGATTGCATTCGTGTATCTGGCGTGTGTGATGATTTCGCCTTTCATCCTGGCTATCTTCTCGGCGGTGGTCTTTTCAATCGTTCTATCGCCTGTCTATGAGTTCATCGGTAAAAGGTTAAAGAATGCCAATATAGCAGCCGCTGTCGTCGTACTCATAGCCCTGCTGCTATTTGTCGCGCCATTATCATATTTTTGCTATTTGTTGATTGATGAAATCAAGGTAATAATCAGTCTATCCGGCGGAAAAGACATCCCCACGATTATTTTCGAGAATAGTAATCTGAAATCAGCGATTGCAGAAATGGCACAACTGCTGAATATCCCGCCTGAAGAATTATACAGCTATCTACTCAGGCTTATTGTCGCTGTAAAGACCGGCCTCACTCGGATTGTTAGCGAAAATGCATTAGTCGCTATCAATGCAGTCATGAACTATTTCATAATGCTCTTTACGCTCTTTTTTCTTCTTCGTGACCGGGAAGCTTTTGTTTCCGCAATACGCAGGCTTCTGCCCTTGACGGCAATACAGAAGGAACAGCTGAAAACAAGAATAGAAGAGGTCATTATATCTACCATGTATGGCGGGGTCATGATTGCGCTGGCTGGCGGTGTTATAGGAGGGGTAGCGTTTCATTTTCTGGGTGTCCCCTCTCCCCTACTGCTTGGCTTTGCGATGTCAGTGTTTTCTTTTATCCCGATTGTAGGATCGTTCGCGATCTGGGGCCCGGTCACGGCATATCTATTCATAAGCGGCGAAATAATAAAAGGCATTATTATGGCGGCAGTGGGCATAGTTGTAATAGTCGGACTGGTAGAACACATACTGAAACCAAAAATAATGGGGCAACGGGCAAGGATACATACAGCACTGATCTTTTTTGGAGTACTGGGAGGAATACACGTTTTCGGTGTGATAGGCTTTGTTGCGGGCCCGCTTATTGTAGCGGTTCTTATGATGACAATGCCGCTTATAGAAAAGAAGCTTGAGCAATAGCGGCGTGATGACAGAACGTATCAGCCGGGAGGGAAAAGTGGCATCTGACAAAGCGCTACAGAAAGCAGATCTGTCGCTGCTCCGTCTTGCCGACGGAACGCTGACAGTGCGTCTATCCGGGGAATGGAAACTGGGAAAGCAGCTTCCGCAGGGTGAAGAGTTACGGGGCAAGATCGAGTCCGCAGAGACAGTCAGCCGCCTCACCTTTGACACTCAGGCCATGACAGGATGGGATAGCGGCCTCATAACATTCCTTATGGATATCATCGATCTCGGCTCGGAAATGCATATTCCTGTCGAGAAGGACCGCCTGCCGGCAGGCGTACAGCGAATCCTGACCCTTGCTTCTGCAGTTCCTGAAAGAAAGGGTGTGCGCAGGAAAGCTACTAAGACCTCGTTTGTCGATAGGGTAGGAGAATCTTCAATCGCCTTCTGGCGTTCTAGTCTCGAAATGGTCGGGTTCATTGGGGAGGCCTCTGTCGCCTTTATGAGATTGCTCGTGGGAAAGGCCCAGTTTCGCCCCTCTGATCTCCTTCTCACGATGCAGGAATGCGGTGCGCAAGCTCTTCCGATTGTCTCGCTTATCAGTATCCTTGTCGGCATCATACTAGCCTTCATCGGCGCCATCCAACTTAAGATTTTCGGTGCACAGATCTATGTGGCCAGTCTGGTAGGAATCGGAATGGTCCGGGCACTTGCGGCTGTTATGACCGGGATTATAATGGCCGGCCGCACCGGAGCATCATTTGCCGCTCAGCTCGGTACGATGCAGGTGAATGAGGAAATCGACGCTTTGAAGACCCTCGGAATCTCACCCATGGAATTCCTCGTCCTCCCGAGAATGCTTGCCCTTTTTTTCATGATGCCTCTTTTGAGTCTTTATGCTGACTTGATGGGAATAATCGGCGGCTTGATAATTGGGGTCTCTATGCTTGACCTGAGTTTCATGGAATACTACAACAAGACTTGTGAATCCGTGCACCTGAATGACTTATGGGTCGGGCTATTCAGTGCCGCGGTCTTCGGCGTGCTTGTGGCGCTCGCAGGCTGTCTCCGCGGAATGCAGTCCGGACGGAGCGCTTCAGCAGTCGGTGAAGCGACAACCTCTGCAGTGGTTACAAGCATAGTCAGCATCGTTGTGGCTATGGCCGTGATAACGTTTGTCTGTAATGTGCTGCATATCTAAGGAGTACAGAGTGGAGATAAGAGAGGCGGAGCCACATATCATTGTGGAGGACCTGACCGTGGCCTATGGGAGCAACGTGATCCTCCATGACCTCACCTTTACCATTAACAGAGGCGATATATTCATAATCATGGGAGCAAGTGGCGGCGGCAAGAGCACCATTTTGCGGAGCATGGTCGGACTCCTTCAGCCGACAAAAGGACAGGTCCTCTATGACGGCCTGAGTTTCTGGTCAGCAGGGCCCGAAGAACAGAAGAGCATTATGAGAAAGTTCGGCGTACTCTATCAGGGCGGCGCTCTCTGGAGTTCTCTCACTCTTGGAGAAAACGTTGCCCTGCCGCTCCAGCAATACACGGACCTGAGCTCAGGTCAGATTGAAAGGATCGCCTCGCTCAAGCTCGCGCTTGTCGGACTCGCCGGCTTCGAGGAGTACTATCCATCCGAGATCAGCGGCGGCATGAAGAAACGCGCCGGACTGGCTCGCGCCATGGCGTTAGACCCTGAAATCCTCTTCTTCGATGAGCCCTCTGCGGGACTCGATCCGATCAGCGCCCATCTGCTTGACGAGTTGATCATCGAACTTAGAAATAGTCTTGGGGCCACGGTAGTTGTTGTGACCCATGAATTGGCGAGCATATTCGCGATCGGAAATAACTCAGTCTTTCTCGACGCCGACACGAGAACGATGATCGCCGGGGGAGCGCCCATGAAACTCCTCGCCGAGTCAAAGGACCCCAAAGTGATGAACTTTCTGACCCGTGGAGAGGGTCGTGTACAAGAAGAGATAAGGTAGAAATCGATGATTGAGGAGAAAAATAATGAGTAAACAGGCAAACAAAACGCTCATCGGCGCTTTTGTCCTGGGCGCTTTGGTTCTCATCGTTACGGGTGTAGTCGTCTTCGGTTCAGGCACATTCTTCAGAAAGGTCAATAGGAACGTGATGTTCTTTGAGGGCTCGGTGAAAGGGCTCCAGATTGGGGCGCCGATCATTTTCCGAGGCGTCCAGATAGGGCACGTTACCGACATCGCCCTGGAGCTCAATGCAAAAGACCTCACCGCATTCATCCCGGTTTACACAGAAATCGATCCTCAAAAAGTCATTCCAATCGCGGACAAGCCAAGCTATGACCAACTGTATCTTCAGGCATTGATAGAGAAAGGACTGAGAGCCCAGCTTCAGCTGCAGAGTTTCGTCACCGGCCAGCTTATGGTCAATCTCGATTTCTACCCAGATACTCCGATCAGACTTGTTGGCCTCGAAAAGAAATATCCTGAAATCCCGACAATTCCTTCGAGTCTTGAGAAACTGACAAAAAGCTTCGAGGCGTTGCCGCTCAAGGAGATCGCCGACAGATTAAACGAAACCCTTGCAGGAATAAACAGGCTTGTCAACTCCCGGGACCTGCAGACAAGCATCAGCTCGCTGAATCAGTTGCTCAAAAATACTGATGCTCTGGTGAAAAATGTTAACACAAAGATCGGGCCTCTGGCTTCAGATATCAAGGGAACGACGGATGCTGCCCGGGCAGCCTTTGTGCAGGCCGAAAAAACACTCAGATTTGATGAAGGTGCACCCGGGCAGATCGCAGTGAGCGTTAAAGAAACCCTATCAGCAGCCCAGGCCACTCTGAAAGAAACAAACAAAGCCGTCGAAAATATCAACGGGATCGCTGCGCAAAATGCAAATCTCGGTTATGAGATAGGCAGGACGCTTGAGCAGGTCGCTGAGCTTTCCCGTTCCATCCGTGTTCTGGCGGATTACCTTGAACGCCACCCTGAAGCCTTGCTTAGAGGGAAGCGCCCTGAGAAAGGAGAATGAAAATGAGAACCATTCATTTAGAGCGGTATGTGCTCTTTACCCTCGCAATATTCATGGTCCTTTTGACCGGGTGCGCCAGCTCGCCGTCGTCGAAGTTCTATCAGCTAAACCCGGGGCAGAACAAAACTTCGGTCACAGGCGATGTATCCCTCGATCAAAGCCAGGTCATTGCGATAGGTCCCGTTCGCATACCTGACTATCTCGACCGGCCTCAGATAGTGACACGCTCCGGCAAGAATGAGCTCAAACTCTCGGAATTTGACCGGTGGGCCGGTTCGCTTGAGAGCGATGTCAACCGTGTCCTTGTAGAGGACATCTCCAGCCTGCTGCCAGCTGATTGTTTTTCCGTCGTGCACTGGACCCCCTACTTAGAGAGTCAAGTACCTGCTTCGCATAGAGTCGAAGTGATAGTGGACCGTTTCGAAGGAGCACTTGGTGATTCAGTGTTGCTGAAAGCCCAATGGAGAATATTCGCCAAAGACAGGAGTTTGATTCTGGAAAAGGGATCGCGAGTTAGAGAACAGATGAACGGCAGCAGTTATGGTGCGCTCGTTGCCGCTATGAGTAGTGCTCTTGAGCGACTGAGCCGCGATATCTACGTAGGAATCATGTCTGTTATCCGGCAAGAGCAGACAAGAAAATAGTTGCCTTATTGTGTGGCTGGTTACTTTGCACGTTTTTAACTCCCCAAGCTCGATTGCAGGCAAAACATAACAATGAATATAGCTGACTACCTTTAAAAAACGAAATGTGATACACTGCGCGTGAGTTGAACAACATTGTAAAAGGAGAACAAATGAAAAATCTGGAAGGACTTTGGACAATTTATTTTCGGTCGGGTTTTTTCGGCACCGGCGTGGCAGTTTTCAAAGATAACCGACTATTGGGAGGTGATACATATTATTATTACGACGGAAACTTCAAACTCAAGGATCACAGAGTCGATGCCACTATTATGGTCGTGAGGTTCAATCTAACAGGAGTGGGCGTTTTTGGCAACCTGGACTCATTCAATCTGAACGTTTCTGGTGACATCACAGGTGATGAAATGCAACTACAAGGGGAAATATTGGAACAACCCGATAAGAAAATTAGTATCCACTGTAAGAAAATGACCAGTTTCTGAGCCCGGGTTGCGAGAGACCTAAGCTATAGCTTTCAGTCAATTGTGGCCCACAATGTCCGTATACGGCAGGGAGCATAAAAATGTCTGGTGAGAGATTCAAACAATCCTTTCTTCATGCGTACCCGCGGGAACTCGTGTCTTTTATCCTCGATCAATGGAAAGATCCATTATTCATAGAACGACTCATTGTAGCTGGGATCGATCCTTCAGTAGAACTTCCTGACCATTCAGCGCTTGAGCACGTAATCTCAACATGCTACCAGGCAAGTCTGATGAGGGAGGAAGAACGGACGGTCATGTTTCGGCTAATCATCCGAGCCCATCACCTCTTTTCTCATGATGACGGTCCTCCCACAGGACTGCACCGGCTACAATTCGCCAAGATGCGCCCATTCAACGAATACGAACTGCGCCGTCTTGCTCCAGCAGCTGATTATTACAGGGTGCTGATCGGGATCGATCTTAGCCCTGAGAAGAGTGCGCAGATATGGGGGATCGTCTATTCCGGAACCCGATGGATGCAGCCTATAACAGGTGGTACTAAAACCGTTCCGCCACTTCCTTCATCTCTTGTTGTTTACGTGAGAGGACCTGGCCGCATTGCCGTCAGCATTGGCCCTGAGATAATCGTCTCATTAAACGGCGGTCAAATCAGTTCGCAGTCTCTAGACATTTTTTCAGCATCATGGCTTGCGGAGAGTTTTGCTACGGTACGCGCTGAAATTGAGAAGATGCATGAAGCTGCTCGTGTGCAATCAAAGAAACCCTGGGCAAAACTTGACCCAAATTTCGGCGGAATACTCGGCCCGCAGGTTACACGGCGCATAGTCAGCCTGATCCGCAATTCTCGCCACGGCGGTATGTTGATCTTCATTCCGACTGAGACGAGTCGAGACATCTCCGCCCTGAAGCGCCACATTTCCCTCAAGTATGAGTTCCGTGAAGAAGAGCCGCGGCAGCGTTTTCGTACCCTCATCCTGAGGATTATGAACACTTTTGCAGAACTCCATGGAGAGTCCGGAAACTCCGAAAAAGTGGTCGGTTGGCAGGAATACATCAATAGTAAAAGTGAGGCGATCGAACTTCTCGATGAGGCTTTTTTTGATCTTGCTCATCTTATTGCCACCCTTTCAGCGATCGATGGCGCCGTAATCATGACAAGGCGTCTAGAAATCCTCGGCTTCGGAGGGGTGATTTCAGGTGTCATCGATGAAATGCAGACCATTACACACGCTCTCGATATTGAGGGGCTTCACACACACCAGGAACTCATCGAAGAGGGTGGTACCCGACACCGTGCTGCCTATCGTCTCTGCCATGAAATACGCGATGCTTTTGGAATCGTTGTCTCTCAGGATGGAAACGCGCGGTTAGTTAAATGGCACAACGGTTCTGTCACCTACTGGGACTTAGCAGCGGCAGGTGTGTCCGGATTCTAAGTTTTTCTGTTTATCATCTGGCGATGTTTACTGACAGTAGCTGCAAGTGTGCTTGGTTTGTTACTGTAAAGTTTATGATGAGCGGGCGCTGAGGGATCCCTTTTATAAAATTGTCAGATTATTGCGATAATCATCATTCGTGTGTGAAAATAAGTATTATGGGTTTCCAGGTGAACCAAGTGAGCAAACTAGATATGCCTGCCTCGATGACTTCGACATGCTATTGCGATTGTTAAATTGCCGGCAACGATGGAGAGTCCAGCTGGCAATCATCATGACGCAAGAAATATAGAAATCAAGGTTTCTCGATGCTAGTCTTGAAACGACCACTGATGATTTCAACTTCCGCCAATCGGCGTATTCATGATATTCTTTTCGATGATTGCTGAAAAAAGTATTATGCTGGAACTGGAAATTTGCAATTAAGACGGTGGAAATTTGTGTATTTCAAAGTCTACTTCTCGACAGCGTTTGTCGTTAAGATATTAAAAATAAAGCAAAAAAAGGTAATACCTTGTTATATAATTGCTTATCCGACAGCATTCCCGCTACTGTGCAGCCGGTCTCGCGTCATGCCTGTTTCATCATTTTCCTCGATCCTGTTCCGCAACAGATTTTTAACTTTTTTCATAACCAGGATGGGTAGATAATCTCGTATTATTGCTTCTTTGGAGAGTCTTTCGAGAAGAAAAGAGTATATTTTATGCAATCGGTCGACTGAAATTCGCATGTCGCCTGCAAGAGTAATTACCGCATTTCCTGGACGGAATGAATCGGCCACACTTTCCGATGGCGTCCGTTTACTTTCTAACTGATTGTCGATTTTCGCACTAGTTCTTCTCGCCACAGTGATTTTCCTCTAAAGAGATATCCGCTCGGTCAGTACCCCGGTAGGTTGATATCCATGCTTCCTCTTGCAAAAGATGTTTTATATACAACTCGCGCCTCTCCACTTTCCATTTGTGGGTGCACCATCGGCGTGTCCCTGACTACCAGGGAATCCAAGGAGTCTGCCCTCTTAATAGATGTCGGGCCGAGAGAAGTCCATATATAGTTTATCAATAGATTGTTACAGGATAGTTACAAGACGGTTAAGAAAACATTAAATTTGGCAGTGTTAATACAATAAATTGGTACAGCCGTCGATGGAAGCCTTCTTCTGTACTGGGATTGCTTATTCCGCTAGCCCGGTTAAGTTGCGGCTTTAAAGAAGGACATGTCGCCTTAAAGCGTCACTCAACAATAACACTTTCTGTAAGGATCTGTCGCAGAGATGCCTACTGAAAGTCTTTGATTTTGCCAGTAACAGGAATTTGGTGATAGCCATTAGAAACATTGACCCTGTGCCTTCTTTAAACAGCAAGCCCGCATTCAATAATTACGTGCAGAAGTTCACAAAACGATGAAGCGTTTTCCCTGGCTTGATTGACGATGTGTACAAGGAGTCATCGATACGGGCGATTGTTTGCTATTGTTGCTTTCTTCCCTCTATATGTAACATAACCTGCTTTTTCTTATGGTTTCAATTAGTTAATACTGGTTTCGGTAGCCCTCTTTTAGTCGATCTGGAGATATTTTGACTTATTGGCAGAGTTCTCTGCAAGACAACACTGATGGCTTTATAGTAATCGCGC
>PMYY01000235.1:29546-29982 GCA_003170655.1 Nitrospiraceae bacterium
TTTTGTACTAGGAACACTCTCTTTTCCTTAGAGCGTCTCCGTTTATGCATATACGCCTGTAAGGCGCTCAAAGCATCTTCACTGAGATATACAACCCTGTCCTTGCTTCCTTTGCCATTGAAGACATACAGCTGTCTGCGGCGATACTCTATCGCATCTGCTGTCAGCCGTGCAACCTCCTCTACACGCAGACCGCATCTGAGCATAAGCATGAACATGGCTGTATCTCTAGTGTCTTCAATTTCCTTGAATAGATCTGTAACCTGCTCGTCCCTGAGATGTTTGGGCAGTGGTCTAGGTAGACGAAGTCTATAATTCCTTCTTACCGGATTGATAAGAGCCATTCCCTCATCTTCGATTAGATAATCGTAAAAGGGATGGATGCAACCGAGATGACAGTTTATGGTCTTCGGCTTTTTCCTAGCTCTCAATAGAT
>PMYY01000169.1:0-3395 GCA_003170655.1 Nitrospiraceae bacterium
ACCGTAAAGAAAGAATGGCTGCCAATCGAGGAAATCGTCGGGGCCGTGTTGAACCGTCTCGCGGAAAAGCTAATAGACCATCCGTTGGCGATCAGTATTCCAAAAGACCTCCCAATGGCTTCCTTTGATCCGCTCCTTATAGAGCAGGTGCTTATGAATCTGCTCGAAAATGTTGCAAGATATACCCCGGCAGGAACGGCTATCGAACTTTCGGCTGCCGTCAAAGACCATGCACTCCTGGTCGAGCTTGCCGACTATGGTCCGGGGATTACTCCGGGTGACGAAGAGAGGATATTCGATAAGTTCGTCCGCGGGCCCGCAGCAGCGGGTGGAATCGGCCTCGGACTGACAATATGCCGGGCGATCATCAATGCCCATGGCGGCCGAATATGGGCTGAAAACAGGAAGGGCGGCGGCGTAGTCTTCCGGTTTACGCTTCCGATATCGGAGCATCCACCGGTCGTGGAGACCGATGAGGAGACAGTGCGGTTCATATCATGACAGGCGACAAAGGGCTTATTCTACTTATCGAAGACGAACCACAGATGCGGCGGTTCCTGAAGGTGACGCTTCAAAGCCACGGCTATATCCTGATAGAGACGTCGACGGGACAGGAAGGTCTTACCCAGGCTACGACACGCAATCCCGATGTGATCCTGCTCGACCTCGGGCTGCCGGATCTCGACGGTCTGGAAGTCTTGGGTAGATTACGCGAATGGTCGCATACACCTGTGATCATCCTTTCGGCCAGAGAACAGGAGCAAGACAAGATCAGGGCGCTCGATGCAGGCGCAAACGACTACCTAACCAAACCGTTCAGCGCTGGAGAGCTATTGGCCAGGATCAGGGTTGCGTTGCGCAATAAAGGTTTGCAAGCAGGTCTGTCAGAGCCGGTCTTCGTTCTGGACACGCTGCGCGTCGATCTTGCCAAACGCCGCGTGTTCCTGAAAGAGTCCGAAATCCATCTCACGCCTATCGAATACAAGCTTCTTGCATATCTCGTCAAAAACGCCGGCAAAGTGATCATGCATAAGCAGCTGATGGAAGAGGTATGGGGACCGGCTTACGCCAACCAGACGCACTACGTACGGATCTATATGGGCATGCTCAGGCATAAACTCGAGGAGGATCCGTCGCGTCCCCGCTTTTTCATTAACGAACCTGGAGTCGGTTACCGCCTGAGGTTCGAGGTGGAAGAGACAAGGAAAGGGAATAAAACCTCACCTCAATGATTTCCGCTCAAAACTTGTCTATTTAATGGTTAGAGTTTGAGCTCTGCAAGCAATATATAATATACTCCCTGAAAATCTCACTATTTTGCTTCCTGCGCAAAAAAGATTCTTTCAGATAAGGGTCTTTTCAGATAGAATTGACTTAGGTAGTATCCCATGACAATAGACTCGCCCAGGGAGGAATGAAAGGCGGAAAAAGGGCGCTTCCACATAAATATGGATATCTCAAATTTGCCCTAATCGCTTTAATCATTTGCTGGCACGCGTATCACATACCGGTAAGGAGGCGTCTGATTCCCTATCAGCGCCGGGTTTAAATCTCTAATCGCGCCCACCGTGGTCTTATATTTTGCGGCTATTTTCGCGAGCACTGTACTCCTGATTGTCGTTACTTCCGTATATGAAACAGTCTCTATTTTAGCTGCATTAGCAGGCGCAAAGCCGTATTTTTCGGGCTCTTCAGACATCGCGATTACTGCGATCAGACTCGCTATGTACCTGGTGATGACGTTCGGCAAATGCGGTTCAGCTGCATTAGTTTTCGCAACGAGCCGCCTGATCTTTCCCTCGCCAGCATTATAGGCAGCAAGGACGATGTCCCATTGGCCGAAAATTGAATAGAGATCTCCTAAATATTCGGCCGCCGCATACGTCGATTTGGCAGGGTCCTTCCTCTCATCGACATAAGCATCCATCCTGAGGCCATATCTTTCAGCCGTGCCCTTCATAAATTGCCACAGTCCTGTGGCATCTCCGGGGCCCACCGACATGGGCGAAAAGCCGCTCTCGATAAAGGGAAGATAAGCAATCTCATACGGGATCCCCTTCTCGTTGAATATCGCTTTGATGAAATCTATATACCTGATGGAGTTATTGCGCCTGGACTCGAACTCTTCGGGAATCTTCCGAGTGAATAATTCTACCGCGCGGTCGTACATGCTGCTGATATCCGCTTTCACTCTGATTTCCTGAAACGCCCCTCCGGACATCGCGGTTACAGGCAGCCCTAAAAGAAATAATACTAACGTTGCGGATATCACTGTCTTTATCATATTTATGGCCTCACGGTAACGTTTGTTCTTGAACGGTAAAAAGTGGACAGCGCCGATTACTTCTTTATATGAATTGAAATTTAATACTTAGACGACAACTTTTGCCCTGGCATGATAGTCTCTAAAATATTTTTCATTGTTGTCTGTGCAGAAGCCCTAATGGCTAACTCACTATAGAACCGAAATGCAGAGAGCGCTTGCACGACAGTTCCTGGCAGCCATTTATTGACGGATTTAAGTCCGCCGTTTTCTGACTTCTTGTAAATTTTACATTCTATTGTTGGTGTCCATATTGATCTGCATCGCTATCTTCGACCGAACCCACTTCCATTATCCTTAAGCCATATTTCTTTATTCTGTATCCTATCATCCTTGCAGTAATACCCAAAGTTCTCGCGGCTTTGGCCCTCACAAAATTACATTCTTTTAACGCGTGAATGATTTCGTCCTTCTCAATTTCTCTTATTCTTCTCTCTAGTGATTCCATTGATCCACCCTTTTCGTAGGGGCTTCCTAAGACAAGTGAAGAACCCCTTTTTGTTGAATTAATAATTGTGCTCCCCTTCTCCAGGCATCAGATGGTGACATGCAGGGTCGCAGTAACGAGATGTTTCGTCGACAGTCATAAACGGATCTTCGAAAAGTCGGCCTCAGCAAGCACCAAATCGACATAACAACCATGGATCGCCTCACTTTATGCCGCCTTTCGGTGACCAGGTGGGCACAGGCAGCGAAGGTCATCCGCTAACAGATCATCCCACGAGAGCGTCGAGCGGCACCATGAAGCCGACCACGAGGGCTCAACCATCCGCACCGAACCGTCAGGCAACTCCACGCGAGGGATTTGAACCTCAAGGATGCACTTGTGACCGTTAGAGTCCAGATGCCCACAGCGCCGAGTGGTCGTGTCGTATACCGGATACACACCTTCAAATTGAGGGTGTGGAAACTGGCTGCCGTCGGTAAAGTCAATGAAGATGGTGACCTTATCGGTAGCCGTGTCGAATGATACAGCACGTACATGCCAAGGAGCTTCTATTCCTAATGTCGTCTCAAACTGTTCTACAGTCATATGCACCTCTCACATCCACAAAGTCAATATAATATGTAA
>PMYY01000169.1:3406-7117 GCA_003170655.1 Nitrospiraceae bacterium
AAACGAATAAAATAGGTGTAAATAATGAACCTGGCAGCATAAAAAGATTGTAAAAATAAGTGTAATGTCATACGTACCTCTCACATTCAGAATCCCAATATAATATGTAATCGCCTACATAATTATTGTCGTATTGAAACGACCTGGCATGGATTTTACATCGAAACATCAAAGACCGACTGGAGTCCAGAAGAGGCACTTCCGCGTCATCCCTGATACCGTATACTACCTTTATAATGTCATTGCTCATTGTTATTTACTGTTAAGGAAAAACGGAACACGTACTGTTAAAACTCCGGCCTCTCGCTGAAAATAACTTTCAATTAAACGCGCCGTCTGGCCGTGCAAATAGCGATGCCACCATTTGAGCGTTATAAGCACCGGCAATAAGATAGTGACGACACTGTCCTTATGGCCACTACGTATTCCGTCGACATATGTCGTGAGCGGTTCAATAATGGAGCCGCTGGACGATTCAAGGATTAATAGCGGAATATCTATATTTTGCAGTTTCCACTGGGATTCCATCTCTTGCCGGCAAGAAGGATTAAGAAGTACGTGGACTGCAACAATTGCACCTCTAAAAAGTTTAGAGTAGCGAATTGCGTTCATTGACACCTTGTCCACATTTGCGACAGGGATGACTACAAAATGATCTCCGTTCTTCGCATCAGGAGCCATCGTATCAAGTTACCTGTGTTCTGAAATGGCTACTTGCGATTCCCAGCTACACTGAAGCTGGTCTGCAAGGATTGTGAATTAATCAGTTTATTCATTTCTGTCATTTATACGTTCAAGAGTAATACAAGATCTAGCATCAATCCGGTGAGAATGATAAACCCAGTTACCATTATAGAAATGCGAGCTATCCATTGTAAGCCTTCCATTTTTAGCACCTCCATGTTTTCAGCTTATCAAATAAACGTATAAAATAGGTGTAAATAATGGGCCTGGTAGTATAAAAAAACTGTAAAATATCAGTATATTCAAAGGAACTTAGGTGGGATTTCTATTGATCTTTTGCCGTCTGCTTTTAAAAGGACAATGGCATAAATTGACAAGAAGGAAAGTGCTATTCTAAAACGTGGACGCCATTCAGTCCTTTCCGTCAACGCAGAATAAGTAATGATTGGAGTTGGAACTCTGCAACTATATAAAAGATACTCTCTAAAAAGTCTCACTATTTTGCTTCCTGCGCAAAAGACTCTTACAAGCAAAGCTCTTTTCGGATAGAATTGACTTAGGTGGTACCCCATGGCAAGAGACTCGCCCAGGCAGGAATGAAAAGGCGAAAACTGTAGGGAAATCGTCCCGCGCCGACATGAGTTTGGCGGGAAGAACGAGGTGAGGGCCTACTAATGCAGTATCAATTCGAGAAGATCAAACATTATGCGACGTCTCCCGACAAAATCGTTCAAGAGCTAGTTCGTCCTTTCCGGACTTTTTTCGGTAATGAAGCATCAAGCAGCATCTTACTGATCGGGGCAACACTCCTTGCCGTTGCCTGGACCAATTCTCCTTTCGGTTACACCTACCATCGGTTCTGGGAGACATCGCTCTCTTTTTCTGTAGGAGATGCATCGATCACGCGAACCCTTCGACAATGGATCGATGAGGGCCTTATGGCGGTCTTCTTCTTTGCCATGGGCCTCGAGATAAAGCGGGAAATTCTCGTTGGCGAACTGTCATCCCTGAAAAAGGCCCTATTGCCTGTCGGCGCAGCGCTCGGTGGAATGCTCCTCCCAGCGGTTATATATGCTCTCGTCAACAAAGGGTTGCCGACGAGCACGGGATGGGGTATTCCGATGGCAACCGATATCGCCTTCGCCCTCGGTGCGCTTTTCATACTCGGAAAACGCATTCCTCTCGGNNCTCTTTTATTCCAGCGGGATCTCCCTGCATTACCTCTTCATCTCTTGTCTCTTCTTACTGCTCATTGCTGTAGCGAACCTTCTTTGGATACGAGTAACCCTTATTTATGCTATTCTCGGTGTCGGCCTCTGGGGCACTGTCCTCGCATCGGGGCTCCACGCAACGATTGCAGGCGTTGTGGTCGCTCTTTTCATTCCGGCGACAGGAAGGTACGATACCGACATGTTTCTCCGAAACGTGAGCAAGCATCTGGGTGCGTTCTCATGCCCCCCTGCAGGATGCGGACCTTCGATTCTCAAGGACGAGAGACATTTGAGTTCAGTCCACTCGATCGAGCTCGCCTGTCACCATGTGGAGACCCCCTTGCAGCGGCTTGAGCACGCCCTTCACCCCTGGGTCGCTTTTCTTGTCGTCCCATTCTTCGCCCTTGCGAATATGGGCCTGACAGTCGTCAATCTGGACCTATCTCGGACACTGCTGTCGCCATTGACATTCGGAATCGCCGCGGGACTGCTCTTCGGCAAGCCGATCGGAATCAGCACCTTTTCTTATCTCTTTGTGCGAGCCGGATTCGCTTCTTTGCCTCGCGGGGTTTCCTGGCCCCAGATCTTTGGGGTGAGTGTTCTCGGAGGGATAGGATTCACCATGTCGCTTTTCATCAGCGGTCTCTCATTCAGAGATCCCCTGCTGCTCGATCATGCCAAACTTGGAATACTTACGGGATCCACAGTCTCGGGTATGATCGGACTGGCCGTGCTGTTCTATTTCACCCCAAGGCGTAAGTCCATCCAAAGCGATGAAGAAGATCCTGTCGGTTGAGAAGGATCTGATGTCGATGAGGGAATAGGATAATGAGTTGAATACAAACCACATTCACCCAGTTGTTGGGATGCGTGCTTCCAACTTGCAGCGATTATGGAGCATACACGTGACGAAGCGCCACTATAGATTTTTTCTGGCAATCATCACATTCTTCGCATTGCGGCACTGCAGGTTATGAAGTGCAGAAAAAATTGTCAGGAGAAGAGTGTCAGTCTAGATTTCGGGAAGAAAGCTTGCGTAATAAGGCATGTCTCTGCGGCAAAGACTTTAAGTCAACTATACAGTAGCCACCTCCTTTTTAAAGGGCATTCTATGTGTAAGCATAGAAAAGATCACCCTGATTAGTTTGTGAGTGGTGGCCATTAATGCCTTCATCGGAGGTAATCCTTCGGCGATCCTTCTAAGATAATATTCTCTGAATATATTGTCAGACCTTATTGCACAGAGTGTAATTAAATGGCTGATGCGCCTCATATGCCGATTTCCCCGTTTTGATATTTTGCTTGGCCCCACATGCTTCCCTGACTGACGGGTCGATGGATCGAGCCCCATGTAGGCTATCAAACTCTTATAAGATTTGAAGTTGGACAACTCTCCCATCTCCGCCAGAAAGCTGCTGCCAAGAATGTTTTTTACCCCATCGAGAGTCTTAATTATCTCAAGATCTTCGATCCGTGTTGCCTCACACGCATCCATTAATGCCTCGGTAATCTTCTCACACTTTTCCTGAAGATACAGGATCGTGGTTGCCTTCTCAGAGACAATTAGCTCCTTCGCTGTACCTGCTGAGGCCACCGAACGCTTTGCCGCATTGATAAGATCATCGGCACTAATCTGTACTCGCTTGCGCTTCTCCCCAGGACAGATGAGTGCTTTGTCGATATCTTTCCTCTTTGCCTGCCGTATTAATCTGGCCGAAGGATACTGCCGAACAAAGTTAAGCATCGTCTCAGTGTAAATATTCTTTCGGAGTGTCTCAAACTCAGGGAAAGTGTTCTGCAGTAACCGTTTGAGGTC
>PMYY01000216.1 GCA_003170655.1 Nitrospiraceae bacterium
GATCTTGATTTGTGGCAGTTTGATGGTTGGAGTGAAAATGAGAAAGGGGGCATTTACTTTTACAATAATCAATGCTCGCAAACACCCTGGGGCGAGACTCGCCCCGATTATGGCAGGGGTGAAGTGCGCCAATATCTACGCGATAACGCTCTGATGTGGTTCGAAGAATACCACATCGACGGGTTGCGTTGGGACATGATTATTTATATTGCAAACATTGACGGCAATGAAGAAAATCAGGCTAATGCCATCCCCGAAGGCTGGAGCCTTATGCAATGGATCAATGTGGAAATCCAACAACTGTTTCCCGGCAAGATCAGCATTGGCGAAAGCATGCGGAATAACTCCTGGGTCACTAAAGATGTGGGAGCAGGCGGTGCAGGCTTCAATACGCAATGGGATGCGGAATTTGTTCACCCAATTCGCCAGGCCGTCATCTTGCTTGATGATAAACTCCGTGATGCAGGCGAGGTCGGCAAAGCTATCGAGCATCGCTACGATGAAGACGCGTTCAAACGGGTCATTTATACTGAGTCGCACGACGAGATTGCTAATGGCAGGGCACGCGTGCCGGAGGAGATCTGGCCTGGAAAAGTTGACAGCTGGTTTTCCAAGAAGCGCTCCACGTTGGGAGCTGCTATAGTTCTGACTTCTCCAGGGATCCCGATGATTTTTCAAGGGCAAGAGTTGTTGGAAGATCGGTGGTTCCAGGATAAAGACCCGATCGATTGGTCTCGGGTCGAGGGGGAAAACGGTATTCTAAGCATGTATCGAGACCTGATCGCCCTGCGGCGCAACCGGTCAGGCGTGACACGTGGATTGTGCGGGCAGAATATACGCATCTATCATGTTAACAATGAGGCCAAGGTTATCGTTTTCCATCGCTGGGACGAACAAGGCCCGACTGATAGCGTCGTTGTGGTGGTCAATATGACGAATCAGAATCGCGACGGCTATGTTATCGGTTTTCCACGTGCCGGATTGTGGAAAACTCGTTTTAACAGTGATTCTTATAATTACGGCCCTAATTTTGCCAATCATCCCACCGCTGACGTCGAAGCCCGCGAGGAAGAATCTGATGGGTTGCCCTGCTCCGGCGAAATCGGTATTGGGCCGTACACGGTAGTAATATTTTCACAGGATGAATGACTTATACGCAGGGGAGATAAACTAATTACGCTCACAATCGTATTGATAATCGTCGCGATGGTTGGAACTCATGTATAGCCTCTGTGCTGTCATACAGAAGGTCGCCTTGGAGCAGAGCCATTGCGTGTCAACCGATGTCACCACCTACAAAAAGCGTCGATCATCTCGTGAAGGCCAGGCATCATGTGCAAAAGCCCATGCGCGGTTTCACAAGAGCATCCGGAGATTTATATCAACTTGGTTAAATCCCATATACTCCTTTGTTAGTCGTTTCCGCGGAGCTAATAAACTGGGTAAAAAACAGAATGACAAGTCAGGAACGGCCTTGATCTCCGGCTCGAAGACAGAAATAACATATCTTACCATTGACCTGATGTGAAGGAGGGAGATGTCAGACCATTCAAGTGTTCTATACGATGTCAGCACGCTGACAGATCATGACATTTATTTATTTAAAGAAGGAAATCATTTCAGATTGTACGAAAAGTTCGGATCTCATATGATGACGGTGGCGGGTCAAAAAGGCAGTCACTTTGCGGTCTGGGCTCCAAATGCTGCGGTGGTATCAGTTACCGGTGATTTTAATGAATGGGATACGGCATCTCACCCGTTGAAGGTCAGAGCGGATGAAACAGGAATTTGGGAGGGCTTTATCCCAGGAATCGGCAAAGATGTCCTCTACAAGTATCATATTGTCTCACGGTATAAAGACTATCAAGCCGATAAAGGAGACCCATTTGCTTTTCTTTGGCAGGTTGCTCCTAAGACAGCCTCTGTTGTATCGGATTTGGATTACGAATGGCAGGATACGGATTGGATGAAAAACCGCGGAAAATACAATTCTTTATCTTCGCCCATTTCAGTGTATGAAATGCACCCCGGGTCATGGAGAAGAGTGCCCGAAGAAAACAACCGGCCACTGACCTATCGGGAAATGGCAGAATATCTCCCCGAATATGTCAGAGAAATGGGGTTTACGCATGTTGAGTTTACGCCGGTGATGGAGCATCCGTTTTATGGCTCATGGGGTTATCAGACTACAGGGTACTTTGCTCCTACAAGCCGGTACGGGATACCTCAGGACTTCATGTTTCTTATCGACTGTCTGCATCAGTATGGCATCGGGGTGATCCTTGATTGGGTCCCTTCAAATTTCCCTGATGACCTTCACGGCCTGGTTTTTTTTGACGGAACCCACCTTTATGAACATGAGGACCCAAGGAAAGGGTTTCATCCTGACTGGAACAGTTACATATTCAACTACAGCCGTAATGAGGTGAGGGCGTTTCTCGGCAGTAGTGCTGTATTCTGGCTCGAGAAATACCATGCAGACGGGTTAAGGATTGACTCGGTGGCGTCGATGTTATATCTCGACTATGGCCGGAAAGAGGGGAATTGGATCCCGAACATATATGGCGGAAAAGAAAATATTGAAGCTATTTCGTTTCTGAGACAACTGAATGCGGAGGTTTATCGGGAGTTTCCCGATGTCCAGACCATAGCGGAAGAATCTACGGCCTGGCCGATGGTGTCGAGACCGACTTATACGGGAGGTCTGGGCTTCGGCATGAAGTGGAATATGGGGTGGATGCACGACATCCTGGATTATTTTTCGAATGATCCTATTTTCAGAAAGTACCACCATAATCAGCTTATCTTTAGTATTGTATACGCCTTTTCGGAAAACTATATGCTTTCTCTTTCGCATGACGAAGTGGTATATGGGAAGGGTTCTCTGCTGAACAAGATGCCTGGAGATGACTGGCAGAAATTTGCCAATCTGCGACTTCTGCTAGGTTACATGTACGCACATCCCGGGAAAAAACTTCTGTTTATGGGAGATGAGTTTGGGCAGCGGAGGGAGTGGAACCATGATGACAGCCTGGACTGGCATCTCCTTCAAGTCCCCCAGCATCAGGGAGTTCAACAGTGGCTGAAACATCTGCACATTCTCTACAGAGGGGAACCTGCCTTGCACGAACTCGACGTTGAACCTGGAGGGTTTGAGTGGGTAGACTGCGCTGACTGGGAAAAAAGCATTATCAGCTTTCTCAGAATAGGAAAGACGGCAGGCGACTACCTACTGGTCGTCTGCAATTTTACTCCTGTTACGAGATACGACTACAGAGTGGGAGTCCCCACAGGGGGATACTGGAAAGAGGTACTTAATAGCGATGCAGGTGAATACGGGGGGAGTGGACATGGCAATCTTGGAGGTATTAACGCAATGCCCGTGCCATATCATGGAAGATATCACTCTTTTCCCTTAATTGTACCGCCACTGGGTATTATTTTTTTCAAAAACGATGGGTATCATTGAGATCTAAAAGAAAATTGAGATACAGCTAAGACTATAACTCTCTGGATACTTTAATATGAACCGTATTGCCCTCAGACAAGAAGGGTAAGATAAAATCTAGAAAATATTGTAATAGTTTTCGCATAGAGAATCTCACTGTAATGCGAAGTTATAACCGGGAAACAACAGTGTCGCTGAGATGTCCAGAGCCTTCATTACTCAGTGAACATAACAAAATGAGCCTGAACATTCCGGGGCAAAATCTTGTCAGTTGCTAACTCGCGAGAATGAAATATTTTTCAGGAAAAGATGGAATTTCAGTGCACGACCAAGTGCTCGTTATAATGGTACTAAGTGAAATAACAATAGGATTCATGGCAAATGCTATTTCTGCTCCAATTAGTTGCGACATTATCAACAGGCTTATTTTCAGGAGCTGCTCTTTATATTAATTTAGTAGAGCATCCTTCGAAAATATTATGCGGCAATTTCATAGCCGTAACAGAGTTCGGGCCAAGTTACAAGAGGGCTACCGTTATGCAAGCTTCACTGGCAGCTTTGGGCTCTTTAAGTGGCATAATAGTATGGCTTCTGAGTTCAGGAATCACGTGGCTTCTTGGCGGCTTGCTCTTAGGGGCAGTCATTCCTTTCACATTTATCGTAATTTTCCCTGTCAATATGAAACTATTGGATACCTCACTGGACAAGAACTCAGAGTTTGTCTCGGAACTTTTGTCTCGATGGGCAAAGCTACATGCGGTGCGAAGCCTCCTAAGTCTGATAGCTTTTATGATTTTCATTGTATCGCTTATTTTGGCAATTTGAAATACATACTCTTACACGGCAATTCCAATACTTAAATGCAGTATTCATTCCATGTAGCATGTTAATGAGTTGGGGAAAATAGCATTTACACGTTTCGCTGTATATTTGTTTGAAACAAGGCATTGGTGTCCTTATTGCAGTGAACGGGCGCTTGGCTTATTCTCATTTGGGCTGCAAGAAGCCTTCTTGGCATTATATATATTTGATGTGAGTCTCCTTACAATGGACCCTTTCGAGTTGATCGGCGATGCGGCGCACGATATTGCGCCTCAGGTCCATTTCCATCGGCATATTCGGTGCCTGATGCGCGTCGTTAATGCGCGTTCCGACCACAAAGTAAACGACATCACTGTCAAGGAACATCTCCAATAAAAGAGAAACAGGGTCTCTATTGTCTTGAGGTATTATCTCTTTTTCGATCGTAGCTGCCACCCGTCCAAGTGTAAGTGTGCCCTCGGTGATAAGGTCAACACCATCCATGTGCGCCGCAGGTGGGATGCCGGAACAATTTGAGCCAACGTCTGTTTTTATTTCGCGGTCGAGCTCCCGGGCAACAATATTCGAGGTAGTACCGCCGCAGATAACCGTTCTTCCCGGAAAGTTATCGATAACCTTTGCAAGCCCCATATCGGATTCATTTGAATATGGAGGCCCTGTTACAACAAGAAGCTGCCTCGGGCGTCTGAGATAAATCACCGCGCAGGTTATGTCATCGAGCGCGCCTTTGCCATCCATCTGAACGGCCCGTTTCACTATGCTGCGTGCCATTGAGCTGGCGGACATTTCCCTGTTAACTCTGAGACACTGTTCCACGTGTGCCGTGACACCGCTGCCCCATCCCGCCGGAGTCCCTCGATTGCCCATTCCGGCTTGCGATACACCGTCAGAAAAAAAGATAATACGGTCGCTCAGTTGTATATCTATCTCAGAGTATTGAATACGCCGATCGCTCCATTTGGGAAGCTCGATGACCTGTTTTTCGACTGTGACTTCTTTGCCACTGTTGATAAAAATATATGGAGGGTTGCCATGTTCTATAATGCGTGTTTTACCGTAGCGGTCAATATCGACAATTGTGAAGGTCGAATAGCTTATCTTCCTTACACTGCAGATAGGCAAGGTGTCCATGATGATCTCAGCTGACGAGCGGATGTCGATGGAACTGGAGGTATATTTGAGGGCCATGGTTGCCGTTAGAGTGGCCAGCACGCTCGCCTTGATGCCGCTTCCAAGCCCGTCCGAAAGAACTGAGATGACTCTATCCTCTTCTTTGATTTTGCGAGAGAGAAATATGTCCCCAGACACGTATTGTCCGGTCTTGGCCGTATAATAATGGTCGACCTCGATGAAATTGTTCTCCTGCAGTTCAATCATTATCGTCTTCCATCTCCCTTGCAGTGAACGATTCAACGATGGAGTTGAGTATGATTTCAGACTCAGCTGCATTTTCTCCCATAAGATAGGCGATCTTCTGGACCGTCATTAGGTTCTGCTGAATGACATGTCGAGCCCGTTTGATGATTTGTTCGCGTTGCATCGCAGGCATAGTGATGTCTCCAAAAAGGGCTCCGACAAGTGAATGCTTCTCGATACTGAAGATTATGCCATGCAGGATGCGGCCCTGAAAATGTAAGTCCTTCTCTATTACCTCTTCTCCGCTTCTGAGAACACTCTGGAATAGCCCATAAAATGGCACTATTTCTTTAATGTGAGTCCCCTCGAAACGGAGCGTTTCATTGTCATCGGCATCATTCTGCCCAAATAGATTCTCAAAATTCGGGTTACACTCGACTATCTTCAATTGATGATCAACAATCACCACAGCAGACGGCATCTTTTGAATAAGGATGTTGGCCTTCTTTTGGGCTAGGCGACGCATATATGCTACGCACATTGTCTTTTCAGCCTTGTTGCTGATGAATGCACAGGCAAAGTCCTTGCAAGAATCGTAGCCGCAGCCACCGCAGTTGAGTTCATCCTTTTCTTCAAATTTTCCAACCTGATGTAGGGCCTCCCTGATTTGGCCTTCAGAATAAACAGCCTGAGGTGCCGGTTCCGGTGGATATTCCTCTTGGATTTCGATGTCTTCTACATTTTTTAGAGAAGCAGGGCGCGCGTATTGGATAATTTTGTAGCGCTTGCAGACGGTAGCAGAACGGCTGGAGCTTTGCGGACCGTTCACACAGCCACCGAAGCAGGCCGAGAGTTCAAGGAACAGATTACCTTCCGGCTGCAGTTCATCGAATCCTTTAAGGGCAGTCCTCAGACGTCTGATACCTGAAAAAGAGATAAAATGAGCCGGCAGCTGTTTTTTTCTTCGTCCCCTGATGCTATCTATCATCCCGCCGACCACTGGGTAAAGACCCCCGTCATCGGAGCGACGAGGGATAAAGACGTCTTTTGCGGTTTTCGCGAGAGACGTGATATCGATATGTGCCTCGCATAGCCATCGCCTGAGATCTTCGAATGTAAGCACAACATCAATCAACTCAGGATGAATATCTGATTCCAGTTTTCTAGCTATACACGGTCCGATGTGGACTATATCTATTTCAGGTCCGTAGAGTTCACGGAGCAGACGCGCATGCGCAAGAGTTGGAGAAAGGAGATTCGTGATATAACCGGCATAATCGGGGTGATACTTGCGTATATACTGAACAACAGTGGGACAGGCTGAGGAGATAAAGATGGACCTGTTAGATTGTTCAAGAAGCCTGCCTGCATGGACACTTACGAGTTCAGCTCCGAGGGCGGACTCAGATACAGCATAAAACCCCAGCATCCTGAGCCCAGCAATAATTTGTCCCGGCTCTACCCCTGGGAACTCGCTTACAAAAGATGGGTCGAGCGAGACTATAGCCTTTCCGCAATCAGACAAAAGCTTCTTTGCCTCTTGAAGATCGTCTCTTACCTTCTTGGCCCCTTTTGGGCAAACATTGATACATTTGCCGCAAAGTATACAAAGTTCGGACATTACCGACGCACTGCCTGACTCCACCTTGATCGCCTGCACTGGGCATTCTCGAATGCATTTGTAGCAGTCCTGGCATTCCGTCTTTTCAGTATAAATTGGAGGTTCAGCACGCATACTATATCTCCTCATAGAAAGTATTGCAATTTGTCGAGTTTACTTACCAGCAGGCACAAAGTCAAGCCGGCCGACGTCTGATAGTAGCTAGTGTTGTCCTTGCAGTTGGAATGCATAACAATATCTCTCAGAATACTGGGTTAAGCTTGATCTCTCGAGATCGAAGTTGACAGGATTGAACGCGCAATCGTCCGGCCAATTCAGAGTCGTTCTCTTGTAGGACAACTCTGACAATAAAAAAAGGCTTAGTCTGATTCCTTTTCGGTTGGCGCGGGGATATCATTAACTTAAACAGAATTGCAATGCGTTCTATGTCCACCCATAGGAACACTGATGCGCAAGGGAATGGATGCGGATGCGGTGAGCAAGCCCTCAGCAGCGAGAGGGAAGCCTGAAGCAGCTGCCGGATTCCCACAAGCGGAAAAAAGCTATGGCTAACATAGAATACATTGCATCAATATAGGGCCATACACCAAGCAAAGAGACATATGGCGGACCGGTGATAGTAATGATGTGCCGTATGTAAAGCCTTAGTGTCTTTTGTACGCTGTATGGCTCTTATTATTTCCCCGCCCAAAATCCTGAATATACTATATAGATGCGCCTAAATAAATAGGCATAATGGCTAATAAAATGGCTTTAGGGTTTGCGGAACAATATTA
>PMYY01000115.1:0-167 GCA_003170655.1 Nitrospiraceae bacterium
CTCGGTTTTACGGACATGCAAACGCTGTCCCGCCTAGCAGAAGCTGTAATCGAAGGGAATCGAAAAGATATCATAGATGTCATAGCCGGTCTCGCCGAATCTGGCGCTGACCTCAAGACTTTCACAAAAGATTACCTGCAATTTATGCGGGACCTCCTCATAGCGAA
>PMYY01000115.1:198-366 GCA_003170655.1 Nitrospiraceae bacterium
TTTTCCCCAGGATTAGCCTCGAAATGACACTCCTTCGCCTGAGCATGATGAGCCATTTCGTGACCGTGGACGATGCCATAAGAATGCTCGGTGGGGCCGGAACAAATTCGACACCAGCCCAAACGCTACAGCCCATCCGCGATACCGTCCCTAAAAAAAGCGTTGTGA
>PMYY01000115.1:384-3874 GCA_003170655.1 Nitrospiraceae bacterium
CTCCAAAGGCGGTCGCAGATGCCGATCTTTGGGAAACTGTCCTTGAAAGACTGGAAGACTCGAATGCCCCCTTAGTCAGCAAGCTGCGGCAGGGCAGCGCTTCCGTATCCAAAGAAGGCATAAATATCCTCTTCAACGGAGGCACAGGCGTATTGGGCTTCGAGTCAGTGAAGCAAAACTTGGTGCTTATACAGGATACGATAAAAAGTGTCGCAGGTAAGTCATTGCCTGTACGGGTCGAAACCAAGGAAGCAAAATCAATCAGCAAGGCTGACCTGAAAGAGAAAGCCTTCGCCAACCCGGTTGTCAGAGAGGCCCTTGAGCTGTTCGAAGGAAGGATTGCGGATATATCACAAATAAACGATAAATAGAGGGGGGAGTCGTATGTCAAAAAAGATGCTGGGTGATATGATGCGGCAGGCACAGAAGCTTCAGTCCGAAATGCAGAAGATGCAGGAAGAGTCCAAAAAGAAAACAGTTGAGGCGTCCTCGGGCGGCGGAATGGTTACGGTTGTTGCAACTGGTGCCGGTGAAATAGTTTCGATCAAAATAGAAAAAGATGTCGTCAATCCCGAAGATGTCGACATGCTCCAGGACCTTATCCTTGCCGCATGTAACGAAGCACTGAGGAGGGCGCAGCAGATGGTGAACGATGAGATGTCGAAGCTTACCATGGGTCTCAATATCCCCGGACTCGGCGGTCTGGGCAATATGCTCGGGAAATAAAAAGAGTCTCGCGAATGGCCCAGGGTATAATAGACAATCTTGTTGACCAGCTGACCAAGCTGCCCGGCATTGGCAGGAAGACGGCGCAGAGACTCGCTTTCTTCATCCTCAACATGCCGGCTGAAGATGCAAAGGCGATGGCTGACGCAATAACTGACGTAAAGGATAAAGCGCTCTTTTGCTCCGTTTGCTTCAATATTACAGATACGGACCCGTGTGAAATCTGCACCGCTTCATCACGGGACAAGAGCAAGATTTGCGTTGTCGAAGAGCCCAGCAACATACTGGCTATCGAGAGAACAAGAAGCTTCAATGGTACATATCATGTGCTGCTCGGCTCTCTCTCTCCCATAGACGGCATAACGCCGGACAGGCTGAAGATAAACGAACTCGTCGAAAGGGTAAAGCAGGGCGGTGTCCGGGAAGTGATACTAGCAACGAACCCCAACACAAAGGGTGAGGTGACGGCACGCTATCTTACCGAAGTGCTGAAACCATTAGGGATCGGAATATCGCGCATCGCATACGGCTTGCCAATTGGCAGCGATATAGAATTTGCCGACGAAGTGACGCTTTCCAAGGCATTGGAAGGAAGAAGAGAGATTTAGATTCGTTGCAGCGCTAGGAATGCAGTTTGGTCTGTTTGTTTTTCATGGTAAGCACCGAAGAAACCGATAATCCCTTCCAGATACTTGTCGAAGGTAAGTGGTCCCGCCTTTCTGAGTCTGAATAATGTCTCATCAGGGGTTTGTAGTGAGATGTCGATCTGGCGGAGGTTATAATCCAGAAGTCTCTTCCCGGTCTCGCCGCCAAGCCTGCTGCCGTTAGTGGTAAGGCCGACTTTCACCTCTTCCTTTCTTGAGTGTTCGAGTATTTCGAAAAAATCACGCTGGAGTGTAGGTTCTCCCATCACATGAAAGGTTACTTTATTGGCAATGCCTTTTTCCCCGATCTCTTAAATCAGTCTCTTTGCAAGTCCGGTCTCCATGTAACCTTAAGGTCTTTTCATCTCTGCCTTGGGACAGAACACGCAGTTGAAATCACATACATTGGTAAGTTCTATATGCATCCTCTGAAGAGGAATTTCGATATGCCCCAATTTCTTTTTATTTACCTTTTATTTTAGCGCTTCCTTAGTCATTTTTTCGGCAGTCTCGAAAACCGCTGCTTTTTCACTCTCTGTCCGCGCTTCTATATAGAACCGCACCTTCGGCTCGGTCCCAGAAGGCCTTATCATAAGCCAAGAACCGTCATCAAAGACCAGTTTAATACCGTCTGTAGTGATCACGTCTTTTATTGTCCGCTCATTGCCGGCCATCTTAATGCTGCTACCTATTTTGTAAAAGTCGGTTATAGAAGCCAATTTTTCAATAAGGGGCTTGCCTATCAGAGACTTGTCGACAGAGATGCCGGAGCGATCAGGATAATAGTATCCGTAAATGTCCATAAGCGCCTTCAGGTACTCGCCGAGGTTCAGCCCTGTTGCAGCCATCATCTCTAAAGATAGCAGAAGGCCGAAAATGGCGTCCTTTTCGAGTGTATGATTATACCCTGAGATGCCGTCGGATTCTTCGAAGGCGACGATGGCCCTCTCTTTGGAAGTCTGAAGAAGATACGGCCTGAAGTTCTTGAAACCGACCTTGGTCTCTTTTATCGGAATCCTCAATTTAACGGCAATTGCATTTACGAAATTGCTGGTTCCGACAGACTTAGCTACGACACCCTTAATACCTTTATGCACGTGAAGAAAGTGAAGGGCGACGGCCCCGAAATAGTTCATCGGCACTTGGACTTTCCCGTCCGAAAATCTGACTCTATCGCCATCGGGATCCATTATGACGCCCAGCTTGAAACGGGCAGAGCTCTTATTTAGATGAGAATCTATACCGGCCATATTTTTTTCACTTGGCTCAGGTGCAACCCCGCCGAAAAGGTAGTCGTCTTCTGTCCTAAGATAGCTTATCTTGGTGCTCTCTCCGAGGATTCTCTGGATTCGATTTCGGGTAGACCCATGGACATTATCGATGCAAATGCAGCAGTCGTTCTTTTCGATGAAATCTTTTATTCTATCTATGTCGATCGTTTTCCTGGCTTTCAGGTACTCGATATATAGCGCTGTCAGGTCGACCCGATTGATGTCATCCGGCAGTACCGGCTCCATANNATTATCGCGCATCATACGATTCGCTATGTTCTCAATGTTTTCGGTAATCTCTGTACCTGCAGGACCGCCGTCCGAAGGATTGAATTTAAACCCCGCATAGTTAGCAGGATTATGAGAAGGCGTCAGGTTAATCGAGCATGCGGCATGTAGCATCTCTATACCGGCTGAAAATTCGGGTGTCGGCGCCTCGCCGGCATACCATGTTTTGATACCATCTCTACTTAGTATCCCGATGGCCTCCATAGCGAATTGGTGTCCGAGAAAACGGTTATCGTGACCCACGACTATTCCGCGTCTCTTGATCTCTTCGTGACCCGAAACACCGATGGCATGCATGACAGAGGGTTCTTCGTTCCTGAACATCTCAACAATGGCCGATGTTACAAGTCGAAGATTGTTGAAAGTAAAGTCGGAACCGATCTCTCCGCGCCATCCCGAGGTTCCGAAAACAACGGGAGTGGGGNNTGTTTTCCAGCAGGATGCGGCGTTTTCGTAACCGTCAATCATTCATATCTCCTTTGCAGCCGTAATCTCGACAAGTTATTCTAACAGAGCGGCGCATTATGAGGGAATAAGGTGACATTCTCCCCGGCATAAATG
>PMYY01000115.1:3986-6687 GCA_003170655.1 Nitrospiraceae bacterium
ATTTATTGAAGAGCCATCATCACAAGGTCGTTTACGGTTCCCATTTTTATTTGTTCTTTCTTCCCAGCAAGGGTAGCACTGTCAGTTTCACTCTGCAATTACGGACGTATAGGCAGTTACTTACGCAACCCGTTGTGGAAACTCCATGAGCACTTCTTTGTCCATTTTCCTAGTTGACGTTACCCAGCGGCTGTTGTCTTCATACTCTTACAGCTTTTTATCGCGCCTTCTTGATTAAAAAAGTTTAATAATTTCTTAATTGCTATTTCATACTAGTTGAGTAGGATAATGAAAAGCGAGGGCACCAGTTCGGTGCATGCTATTCAGACATCAAGCGCTTTTAAGCGCTAACCCTCGATAGCGTGGGTTGAAAAAGGAGGAAACTAATGCAAAGAATCATTAAACTCATGGTAGTTATGGCGATTGTTGCCCTTGGTGCGACTTCAGCTTATGCGTTGCCAACTTACTTGTCAACCTTCACTTCCACCTATACGGCAGCGGCAGCAACACTTGGCCAATGCGTGTTATGCCACATCGACCCCATGGGTGGTGGACCCACAAACCCGTTTGGAACCGACTTTGCCGCTAATGGGCATAATTTTGCGGCCATCCAAAACTTGGATTCGGATGGCGATGGCTATACCAATATAGCGGAGATCAATGCACTAACATGGCCCGGCGATGCCACCAGCCATCCGGCTGCTACGCCGCCTCCTCCAACGACTTGTTCCTCCTTCACTTACTCAGCCTGGGGAGCATGCATGTCCAACAACACCCAGACCAGAACGGTCGCTACCAGTTCTCCTGCCGGATGTACGGGTGGAACACCTGTGACTTCTCAGTCATGCACCTATGTTCCGCCTATTACGACCTGTTCTTACACCTATTCGGCCTGGGGAGCATGCCAGTCTAATAACACTCAGACCAGAACGGTCAGTTCCGTTACCCCTGCCGGATGTACAGGTACCCCAGTAACGTCTCAGGCATGCACTTACACTACACCAGGGGCCGCGGCTGCTTCCCATATAGGGGTCTTCTCCCAAGGGACATGGTATATGGACACGTCAGGCAACGGCGTATGGGATGGCGTACTGATGGATAAGATGATGCCCAGTTTTGGCGTTGGTCTTCCCAATGCGATTCCGGTCACTGGTGACTGGGATGGGACCGGCGTCGTACGGGTCGGCGTTTTCTCCAACGGCATGTGGTATCTCGATATAAAAGGCGATGGCGTCTGGGATGGTGGAATCGTGGATAGAGTGATTCCGAATTTCGGCCAGGGTCTTCCCAATGTAATGCCTGTCACAGGAGACTGGGACGGTTCTGGTAAAACAAGGATCGGAGTCTTTACCAATGGCACCTGGTACCTCGATATAAAAGGCGACGGCGTTTGGGATGGTGGAACCATGGATAAAATGATGCCCAATTTTGGCCAGGGTCTTACCAATGCAATGCCGGTCGCTGGTGACTGGGACGGCACCGGCGTCGTGCGGGTCGGAGTCTTTACCAATGGCACTTGGTACCTCGATATGAAAGGCGATGGCGTCTGGGATGGTGGTGTTGTGGATAAAGTGATTCCGAATTTCGGCACTGGCGTCAATAGTGCACTCCCGATTGTCATGAAGAAGAAATGATGCCACAGCTAATTGGGCTGGCATTAAACGTGCAGCCCTGGCATCATTAAAGACCGCCGCATCGATGAGAGGCAGGTATATATCCTGCCTCTCTTTTTTATCAGATGCTCCTAAAGTCGCAATCTCGTCAGCTTGTCCTATGATACGCGCAACGAATCTTACGGATGGTTTCCGCTATCAGCATCTTTTTTCAAGTGCTCCTCTTTGGTTGATCCAAAGAGTTTGCAGGATATGCTGGGGTGGGTCAATTCTGGAAGGCGATCAAAAGAAAGACAGCTTTGTTTACTAGCGAGTCTTTCTTTTTTCAAAGAAAGGGCTTTATTCTAAACAATACGGTTATATCCGACAAGTGGACGGCATAGCGCCTCCTCAGCCAGTCTTGTGTTTCACCTGAATTTATATCCCTTGCGGATTATTATACACAGCAAGTTGCAGCAGTGCGCCAATCTCAATTATCCAGCAATATGTTGAAGATTAAAGAAAGGATTAACAGCACGGCTCGCTTAAAGCGACTACTGTTGATATATTCCCGCACTGAAGAGACGGAGTTTTACGCCGCCGCACTTCAAATAAAATCCTTCATTCCCGGAAAAGCTGCTCAGCCCTGTGGGTTGTTGAATAACAGCAGATCAGTGGCTGGAATTGTGAATGGCGATCTTGGCCTGCCATTCAGCGGCCTTCTTAAGGATGGCATCTTCATTGACCTCGACATGATTGCGGTTCTTTATTACTTGTTTTCCGCCCACGATTACGGTATCGACATCGGACGCCATAGCCGAATAAACGATATGCGAGTAAATATCATAGATGGGGGTTAGATGGGGCTTTTTTAAATCAATGGCAATAATGTCGGCTTCCTTGCCCTTTTCAAGACTCCCAATCTTGCTACCCAATCCCAGGGCCTCTGCGCCCCACCGTGTAGCCATCAGAAGCGCGGTCTTGGAATCGAGCACCGTGGGGTCATTTGCAATGGCCTTGTGGAGCTTTGCCGCAGTCGACATCTCGCTAAGAATATTCTGATCGTTGTTGCTGGCAGCCCCGTCCGTTCCAAGGGATACGGTTATGCC
>PMYY01000070.1:0-6296 GCA_003170655.1 Nitrospiraceae bacterium
CGAGACAACAGGCGGTTCATCCTCTTTGAGAGATTGAGATTGCGAAAGTCCAGGCATTGATAAAGACCGAAGACCGCCTGTCTCGCCACCTTGACGACGAAGATTTCACGGATGCAATTTAATGAAGAGATTTGCCGGCTTGGAGCATCAAAGGTAATTGATGATATGGTCATTGCGATTGATCCCGGCGACATACGTAAGAAATATGCCAAGAAGATGGAACTTCTAAGCAGGATATACGATGGCAGTGAACATGAAATAGGTGACGGTTATCATCCATGCAAAATAGTAGCAGCCGATATAGAGACCACGCGGGTCATACCTCTTTACTGCAAAGCGTATTCCTATGAGGCTGCAGACGTCAAAAGCGAAAACTCCGAACTGTTGAAGTCGATAGAAACAGTGCGCGGCCATATAGGAGACAAGGGAATCCATGCAATAGATCGCGGCGGTGACCGAGGGACCATCTATAAGTACTATTTTACAAAAGCTAAGCCTCAACGATTTGTAATTCGTCTGAAGGAAAGGGATCTGGTGCATAGGGGAAAGCGTAAACACTGTAGTGACATGGCGATGACTATGCCGATGCCGCATGAAAGCATTCTAATCGTTTATGATGACGGCAGGGAAAAACGACGTGCGGTTCAGTATAATGCTGAGGCGGTTAAACTACCCGGCTATGACCAGTCCCTTTACATAGTTGTGGTAAAAGGGTTCGGTATGAAACCAATGATGCTGCTAACAAACTGTACGGTCAATATCCGTAAGAAGCAAAGCATCTGGAAGATTGTAGAATACTATCTGACTCGGTGGAAATGTGATGAGTCGTACCGTTACATCAAACAGTGCTATAACCTTGAGGATATACGCGTGAGAAGCTATATCAGCATACGCAATATCGTAGTATTGGTCCTTGCTGTTTCGTACTTTGCAGCTGTGTATCTTGGGCAGAATATAAAGCTTAGATTGCTGGTGGAGAGAGTTTTTCTGGTGTCCAAACGATTCTTTGGAGTGCCAAGTTTTTTTAATTGGGCCATAGCTGATGGAATTTACAATCTTCTGTTCCCCGATAAGACAGCATTACGCGGATTGTCGGTTGCCGGTAGCGATGATTTCCAACTCATCTTCGAGTTCGGATGAAAAAAACTCAGGAAACTCCAGTCCAAGCAGAATTACATTGACGAACGACAGTGGATGTGTTATTGTATTACTAGAACTTTAAAGGTATTTGCGTTCGTAAGAGGCCACAAAGACTTTGAACTTTGTGGCCTCTATTTGTTTAGGTCCTTTTTAGTTTAAAAACAAGGAGAACAAGAAATGGGACAAGGAACAGTGAAGTGGTTTAATGACAGCAAGGGGTTTGGCTTTATTACCGGGGAAGACGGCATCGATGCATTTGTACACCATACGTCCATCGAGGGCAACGGCTTTAAGAGCCTTGCCGAGGGCGACAGAGTCAGCTTTGATACTGAAAAAGGACCGAAAGGACCGAAGGCAATCAACGTTGTCAAACTGTAGTTAACCGGGAAGGCTCCTCCCGGTGGAGGGGCCTTTTCTTTCAGGAGGCACATGAACAACAGAGAAAAGCAGGCGGCACGCGCAGAAAGAAAACAGCAGAAAGTTGAAGCGGGCTTCATGGCTGCACGTTTTCCGGAAGTCGCAAGCATCAGCATCAGCATGGACTACAGTCAAAAAGGTATTAGGCAGCCATTGCCGCGGACAGTTAATTTTTTCCCGAATAGTTATGCGCTTTTCAGGGTAGATTGTCTGAGCAAGGAGTGCGTAGAAGGTGGTTTTGATTTCAGCAGGATTATAGCCTCGATGGTCGGAAATCGCAAAAAAACTTCAAATGGAGAACTCGGCTGTGAAGGCGGCCCTGCTCAGGACCACTCGGCTATTGTTTATGACGTTGCCATACAATATGTATAGTACAGCACCCGATTTCATGGTGTATCACGGGGCCTGTTTTCCCGCAGTGTATTAAACAAGAACCACGCAACACAAAATCGCTCAGGAGTGGAAGTATACTCGCAATCTTCATTCCTGGCCTCATCAGAAATTATTATTCAATGCCATGCCGCGGGAGCTGATGCAAGCTTACGGGTACTGACGGGTAATCCTTAATTATGAGACAGACAGGTATTTTTGCGCCCTGAGGGATTTTTTTCAATTTAAAGAAAAACATCTTAGATGCATGCTTTAAATGAAATCACTCCCCGAACACGGGAGCAATCAGAGGTAAAATTGATAGCAATAGTCGAAATCAACGGACAACGGATTGCACTCACCTGTCAACATGAAGGTGAAGCGGCAATTCTTCAGAACATGCTCGAAAACCCTGTCATATTAGGCAAAGGGAATCTCTTAACCGCCAAGAAGATCTAGCATTCCCCTATTATCTTCACAAGCACCCGCTTTCTTCTCCTGCCGTCGAACTCTCCATAAAAGATCTGTTCCCAGGTGCCGAAATCGAGTTCCCCGCCGGTGATGGCAACTACGACTTCTCTTCCCATGATCTGTCGTTTCATATGGGCGTCGGCGTTGTCTTCACCGGCATTATGACGGTATTGAGAAACGGGTTCGTGAGGGGCGAGCTTTTCGAGCCACACATCATAGTCGTGATGCAGTCCGGACTCGTCGTCATTGATGAAGACTGAGGCCGTTATATGCATGGCGTTCACAAGGACAAGGCCTTCCTTAATCCCGCTTTCTCTGAGACATTCCTCGACCTGGGGAGTGATGTTGATGAAGGCCCTTCTTGTCGGGATATTAAACCATAATTCCTTCCGATAACTTTTCATAAGACTCCCTCAATCACTTCGCCTTGAGCAAATCTAGTCTCTCTTTGGCCTTCACAGCGTAATCGCTCGACGGATACCTGACTATTATCTGTTCATAGAGCTGTATGGCATGTTCACGGTTGTTCTGGAGTTCCTCGAACTTGGCCGTGTCATATAACTCAGATGCCTTCTGTCCAGAGCAAGCCGCAAGCACAATTGCCAGTATTATCGTTAAGAAGAAGCTCGTCAATATAGATCTTTTTTTCACTGCGGCAACCTCCCCTGTCGTCTGAGTTGTTCAACGATCTCCCGGATCTTGGGCAAGGCCTGCAGCGCGGCCTTTTCACCCTCGATTATCGCGTCATTCCTTCTGTCGAAATCGGCTGACCCGATGTGTCCCACCAAAGGTCTTATCACAATGTCGGCCCTTGAAAGTTGGGCAACCGAAATCCTTGAACACATGATATTGATTGCCTGAAGTATCGTCTCAATAGTGCCGGAGGGTTTAGTAGTGTCGAGATCGGAGGAAATATCTACCGCAATCACAACATCAGCGCCAAGCCTTTTGGCAGCATCAACCGGCACAGGGCTGACAACGCCTCCGTCGACATACATTTTGTTCCCTATCATTGCTGGATTGAACACGCCCGGTATCGAACAGCTTGCACGCACAGCCTTTCCTGTGTTTCCGGTTCCAAAGACAGTCTCCTTCCCGTTAGGCAGCTCAGTTGCTGTAGCATAGAAGGGAATTCTAAGCTTTTCCATCGTTGTATTTCTGAGCATCCTGTTTACATATTCTTCAAGTAAATCCCCCTTGATGAATCCGTTATCAGGAATGGTAAAATCTGCGATATCACTCCGCTGAATATCGAGCGACAACTTCTGGATCTGATAGGCATTTAACCCATACGCATAAAGGCTTCCTACAAAACTGCCGGCGCTGGTTCCTACGATCATATGAATCGGGATTCCATTGGATTCAAGGATTTTCAACACCCCGATATGCGCAAACCCACGCGCAGCGCCTCCGCCGAGCACGAGAGCAATCCTAGCAGGCTCACGCTGCGGCTGAACAACTTCCTTTTGTACGCATGATACGACGCCAAAGAGAATAATGATAAATAATGCGATTGACTTATTTAAATACGTTCTGATATTCAAAGCAGCCTCCTAAACATCGAAAATATACTTCTATACTACCAAAACCGGGGGCCTCGATGCATGCAGCTTAGAGCATAACAGTCTCGCCTTCAGCCCTAACAGTTGAGATTGGCGGAGAAAAGACGTATTATATATACACTTGTAGAACTTCTATCAAATTCCCTATTTTGATCGCATTTATATACTTCGGTCAGCTCCCTTTCCTCTCTGAGATAGTCGTGAATTTTCCAATCGTCAGATGGCTGAGGCACCCCTATGATTTTGCGGAGAGCACGATCTATAGCCAGCCACACAGCATCACACTCATCCTTGCGCTGTTTATCTCGGCGTGTACAAAGTAATTCTTGCTCAAAATGGTGAGGAGGCGATCGAGAAGTTTCTCGCAAATAAGGAAAGAATTCAGCTGCTCCTCCTTGACATGATAATGCCTGAGAAGAGCGGCATAGAAGTTTACGAGGAAATTAAAAGCATTAAGCCGGATACGAAGGTTATATTTGTAAGCGGTTATACTGCTGACAGAATGAATAAAGAAATCCTTGCAGAGAAACATGTTAATTTCATATTTAAGCCGGTGTCACCTAAGGATCTTTTAAGAAGAATCAGAGACGTGCTGGATAATTAGACGGTCAGTCTTTCGTATTCCGACAGCAATCTATCCTTATTATGGAAAAAGCATTGTGTTAAATTCAGGTGAAAGAAACCCACCCTCTGCGAGACCACCAGAATCTCGACTCGGAGAGACAAGCTCGATAAAGTAGAAGGAAAATCACTGTTCTCGATTACCGTTATTAGATCTTGTCCGACAAGTGGCATGGACATACTGCCTGCAGTGTTATGTTTTTTTTGATATTATTTATATATGAACCTGGAGGATCACCTAACTGTTTATCTATGGGTTCTTATAATGAAAACAGTTATTAAAAGGCACACGAGTAGCCGTTTCGTTCTTTTTGAACCTTCGGGGAGCAACAATGTCTTGTAGGTTCCGGCGCGACACTGGCAGCAATAAAGACTGGGGGATCAACGATGCAAACAGATCGCAAGATCAGTCTCACTCAGATTCAGTCAACTTTTATGGAAACTTTTGGGATAGGTCGCACTGCCTCGCTTATCGCCATTGTTCTTATCGTTGTGGTTACGGTCTTTGCTGCTTACTGGTTTTTTCATTCCGCACCGCCCGACACGGTTACCATCACAAGTGGTCCCGCTGGCAGCATCTTTCAGATGAATGCCGAGAAATACCGCAAGATATTGGCGCGCAATGGGGTCAAGTTGAAAATCCTCCCATCCCAAGGATCGCAGGAAAATCTAAAGAGACTGGCCAACCCATCCTTTCACGTTGACATTGGATTCGTTCAGGGCGGAGTAACCGGCGGACTGAAGATCGATGACCTGGTCTCGCTAGGAAGCATTTCCCATCAACCCATCCTTGTTTTTTATCGGAGTAATGATCCAATCGATCTGCTTTCCCAACTAACCGGCAGAAGGCTGGCTATCGGGCCTGAAGGCAGTGGGACGCGTACCATTGCTTTGACGCTGCTTGCAGCAAATGGCATCGAACAAGGGGGCGTGACCAAGCTGACGGATCTAGAAGCCGATGAGGCGGTAAAGGCCCTGACGGAGGGTAAAGTGGATGCCGTTTTCATGATGGGAGAATCCGCTTCGGTACAAAATATGCGTACCCTCCTGATGGCTGATGGAGTTCACCTTTTCGATTTTACACAGGCCGATGGATATACGCGCCGCATCAACTACCTCAACAAGTTGGAACTTCCGAAGGGTTCTATAGATTTAGGCAGGAATATTCCATCACATGATATAACATTGATCGGGCCCACGCTTGAACTAATTGCCCGGCCCAACCTGCATCCGGCCCTGTCGGACCTTTTAATAGAGGCGGCGCAGGAAGTGCACGGAAAGGCCGGTTTGCTTCAGCGCCGCGGCGAGTTTCCATCCCCGATGGAGCAAGAAATCGCCATAAGCGCTGATGCGAATCGATACTACAAGTCGGGCAAAAGTTTCCTCTATCGGTATCTGCCGTTCTGGGTGGCAAGCTTGGTGAGCCGCACCTTTGTAATGGTTGTGCCGATTATTGTGGTCTTGATTCCCAGTCTACGATTCATCCCGATGGTCTTTAGGTGGCGAATCAGGCTGCGCATATTCAGATGGTACAGGGCATTACTGGCTCTTGAAGAAGACCTGGTAGTGGAATTGTCCGCGGAGGGAAGAGAAGCATTGATGACACGTCTCGATAAGATCGACGAGGCAGTAAATAAAATGAAAGTCCCTGCGTCCTATGCCGACCAATTCTATGAGCTTCGCGGCCACATCGCTTTTGTCAGGAGTCGCCTCTCT
>PMYY01000070.1:6311-7184 GCA_003170655.1 Nitrospiraceae bacterium
ATTATTGATTCTTTCTGAGAAGGTGAATCTATTCATTTCCATTTTTTTTTGCGATGTGGCTGGGTGCTCTTTCTTCCATGTAGACGGCAGATTGCACTGTTTGTTATAGGAAAGACAGCGCTGCTTATTTCTCGCCTGGTTCTAAGCTAAAGGAAGGACCCTGCTCGCAACATATTGGAGCTGTTGCGAGCAGATGTCCAGAAAGTCCCAGGTATGGGAGGTATTATTGTGACGATGACTGTTAGTCTTCATAATGCATCTATTTTCGTGTTGTCCGTTTAAATTCACGTGGCGATTCCAACTTCTCATCTCTCCTGCAATGTTTTCAGCCTCTCACGGGACCCCAAATATACCTTATTATCAAACAAATTACCCCTGCATTAGAGGTCTGTGGTGTGACAAGATCGGCGCGAGACTATCTTTGCGCACATCTGTCCTGTTTCGCCTGTGTTCTTTTACTTCGCCCTCAAGGACTCTGAAAGCGGCGCAGCAGGGCAGGATGAATAGTACGGAGCATGAAGCAAAGACGCTGATGAGAGTCTGGTTTCCGCTGACCATTGAAGCTGCCAGCGTAGCAATCAATGCAAGTTCAAAAAGTAGGGCTACGACCACTCCTAATACCGACATCCCAATGCAACGCTGACTCATCGCTCCGGAGTTTATAGTCATACCCACCTCCCTGATTTAATTATATTCCGAAACTGTCGGTGATTCTGTGACAGGCGTCACCTAGCGAGCTACTGGAGGCCGTTTCCGTGAACGGGTGGTTATTCATATTTTATCGCCTTTTAGTCGGGGAGGATGTCAAAGAGTGTCTGTGAATCAACGGTGTTCAGCAGTTCGCTTTTGAGCTTCTTTTTTTTCGACTACGCA
>PMYY01000070.1:7224-11495 GCA_003170655.1 Nitrospiraceae bacterium
GCAAGTGCTAGATTGTAAGCTTCGCGTGAAGGCTTGTCTATCTTGGTCCTCACGGGAGTTCTTTCGCCGGAAGCGGAGGTCCCGCTTACTTCTATAGCATCGATCTTCTCCCTGTCCAACATACATCCGGCATGAATAGCATCGCCTATATCGAGACCGCCCTCAAGATTGTCGGAGCCATTCAGTTTGACGAAAACCGGAAAATCGGCTCCGACCTCCGAACGAACACGGCGGTAAACTTCAAGAAGGAAACGACAGCGGTTCTTCACAGTGCCGCCGTAGTCATCGGTCCGTCGATTGGTCATCGGAGAGAGGAACTGATTGATGAGGTAGCCATGTGCTGCATGGAGTTGGACAGCATCGAACCCGTACTCCTTTGCCCGCCGGGCGCCATCGCCGAAAGCCGCCACAATTTCGTATATGTCCTGTTTACTCATTGCCTCCGGCTCTTCAGGAAATTGTCCAAAGAGAGCATAATGGACAACAATGCATATAGAACGTATAATATTCTGACATCAATAGAATTGAGTTTGTCCATGAAGGGAATACAAGCTGAGGCGGGGGCTCGATAACCGATCTTCAAAGTTTCCACGGGCATAGTTCGCCGCCAACAAGCTTAAATTTAATCTATTCAAACAATGGAGGTTGACCGTGATCATCGGAAAGCCATTCTTAACGACGGACCAGATCCAGAACAAGGTTGCTGAACTGGCTGACAGGATATCCCGTGATTATCTGGGAAAAGAGATACTTGCAATCGGGATTCTAAAGGGCTCCTTCATGTTCTTTTCAGACCTCGTGAGGTCGATCCAGCAGCCTGTCACCATTGATTTCATAGTTGCGTCAAGCTATATAAAAACGACTTCTACCGGCGAAGTGAAGGTACATTACGACATAAAGGAAGATATTAAGGGGAAAGATGTCCTGATTGTTGACGATATCGTCGACACGGGCATATCGCTCAACTATCTCCGCGAAAGGATCCTCACCCAAAGCCCTCAGAGCCTTAAGGTATGCTCCTTTCTGAACAAAAAAGAACGCCGTATCGTGGACATTGACCTCGATTATGTAGGGTTCGAAATTCCAAATGTATTTGTAGTGGGCTACGGTCTGGACTATGAAAACCAGTTCAGGAACCTCCCCTATATCGCCATCTTCAAAAAGAAGACCTAACCCGTGAAAGAAGGCAGAACATGTACACGTTAACTGTTGAAACAAAATTCGCCTCTGCACATCAACTCCGTGAATATAAAGGCAAATGCGAAAACCTCCACGGCCACAGCTGGAAGGTGCAGGTCGTTGTGACAGCGCAAAGCCTTAACCGGCTCGGTCTGGCCATGGACTTCACCGACCTGAAGAGATTGACGAATGAGATCGTCAACTCGCTGGACCATGTCTGCCTGAATGACTTGCCTCCCTTTGCCGACATAAATCCCTCTTCGGAAAATATCTCACGCTGGATATTCGAATCTCTGAAAAATAAAGTCGCCGTCTATTCCGTGACCTTGAAAGCTGTAACTGTCTGGGAATCGGAAACTGCATCTGCGACATATACTGAAGAATGATAAATCAACCATCCGCCAAGACCGCGTTTGCGGATAAATTGCTGCAACTTGCACTTGAAGCGGGTGCCGACGAGACTGAAGTATACGTACGGATTTCCCGCCACCTGAGTATCGAGGTAAAAGAACAGCGCATCGATACCCTCGAGAGGTCCGATTCGATCGGCTATTCTATAAGGGTATTCAAAGATGGCCATCTCGGCTTCTCCTATTCGACCGATCCGTCTGAAATTGCCGCTGTTGCAAAACGTGCGGTAGAGGCTTCTCATTTCACAGAAGCGGACGAATCCAACGGACTCCCTTCAGGCAATGGATTCGCTGAGGTCTCCATTTTTGATGATTCGCTGTCGACTCTTGATGAAAGAAAAGCCGTAGACATGGTGCTCTCGATGGAAAATGCGGCATTGCAGGAAGACAAACGAATAACGAAGACCCGAAACGCATCCGGCAGCTTCAGTCTCGGCTGCACCAGGATCGCCAATTCGAAGGGGATAGACTTTGAATTTGCCTCATCTGCCTACTCGGCACACATCATGGCAGTCGCCGAACAGGGACAGGAGAGTCAGATGGGATGGGATTATCAGGGTAGCCGTTTTCTCAGGGACATATCCTTCGATCAGATCGGGCAGGCCGCCGCATCGAAGGCACTACAGATACTTGGCGCCCGAAAGATAAAACCAGTCAGGGGATTTGTTCTGCTTGATCCCTCTGTGGCTGCAGACTTCATAGGCATTCTGGCATCGGCACTTTCATCCGAGGCTGTCCGGAAACGAAAATCAATGCTCGCAGGCAAGATCGGTGAGGTCGTTATCAGCTCCCGGTTGAATCTGGTTGACAGCGGACTCCTGCACGGCAGGCTTGGCAGCCGGCCTGTGGACGACGAAGGTATAGCGACTTCCGAAAAAACACTTATCGAAAAAGGCATCCTCATGGGATATCTATACAATACTTACAATGCCCGAAAGGACAATACCGTCTCGACTGGGAATGCAGTCAGGGGGGGATTCACAGGTCTCCCTGCGGTCGGTCCCACCAATGTATTTCTCTCAGCGGCATCAAAAGAGTATTCAACGAATCTTTCCGGCCTCCTCAGCATGGTCGACAAAGGCATTTATGTAATAGAGACGATGGGAATGCACACGGCGAATCCAATCTCGGGTGAATATTCAGTCGGCGTATCAGGTCTGTGGATCGAAGGCGGCAGCATCTCCCACCCGGTCAAAGAGGCCGTCATTTCAGGCAGCATCTTGGATCTGTTCAAGAACATCGTGCTGATTGGTGATGAGCTCAGCTTTTATGGTAACATAGGTACCTCTCATCTCCTCGCAGGGGATATCGACATCAGCGGATAAAACATCCACTATAATTCGGGTTTACGGAGGACATTTTCAATGGATTATTTTTTAACTGAAGAACAGCAAATGATACGAGACCTTGCGCGGCAGATCGCCGAGGAAAAGATAGTTCCCGTCAGGGCTGAACTTGATGAGACCGGAGAATTCCCATGGGAGATTATTAAAGTCCTTGCCCAGTCCGACATGCTGGGCCTCTTCATCCCCGAGGAATATGGCGGTCTCGGCAAGGGCTGCCTTGAACTCTGCATCGCGGTCGAAGAACTTTCGCGGGCATGTGTCGGCGTCTCTACTTCATATGCAGCCAATGCACTCGGAACATTTCCTTTACTCCTGTTCGGCACCGACGACCAGAAGAAGAAATACGTCCCTGAGATAGCCGCGGGCAAGAAGCTAGTTGCCTTCGGCCTTACGGAAGCCAATGCAGGCAGTGATGCCGGCGGTATCCAGACTACTGCGAGACTTGACGGGGATTATTACGTATTGAATGGGACCAAGCAGTGGATCACCAATGGGAGCGTTGCAGATGTTTACACGATAATCGCTATAACCGATAAGTCCAAAGGCCCTCGCGGAGCATCAGCATTTATTGTCGAAAAGGGCACCCCCGGGTTCAGCTTCGGCAAAAAAGAGAACAAGATGGGAATACGCTGCTCCATCACTACTGAGCTTGTGTTCGACAACTGCCACATACCGAAGGAAAACATCATAGGTAAAGAAGGAATGGGCTTCATCGTTGCGATGAAGACGCTCGATGCATCCCGCACGGGCGTCGGCGCTCAGGGCCTCGGCGTCGCCCAGGGAGCTTTTGATGAGGCAGTGAAGTTCGCCCGCCAGCGCGTTCAGTTCGGCCACCCTATCATAAGCTATCAGGCCATTCAGCACATGCTGGCCGATATGGCGATCGAGATCGAGGCCGCTAGGGCACTCATCTATGCCGTTGCCCGTTTCATCGACAGCGGAGCAAAGGATGTCTCCAAGGAGTCGGCATGCGCCAAGACCTTTGCGACCGATCTCGGCATGCGTGTCACTACCAATGCTCTTCAGGTCATGGGCGGCTCGGGCTACATGAAGGATTACGCGGCCGAGCGCTACGCCCGCGACGCCCGCATCACCACGATCTACGANNTACGAAGGCACGAACCAGATCCAGAGAAACGTAATCGGCCAGGCCCTTATCAAGGAAGCAGCTAAGAAAAAATAAAAACCTCGCAGTTTCCGTACCTGACAAGTCAGGTCAGAGTCTTCCCGATCGAATTATCGAAACGATCAGCCAAAGGCCCAGAAGGAAGGCGACTGCAAAGCTGATAAGTCCGAGAAACGAGAGACCGAACACGGTTGGAAGGACGCCGGTTGC
>PMYY01000088.1:0-6245 GCA_003170655.1 Nitrospiraceae bacterium
CTAGTTATTTTTGTCGTACACCCTGTACTCCTTCATCTTCTTGCTTAGGGTGTTGCGGTTGATCCCGAGAATCTTGGCGGCCCCGACCTGGTTGCCCTCGGTCTCGTTTAAGACGATACTGAATAGCGCTTTTTCGACCTCGGAGATTACGGTTTCGTAGAGATTCGATTTATCAAGCTTTTTCATCTCTGTCAGAAAGCCGGTTAGCTTTTCTTCGAGGAACTCCTTCACCGAGCACGAATTGTAATCGTTGCTAAAGAGGTCTCTCCTTTCGATCACGCTATCTCTTGACAGGATCGAAGTCCTCTTGATTGTATTTTCGAGCTCCCTGACATTTCCCGGCCAGTCGTACTCCTCAAGCGCCTTTTCGGCATCCTTCGAAAAGTCCTTGGGAGGCAATTCAAAGGTTTTTACCGATTCCTTCAAAAAATGCCTGGCGAGCGGGACGATATCGTCCCTGCGGTCCCTGAACGGCGGGATTCTTATCTCGATTACATTAAACCGGTAGTAGAGGTCCTCCCTGAAAGTTCCATTCTTGACGCAGGACATAAGGTCCTTGTTTGTAGCGCCAATAATTCTTACATCTGCCTTGATAATCTTGCTGCTGCCCAAGGGGCTGTATTCTTTTTCCTGGAGAAAGCGCAGGAGTTTCGCCTGTAGATCTATATTCAGTTCCGAAATCTCGTCGAGGAATAAAGTTCCACCGTCGGCAGCCTGGATCTTTCCGGAAGTCTTTTCGGATGCGCCGGTAAAGGCGCCCTTTTCCCAGCCGAAGAGCTCGGCTTCCAGGAGTTCGCCGGGGATGGAAGCGGAGTTTATAGCTATGAATGATCCAAATTTGCGCCTGCTATTGTTGTGAACGGCACGGGCTACTAGTTCCTTTCCAGTGCCGCTCTCGCCGGATATCATTACCGTGACGTCCCTTGGCGCGACCCGGCCTATTTCCTTGAAAACCTTCAGCATCCCCTTGCTCTTGCCGACGATCTCGGAACTCTTCGTCTCTTCCTTGGTCTGTCTCAGCTTCAAGAGTTCTTCCCTCATGGAGATGTCCCTAAAGGCCTTTTCGACGACGATCTTGAGTTCGTCGATGTCGAAAGGCTTCTCAAGGTAATCGTAAGCCCCTTCTTTCATCGCATCGACGGCACTCTCCATCCTTCCGTGAGCTGTTACGATAATAACGAGGGCATTGGGGTTGAACACCCTGATTTCCTGCAGGGCTTCGATCCCGTTGCCATCGGGCAAGACGAGATCAAGAAGTATCAGGCTAAATTTGTCGAGGGCCTTCAGGCCGGCCTTGATAGTTGTCTTTACGACAACTTCATGGCCGAACGGTTCTAGCGTCTTCCTTATGACCCAGGCTACGCCTTCATCGTCGTCAATTACAAGAATCCTTTTTTCCATTTACCTTAATTACCGACCGTTCCTTTCAAGCACTTGTTGCAGGGAGCGGCAGGTAGACACTAAAGATCGATCCCTCTCCAATAGAGCTCTTCACTTTGATAATACCGCCGTGGTCCTTGATTATCTTCTTCGACAGGGCAAGACCGAGTCCACTGCCTTTTTCTTTCTTCGTATAGAGTGGCAGGAATATCCTGCCGATTTCGTCTCTGCTGAGGCCTACGCCGGAATCCTGGAAATTCACGACAACCCATCGCCTCTTCTTCGTCCTTTTCTTGCTCTTGACCGGGCCGGCGCTGTCGTATATTAACACATATTCGTTTGACGGTCGTGTTGAGATACTAAGAATTCGGTCCCCCCTCGCCGGCTCAATCGCTTCAAGTGCGTTCTTGATAAGGTTGATAAAGACCTGCAGCAGCTTACCTTCATCACCCGATATATACGGCAGGCTGGGGTCATAAGACTTCTCGACGGCAACTGCGCACTCTCTGACAGCCGGATCCATAACTCTGAGGGCATGCTCGATGACCTCATGAACATTGAGCTGATGAAACCGGGGTAACCTTGTCATGGTCAGATATCCCTGGAGTACTGCATTCAACCGGTCAGCCTCTTTCAGGATAAGGCTGACACACTCCCCCGCCTCTGTATTGTCTGGAGCGGTCTTCAGTATCTGTGCGGCCCCTTTTATCCCGCTCAGAGGATTTTTTATCTCATGTGCAAGGGAACCGAGTAGATAGAGCAGGTGATCGAACTGATAATCTTCCCTCTCAGTCAGGGAAAGATTCTCGCGTATACAGAGAATCGCCCCATCGAGGCTGTCAATCGAATAGAATGGCGCCAGATGAATATCTACATTCGCAACCCTGCCGATGTCGATTTCCATCTCCTTGCAATTGTAGAGCCTTCCCTCGCTGAGTGTCTTTTGAAAGAGCATCTCGATATCATCGCTCCCGGAAAAAAGAGCATCGAGCGGCCTGTTCCTTATTTCCTTAAAGTTCCTTCCGAAAAATTCCTCGCCAACCTTGTTTATGAAGGCAAGCCTCCCCTCGCAGTTGAAAAGGCAGACCACTTCATCCAGGTTATTGATTAGTGCTTCAAGGGATATCATAAGTACTCGGAGTATAAATGCTGAGCATGAATGTATTGTTCAACGGTCTCTGGCAGTAGGTATCTGATGCTTTTGCGCTCTCTGACGAGGCGCCTAATCATTGTAGATGAGATATCGAAGGCGCTGATCCTGACAACGTAGGACTCTCTTCCTCCCTTGAGAAGCAGGGATTTCAATCCGGGTTTGACGGAAGGCCGGCATGCTTCTACAAATGGAGACTCACCCAGCTGTCTTTCATCTATGCCGGGCCTGGTCACAACCACAAAACTTATTGAAGAGACGAGCCTGCACGGTTCCTTCCAGTCAGGCAGGTCCAGAAAGGCGTCGAGCCCGAGGATCAGGAAAAGCTCGTCGCCGGGACGTATGTGATGCAGTCTCTCAACCGTAGTGACCGTATATGACTTTTCGTCCTGCCTCATCTCAAGATCGGACACCAGAAAGTCCGCATTCGCTTCAGCGGCAAGACGAGTCATCGAATAGCGGTGATACGCCTCGGCAAGTTCAGCCGACTTCAGCGGCGGATTTCCCGAAGGCATAAAAATGACTTTGTCGAGGCCCAAAACCTGCCTGACCTCTTCAGCAGCGCGCAGATGTCCAAAGTGGATGGGATTGAATGTCCCCCCGAATATTCCAAGCCTCATTGCCTTTCCCTGCGGTCTCCCAGCGTTGTCTCAAGGCTATCGGACCGCGCACGTAATTACTCCGACAATATGGCCGGAAAATACAGCGCGGATTGCCCAACAGATAAATATTTATTCTACGAGCAGATGCCCGCGATTAGAGCCCCATCTTTCCTAGTGCGTCCTCACCCCGGCTCTTTGATGCAGGAGCATCCTCGGGAAGATAGAGCATAACACCGCCCTTAACCGGCCTGATGACAAGCTTATTCGCAGCAGCAAGCTCGGTTGTCACCTTTATCGGGTCTTCACCGTCATAGTATTTCTTGAATGCCTCATTGAAACCGGAATAAACTGTATGTATACCCTTAAATCCCTCTTTCCTGAGACTAACAATGGCCTTCTTGATGAACTCCTCATGGCTAAGCTTCTCCGGCATCGCAGTAATCCTCCTTTTTTTATTCCCTTTTTATGCTCTCGTTTACTCCCTAATTTGGCCATGGCCGAATACAACAAATTTGGTGCAGGTAAGCTCTTCGAGCCCCATGGGACCTCGGGCATGTATCTTATCGGTCGATATGCCGATCTCGGCGCCAAGACCGAACTGATAGCCGTCATTAAGGCGAGTCGAGGCGTTTACAAGGACAGCGGCAGAATCGACCTCTCGTAAAAATCTCGTCGCCTTGTCGTAATCTTTCGTTACGATTGCATCGGAATGGGCCGAACCATAGACAGCGATGTGGTCCATGGCCTCGTCGATGTCCTTTACGACTTTGACATTCAGAACAAGATCGAGGTATTCCCTCCGGAAATCCTCTTCTGTAACCTCTTTGATATCCGGAGCGAGAGCCCTCGTCTTCGGGCATCCGTGTAGCACGACCCCGGCCTCTCTGAACCGTCGTATCATGCCGGGGAGGAACTTTTCCGCAGCAGTTTCATCCACGAGCATTGTCTCCATGGCATTGCATGTGCCGGGCCTCTGGACCTTGGCATTAAAGCAGATGTCCGAAGCCATGCGGAGATCTGCATCACGATCCACGAATACGTGGCAGATGCCCTTATAGTGCTTGAGCACCGGGATTCTCGAATTTTCGGTGACTGTCCTTATGAGCCCTTCTCCGCCTCGCGGAATCACGAGGTCGACAATGCCCTCGAGTTTCAGCAGTTCCATGATCGCATCGCGGTCGGGGATGTCGATGAAGGTGATCGCGCCCTCGTGAAGACCTTCCGTCTTCGCTGCCTCCCTCATGACGCTGACTATTATCCTGTTCGAATTGATGGCCTCCGAGCCACCCCTGAGGATGACGGCATTCCCCGACTTAAGGCATAAACTGGTCGCATCTGCCGTTACATTTGGGCGGGATTCATAGATGATACCGATAACACCGATTGGCACCCTCATCCTGCCCACCTCCATGCCGTTCGGCCTCCTGATCAACCTGACGATCTCTCCTACCGGGTCGGGCAACTGGGCCACCTCTTCGAGCCCACAGGCCATTTCCTTAACTCTCTTTTCGGTGATCGTCAGCCTGTCGATAAGTGCCTTTGAAAGGCCCTTTTTCTCCGCGAATTCAATGTCCTTCTTATTCTCCGCAATAAGATCGGCTGACCGTTCCTTCAATGCTTCGGCCATCCTGATAAGCACCCTATTTTTATGTTCCGACGAAGTCTTTGCGAGACTTCTCGCCCCTGCCTTGGCCTCGATTGCCTTTTGTGTTACAAACTCTCTGATGTCCATCAACTCCCCCATGAGTCCGCCAACTTGTCGGCTTTTATAACTTATCCTAAATTGTATGTAAAATCAATACGTATATTATATGCCAAATGGGCGGCATTCAATTTGAACGATGCCCGGATATCTGTTATATTGTACTTATTACGCAAACCAGAGGAGGTTTTATGGCTACACCGGTTGTTGATTTTGATCTCTGTATCGGCTGCGGTTCATGTGTTGAACTCTGTCCCGAAGTCTTCGAATTGAGGGACGATAAAGCCTGGGTTATTGGTCCCGACAAATGCAACACCTGTGATTGTGAAGAGGCGATGAACGTCTGTCCCACTGAAGCGATCAAGATGGAGTAGGCGCTGAAATGAAGGGGTGGCCTCCGCCTAGGGCGAGTGGCCGCCCCGGATGTACAGTCAAGATCGGACAGTCAAAACAAGTATGGTGGCCGGCTTAAGGATGTTTTAAGAATCTTTTTTCTGGATTCACTCACAGATTATTCATTCTGTTGCGGGCGAGCTCAATTAAACCGTAAATCTTGAGGTCTGCGGCATCCCCTCTTCCCCGGAATTCCTCGATAGTCGCGTACGCCGACATTAGCGGAGTGCGGATGACCTCTATGTCCTCGGTTTCTTCGATAGGATGTCTTTCCCTGAGCGAGAGGGACGCGGGCGTAGCTTCCCTTGCAAGATACACGGTAAGCACCTCCGTAGAGAGACCCGATGACACCGGTCCTTCGACCAGCAATTCGAAAGTCTCGCTCGTATAACCTGTCTCTTCGATCAATTCGCGCCGTGCAGCATCGACAAGGGTCTCGCCCTTATCGTTCAGTCCTGCCGGGAACTCTATGACGTAGCTGTTCAGAGCAGGCCGGAACTGGCGGATCATCAGGATTTCCCCCTCCTTCGTTATGGGGATGACAGCGACGATACCATCACAGTTGACCCGTTCGACAGCCTCCCACCGCCGGACATTCCCCTTGTCGTCACGATATTCGAGCAGGAGTATCCTGATGAACCTGCCTTCCCATACGGTTTTTTTGTCTACGATCTGATGCGATTTTTGTTCGGACATGCTGAATGGTTGCCTAGCCGAGCGTACCGCGCAGTTGCCGACCGCCCAAGATATGCTGATGGACATGATAAACAACCTGCCCGCCCTCGGGATTGCAATTAGTAATTACCCTGAAGCCCTTCCCGGCAATGCCCTTTTCACGAGCAATCCTGGTAGACGTCTTCATCATATGCCCGAAGATTTGAAAATCTTCTTCAGAGACTTCAAGGAGAGTGGCAATATGTTTTTTCGGAATCACCAATATATGGACAGGGGCCTGCGGATTCATATCCTCGAAGGCGAAAACCAATTCGTCTTCATATACTATCTTCGCAGGTATCTT
>PMYY01000088.1:6268-20658 GCA_003170655.1 Nitrospiraceae bacterium
GATGTCTCGCCCTTTTTCCAGTACTTCTGTCTCGACCTGGACCAGAAATGAGTAAAGCCGGTCTCTAGTGTCTGTTTCACAGATGTTTCGTTCATATAGGCCATCATAAGGACGTCGCCGTTGTCGACATCCTGTATTATGGCTGGGATTAACCCCTTGTCGTCGTACTTCAGATTGGGCAGCATAGTTCCTCCTTGATAATTTCGCTGGGTGGTATCATGATACGCCCTACATTATAATTTATGGCCGATCTTTCTGAGGAATTCCTTCCTCATGGCCTTGTCCTCGTCGCCCTCGACACCCTTCGGAGGATACCCGTCTACGACACCTATAATACCATTTCCCTGTTCCGTAGAGGCAACGATCGCCTCAAGCGGATTTGCGGTGGCACAGTAGATCGTGCAAACTTCAGGGCAATCCTTGATCCGGTTAAGAACATTGATAGGGAATGCTTCCCTCATGAGAATACAGAATACATGGCCGGCACCCACCGACTGCAGGATCTTATTGCAGGCATCCACAAGACTGTCCTCATTCCCTTCGCTCCGGATGAGGCATGGACCAGACGCCTCCGCAAAGGCGATTCCGAACTTTGCCTGCGGCACAGATGTGACCATGACCTCGTAAAGGTCCTCTACTGTCTTGATAAAGTGTGTCTGACCCAGAATGATATTGCACCCTTCCGGAACCTCTATTCTGACTGCCCTGATTTCCATNNCCTCTCCCTGCGCTATGGTATAATGAAGATTAATTTATTCTTTTATGTCAAGGGGTAATACACATAATCGTGAAGACGACACAGGAGGCAAGACTGAATTCCATCCCGAATTTTATCCGGGCATTGGCGCGGCTTGCTGTGCTGCTCGTCCTGACTGTCATTTTCTTTTTACTCCGTGCCCCTGAATCAGGGCTCGCTTCAGATATTACAACCATCGGGGTGAGGCAGACCAACAATGAACTATTCGTGACCGCGGCCCTTCAGCCTGATCAAAAGCTCATCGACGATCTTGCCAGCGGTCTTTCAAAGGATCTTGTTTTCTACATCGACCTATTCAGGCACTGGAAGGTCTGGCCGGATGAGTTCGTTCTCGGCATGAAGATTGTCCGCGTTCTTCAGAGCGATCCGATCAAACGAGAATATATCGGATCAAGCACCGAAGGGAATATCAGAACTATTAAAAGGTTCAAAGACCCCGATTCGATGATCCCGTGGGGAATGAATATACCTGATCTGAAGCTGACAAATGTTAAAGCATTGGAGCCGGGCGATTATTACATAAAAGTATCCGTAGAATCAATTCTCAGGAAGCTGCCGCCGGTCATAGATACTGTTGTTTTCTGGGTATCTACAAAAGAGTTCAGCATCTCCAAGGATTCGCCCCTTTTCAGAATTCCCGCTGTTCAAGAGGCCCGATGAATATCTTTCGTCCGCTCATTATTACGGTACTCCTCATCCTGCTTGTCTTACTGATAACGGCGGTACAGATACACTTCATCAAGCTGCCGAGCCTGGATGTAACTACCCGCATCGTGCTCACAGGCCTGCTTACCGTCAATATTGCTGCGCTTATGACACTCATCTTCTTCGTCGGTAAAAATCTCTACAGGCTCTTTGTCGATATGCATCTAAAGGTCCCCGGCTACAAGTTCAGGACAAAGCTGGTCGCGATCTTCATGACCCTAATACTTATCCCTTCTCTCTTCCTGTTCCTTGCTGCAAGCGGCTTGGCCACGAACTATTTCAACCGTATCTTCTCACCTCACCTCCGCGAGCCGATAGACAGGTCCGTTGAGCTGGCCCGTTCGTTTTACGACCTGGCAAGAGAAAGGGCACTACTTTCTGCGCGTCAGGCAGCTGGCGGCGCAATTGTATCAGCTCCGGGGCTGTCGATAAGAAAAGTGCGTGACATACCTCCGGATGCAACGGACGTAATCAAGGAAGCCTTCGGGGGAAAAGAGGGGACTGAGGTGATATCCATGCCGGACGGCGACGTGGTAAGGGCCGCAGTAACCTCCAGCGGCGGAATGGGCGTCGTCATTGCCGAGGTTTCGATACCGGCATCAATAGCCGCAAAATCCGAAAAATTGAGGTCGCTCCATGAAGAGTACCTGAAACTCGGAGAGTTGCAGAAACCACTGAAAATCACATATGTCCTCACCCTCGGGTTTCTCACGCTCATCATGGTCTTTAGCAGTTTGTGGGTATCGCTCAAAATATCGAGAGACATAACTATTCCCATACAAGGCCTCGCCATGGCGACCTCTAAGGTCGCCTTCGGAGACCTCGACGTCAGGGTGCAAGTCACCAGCAAAGACGAAATCGGACTTCTCGTCGATTCGTTCAATCAGATGGTCGCGCAACTGAAGGATAACAAGAGGTCACTCGAAGAGGCTTATCAGGTATCAGACAGAAGAAGGCTCTACCTCGAAAACATCCTCCAGAATATAACTTCCGGCGTAATTTTCCTCGACAACAGCGGCGGGATTGTGACCATAAACAGGGCGGCCTGTGCGATACTCGACCTCCAAGAAGAGAGGGTCGTGGGTCTTGATTACAGGAAACTGATCGCTGAACTCCGTTCCACTGATCTGCTTCAGATGATTCGCGACATCGAAGGCAAGGAAGTCAGAGAGGTGACCAGGGAAGTCAAGGTCAGTCTTAAGGGAAGGCCCTTGACCGTGAGAGTCACTATTTCGGGCATCCGAGAGTCTTATTCATCCGCTGCCTTGGGCATGCTCGTCGTCTTCGACGACCTGACCGATGTTATCAAGGCCCAAAAGGTCGAGGCGTGGCAGGAAGTGGCGCGCAGGATAACCCACGAGATCAAGAACCCTCTCACGCCTATAAAGCTTTCCACCGAACGACTGATCAAGAAATGGCAGAACAAGGATGAAGACTTCGGGGCAGTATTCGAGAAAGCTACCAAGACGATAATCACGGAGGTTGAAGGCCTCAGGAGGCTCGTAGACATCTTTTCTAAATACGGCAAGATGCCCGAGATCAATAAGTCACCGGCCGATCTGCCCGACCTCGTCGATTCGGTAGCGGCACTTTACAAAGGGTATCGGGAAATCAGGATGCACGTTGCATACGAAGGCAATATCCCGAAGGTAAGCATCGACAGCGAACAGATCAAGAGGGCGCTGATCAATATCATCGACAACGCCATCGAGGCGATGAAGCAGGCTGGTGAGATAACCGTGACGATCCGTAATGGCGGCCACTTAGTCATTATCGACATCGCCGATACCGGTCCGGGAATTCCTGACGACGAGAAGGAAAAGCTTTTTATGCCCTATTTCTCCAAGCGCAAGGGAGGGACGGGGCTCGGATTGGCCATCGCAAGCAAAATCGCTTCAGATCACGGCGGACGCATTATTGCAAGGGACAATCATCCGAAGGGTAGCATCTTCACCATGGAAATCCCAATAGGCGCGTAGTTAAGGAGACATAGCATGTCAAAAAAAACAGTCTTACTCGTCGACGACGAAGAAGGTATCAGGGAGAGCCTGACCGGAATATTCGAGGACGAGGGATACGAGGTGCTTTCATCTCCCACAGCTGAAGACGCCCTCTCGCTGCTGAAAGAGAGAATGCCGGACATCATCTTCCTCGACGTCTGGCTTCCGGAAATGGACGGCATCGAGGCCTTATCGAAGATCAACGAGATGGAGAGGGACATCCCCGTAGTCATCATATCGGGGCACGGTAATATCGAGCTGGCGATCAAAGCAACCAGACTCGGTGCATATGACTTCCTTGAAAAACCGCTTTCTCTGGACAAGGTATTACTTGTTGCGCAGAGGGCACTGGAGCGCCGGAAACTCGAGCTCGAAAATAGGACCCTCAAGGCCGATCTGGGTAGGAAATGGAAACTCGTGGGCGACTCCGAAAAGATGCGCTCACTCAAGCAACAGATCGAGATGGCATCTCAAAGCAGCTCACGGGTCCTCATCCTGGGAGAAAGCGGGACAGGTAAGGAGCTTGTTGCACGGCTGCTTCATGAGAAGGGCCCCCGTTCGAACGGTCCATTTGTCGAGGTCAACTGCGCGGCCATCCCGCAGGAACTTATAGAGAGCGAACTTTTCGGACATGAGAAAGGTTCCTTCACTGGTGCGTCGGAACGCAAGATTGGCAAATTCGAACTTGCCCATGAAGGATCTCTCTTTCTTGACGAGATTGGCGATATGACCCTCCAGACGCAGGCCAAAGTGTTGAGGGTCCTAGAAACACAGGTATTTCAGAGGGTCGGCGGGGGCAAGAACATCAAGGTTGATGTCAGGATTATCGCTGCTACCAACAAGGCCCTCGAAGAAGAGGTAAAGAAGGGTGGGTTCAGGGAGGACCTCTTCTTCCGTCTCAACGTCATCCCCCTGGTTGTGCCGCCCCTTCGTGACAGAAAGGACGACATCCCGCAGCTCGCAAAATACTTCATCGAGCTTTTCGCATCCGAAAGTGGAATCAGGTCCAAGGAACTGGATCTAGACGTTATACGCCTCTTCCAGTCTTATAACTGGCCCGGCAATATACGCGAGTTGAGAAATGCTATAGAGAGGCTCATGATCATGGTGCCTTCTCCCTACATTGCAGCCTCGGACATATCGGCATTGGACATGCTCGGTCCCGGATTGGCCGTCAGGGAGAATGATTATTGTTCGTATGCTACACTAAAGGATGCGCGCGACGCGCTCGAGAAGGAGTTCATTTGTCGGAAGCTACAGGAAAACGACTGGAATGTATCGAAGACCGCTGACGCCATCGCGGTAGAACGCAGTAATCTCCACAAGAAGATCAAGGCTTACGGGATCTCGGAAAGTAGGATAAAATAATGAGCGCAATAGTTGCAATAATAGGACGGCCCAATGTTGGGAAATCGTCCCTCTTCAACCGTATGGTCAGAAAGGCACGGGAACGCAGGCCTTTTGCTATCACCGAAGAGACACCCGGCGTCACCCGCGACAGGAATTACGGCTTTGTCGAATGGGAGGGCACTAATTTTACCGTAATCGATACCGGCGGGTTCTACCCGGAAGGACTGCCGCATGAAGAGAAGGAGATTGCCGGACAGGTCCGCGAGCAGGCACTTTTCGCCATCGAGGAGTCGGACCTGATAATCCATTTGCTGGATGGAAAGGAAGGGCTCATCCCTTCTGACCGGGAAATGGCGGACCTGCTCAGGGCATCAGGGAAAAAGGTCTTCTGGGTAGTGAACAAAATCGATGTGCCGTCAAGAGAGGCCAATATAGCTGACTTCTACACTATCGGCGCCAGCGATATTTACCCTGTTTCTGCGGTCAGCGGGCTCGGCTTCGAGGAACTCATGGAGAAGATAGTCGTCGAACTCCCTCCCTCCGAGGAGATTTCGGATCCGTCACTCCAAACCCTGCCGAAGGTCGCCGTCATTGGAAAGCCCAATGTGGGAAAATCAACTCTCATCAACGCTTTTCTTGGGAAGAAGCGGCTCATCGTAAGCACGGTTCCGGGTACGACACGGGACTCTATCGATTCGGTCTGCACTTATTACGGCGAGAAGTTTCTCTTCATAGATACTGCCGGGATCAGGAAGAAGCAGCGTGAATATTCGGTCGAAGGGCTTTCGGTCATGCGGACAATGAGGAGCATCGAGCGGGCAGACGTGGTTGTGGTCGTAGTCGACGCCTCTCAGGGCATCGGTGACCAGGAGCAGAAGATCGCCGGCATGGCTGAGGAATTGGGCAAAGGGCTACTCCTTTTCTTCAACAAATGGGACCTGATCGAAAACCCTGAAGCCGAATACAAACGCCTGGCTGAGGAGATCAAACGGAAGCTCTGGTTCATGGAGTATGTTCCGTGGCTGACGGCCTCGGGTCTCGAGAAGACAAGGATCACGAACATCTTTCCCATCATAAACGAGATCATAGCGGAGCGCCGGAAGAAGATTAAGACTCACGAATTGAATGAGTTTCTCTTGAAGACGCTGGAACGCAAACCGTTCCCGCTTTATCGCGGCAAGGAGTTGAAGTTTTACTACATCACCCAGACAGGTATCGAGCCGCCAACCTTCAGGATCTTCGTCAATTTTCCTGCCGGTGTCAAGCCACAACAAACCGGCTATATTGAAAAAGCACTGAGAACTCGCTATTCTTTTAAAGGAACACCGGTACGCCTTTTTGTCAAGGCGCGGCGGGATATGGTAAAATAACCTGCCGGTATGTCTGCGCTATCATTGGTACTGCTGACGGGCCTCAAAACAGTAATTGCCCGCTTGCGGCATACGGGTCATCTTAAGGAGGGGAAAAAAGAATGCAAAAAATTCTGGTTGCCCATGACGGTTCCAAATCGTCCGACAAGGCATTAAAAAAAGCTATCGAACTCACCACCAACTTCAATGCGTCACTGACCATCCTCGCCGTCGTGCCCGAGCTCTATCTGACTGAACTTGCCGACGTCGATCGCAACCGGATTTCCGATTCGCTTACCCGTGAGACAAACGATTCAATGGAAAAGATCAGGAAGTCGCTCTCCGGCAAATCCATAGATGTAAAGACCGTGATCAGGCAGGGGGATCCTGCGGAAAAGATCCTCGAGACCGCCCAGAAGATGAAGGTGGATCTCATCATAACTGGATCGCATGGTCGTCACGGGACCAAGAAATTCCTGCTAGGAAGCGTATCTTCCAAGGTCGTGGATTATTCGAAATGCCCGGTGCTCGTAGTAAAATAGCCTCAAATACAGTAGCTACGAGGGTGCATTCAAAATAATTACAAGCCGAAAGAATCGGGGCGACTAAGGCTTTCTCGCTGGGACGTCGAAATTAATATTTCAGCCGAAATTTGAATGCAGCTTCGTTCCCTACCAGATGAGGCGGCCTTTCCGGTTCGCCCAGCATGAAAATGAAACGTCTACAAAATAAGTCNNCACTGATCCTGCCGCACAACTGGCGCCTGGAGAGATAGGCCACCTGGTCCCGTGCGCCTCCGACGGCGATTCCGAGAACGTAAGGCGGACAGCCTCTTCCTTTCGCCTTCGCAACTGCATCTAGAACGCAGCGTTTTACGCCCTCCAAATTGCGCTCGGCTGCTGTCCCGCAACGCTCCCCCTGTTCCCCGCTATCTCCGACGAAAGAAGTCGGTAGTTTGTAAATGCTGCCAAGGTTCTCACATTCCGAACCCTGGAGCATCAGGTCAATGGTAAGCGAATTCTTGTCGGTCTCTTCAATATGAATAAGCGGAAAATAAAAACCCGTATTGTCACCACTGTTGACGCCCGTGAGCACGTCGACAGCGTTGGGGCTCAAGGGAACCTTTTTAGTTGCTATTCTTGTCGCATCCACAATGACTTCGCGGACATGCTGCTGACTCAGACCACGGGGTACCCATGCAAAAAAGAACGGGATACCGGTGTCCAGACAGAGCGGGCGTACAGCCGTACGAGACGATGGAATCTCCCTTAAGATTTTACCCAGGGATTCCCTGATATGGGGAGCAGTCTCAATTTGGAAAGCCTTTTTCAGGGCTTCTTCTACGTCGCTCGGAATGGCAGAGGCCACCTTCTTGTATAGTTCGACAATTCCTTCTCTTAGTTTCAGCACGAGGCCCGGAACTCCTTGAAAATGAATTTACTAAAAGAATATCAGAACTGTGTCCCTTTAGCAACCGTACCCGGCGACAGGCCTTAATTCATGCCTCTCTCCGGTCGTCTTCCCTTCCGTAGAAGCATGCAGGATGAATCCCTGAGCTGCGTTATCTTTCCTGTGGACAGATTTTTAAGGCGGCTTGCGATTCTGTATAACTTGCCGTCGCAGAGGAAAATTTTGATACGATAACTTCGAACGATCTCCCTTTATCATATTCGCAGGCATACCTGAATGATACATAAAAGAGCTGCGGACATAGTCGAGTTTTGTATATTTCAGATGAATTACGGCATCCCACGACCGTCAATGAGGGCGCCGCAGCGGAGACACTTCGCATCCTTAAGCCTCACTGTCTTCAGGGAAAAGCCCGTCCGTTCGATGAGAAGTTCTCCGCATGAATGGCAGTACGTATTTTCGCCGCCTTCTCCGGGCACGTTGCCCTCGTATACATATTTGAGGCCTGCCCTGAGACCAATTTCTCGCGCGCGCCTCAAGGTGTTCACCGGTGTTCGTGGTTTATCAAGCAGTTTATGAGTGGGGTGGAATTGGGTCACATGCCAGGGGATAGCGGGATCGACCGACTTGATGAACTCCGCGGCCCATTGCAGGAATTCCTCTGAATCATTGTGAGTCGGGATTATGAGCGTCGTTATCTCTACCCAAACGCCCAGGTCTTTCATCAATTTGATCGTGTCTAGCACAGGCTGAAGACGGGCACCTACAACCTTTTTATAGAAATTGTCGTCACCTTTAAGATCGATATTGTTTGCGTCTAGATAAGGAACAATGATCCGGGTTGCGCTCGGAGAGGTATACCCGTTGCTTACGAAAACATTCTGAATGCCCCTTTTATGCGCCAGTCTCGCGCAATCATACGCAAATTCCATAAAAATGGTCGGTTCAGTATAAGTGTACGATATGCTTTGACAGCCAGAAAGTTCCGCTTCGCTTACCACCTGTTCCGGGGTCATTTCGACGCCGGGGATGTCGGGATGTTCCTTTGGATAGTCCGATATATCGAAATTCTGACAGTGCAAGCACCTGAAATTACATCCCACGGTTGCAATGGAATAGGAACGCGATCCGGGATGGAAATGAAACAAGGGCTTTTTCTCTATCGGATCTTCATGCCGAGCGACTACCTTTCCGTAGACCAGGGTATTAAGTACGCCGTCCCTGTTTTCCCTTACAGCGCATATACCCCGTTTACCTGGATATATCGTGCAGTATTGACAGCAGAGATGACATTTGATTTTACCGTCCCCGATCTTGTCGTAGAACATCGCTTCTTGCATGGCATTACCCCAAGTTGGCTGATTATTGTACATATTATCAGTGCCGCAAGGTTTCGACAAGTAGGGTGCGCAGCACAAACAATAAAGTGCCGCGGGCGCAAGTCATTCGAGTCAATCAGAAGAGGGGATCAAGCGAATATTTGCGCTAAAGCGACGCTTCTTTCTGAGATGGGCCGGATTTACCGGATTTGGCTTTAGTCTGGATCTTCTTCGCTGTTTTCCTTTCAGCAGCAACCTTGCTCTCTTTTGCTGCACCTTTCTTCTTGGCCATTCCGGAAGAGGAAGCCTTCTTTGAGGGAGACGGTATCACCGTAGCCGTGTGTCTGGAATGGAAGATCCTTTCCGCCTCGAACCAATGGTCAAGTTCCCGTCCGTGCATGCAGCCATCGCTCTGATAAAGTTCGAAAGCTATTTTTTCGATCTCATGTTTATTCTTCATTTCGGACCTCCAATATTATATTGGGACATCTCTTACAATGATATCACCGTTAGGATGATAATGCTATTTACAATAGTGTTACAATCTTACAACCCACACCAGTTCGGTGATCACGAAACAAACCGCGACCTCCGTGTTCTTCCGAATGCCCTCATTGTAGATACTGTCGATAACAGTTCACTAAAATAAGTATATCGATTTAGAGGAATTCTCAAATAGTGATTCGGCTGATTTTAGTGTACGTGTTTGACTAATAATTGTGACAGTGTTTGTCTGACGAAGATTATGAGTGACGTTTCCGTATCTTATTCAACTCAATTCGATATTCTCTGTTATTATAATAGATCATTACTTCACAGGCTGAAACGCTTATGAGTTATCTCGACGATATAGAACACTTGGCAGAGCTGGATAAACAGTACATCTGGCACCCTTTTACTCAGATGAAGGATTGGCTTGTAGAAAAGCCTGTTATCATCACAGAGGGACGCAATAGCTTTGTGAAGGATACGTACGGGAGATGGTATCTAGATGCTGTATCTTCGCTCTGGGTCAACATCCACGGCCACAGGAGAAAAGAGATCGACGATGCGGCCCGTGAACAACTCGACAGAATCGCTCATTCGACTCTGCTCGGGCTCGGCAATGTCCCATCGATTGGACTCTCCGAAAAGCTTGTTAATACATTAGATGCCTCATTCGGTGGCCTTACTCCGCGCTTATCAAAAGTCTTCTATTCAGACAACGGATCTACTGCTGTAGAAGTAGCGCTCAAGATGGCTTTTCAATACTGGATTCATAAGGGACTTCCGAAGCGTCAATCCTTTCTCTCGCTAAGAAATGGCTACCACGGCGACACCATCGGCGCGATGAGCGTAGGCAGTGTCGATATCTTTCACGCAGTCTTTCAGTCCCTCTTGTTCAAAACATTCAAGGCGCCTTCTCCCTTTTGTTACCGTTGTGAATTAGGCAAATCATGCCCCGACTGCTCGCTGGCTTGTTTAAGAGAGATGGAAAAGATACTCGAAGTCCACGCCGATGAGATCGCCGCAGTTGTCATCGAGCCTATTGTCCAGGCAGCGGGCGGGATGATTGTATGGCCTGAGGGCTATTTGAAAGGTGTTAGTACGCTTTGTTCAAAATACAACATATTGCTGATTGCCGATGAAGTCGCCACAGGCTTCGGCAGGACCGGCAAGATGTTCGCATGCGAGCACGAACGAGTCGTCCCTGACATCATGTGCCTTTCAAAGGGGATAACAAACGGTTATTTGCCTCTGGCAGTAACATTGTCCACAGCTGAGATCTTCAATGCCTTCCTCGGAGAATTCAAAGACCTTAAGACTTTCTTCCACGGCCACTCATACACGGGCAATCCGCTCGCGTGCGCCGTTGCAATTGCGTCACTGGACATATTCAGAACGGACGAAACAATCGTAAAATTAAAGCCTAAAAGTGCTATAATTGAAGACAAATTGGCCGACATGGCGACTCTGCCACACGTCGGCAACGTCAGACATAAGGGGCTCGTGGCAGCAATCGAACTTGTGCGTGAGAAGACGACTAAGGATCCGTACCCGTGGGAGGACCGTATAGGGTGGAAGGTCGCTTACAAAGCAAGGGAAGAAGGTGTGCTCATGAGGCCACTGGGTAATATAATAGTAATCATGCCTCCCTTGAGTATCGGCATTGGTGACCTGCGTCACTTGCTGGAAGTTATAAAAAAATCTATAATTGCAGTAACTGGATAAAATAGCGTTCAACATATCTGTTCAGGAGGAACAATGAAAATGTTAAAAAAAGTCGGCACCTTGACGCTTCTCGGTGCCATCCTTCTGCTGGCGGCGCCTTTTGTGCTGATGGCTGCGGATGAGGGCGTGGAATATACTGTTAAGAAAGGCGATACTCTCTGGGATATTTCTTCAGGCAATCTGAAGGATCCATTCCTTTGGCCCAAACTCTGGAAGGCCAATCCGCAGATTCACAATCCGCATCTGATTTTTCCGAACGACAAAATAGTCATTCCTGCTGAACTGCTAAAAGAAGAACTTCGCGGCGACGGGGGGCGTGTGCGGCTCGATACAAAAAGGAAGTTGCTGACTCCTGAAACCCGCGAGTCCAGGGCTGTGCCGATAATCCCAAAGAGACCGTTGGTGAGCAGAGAGGTCTTGCTTGAAAGCGGTTACTTTGTGAGGAGCATTGATCCAGTCGGGAAGGTGATGGGATCACCATTCCATAAAACCATTTTTGGGACTAATGACGCTGTATATGTGAGCACTAGGATAAAAGCCAATACTGGCAGTCAATTCTATGTTATAACCAAACCTGAGCCCATCTTGAATCCGCTGAACCAGAAGGAAATTGCCGGTTATCAAGTGCGTATCCAGGGGATTGTCACGGTTACAGGAGATGAAAACGGCAAAATAAAGGCCACTGTCTCCGAATCATACAAGGAGATCGCCATCGGCGATGCTCTCATAGACTTTTACCCGGTATCTCTTCCTGTTGAGCCTGCCATAGAAAGGAAGCCTGCTCTTTCGGGCATAGTGCTTGGGGTCTGGAACAAACGGGTTGCCAGCGGGAAGGAAGATGTTATCTATATTAATAAGGGTGCCGGAGACGGTGTAGAGATCGGCGATATGTTCAGCATAACATCTAGTGAAAAACCGAGGCCTCTAATAGGGACAGCCCAGGTCTTCGCGATATCCGATGCCGGTTCCGCTGCAATAATCAGACAGGCCATAAGCGAGATCAAACCGGGAGACACTTTCGGCAACTAAAAAGAAATGTAGGGGCGTTGCATCCAACGCCCCTACAAAGCATAAGCACAATATTTTTAGCTGGTGAGGATTTTAAGCGCCCGCAATCTGCTAGGGTGTTTTAGTTTCCTGAGCGCCTTAGCTTCGATCTGGCGGACGCGCTCTCTGGTAATCGATAGAAACCTTCCTACTTCTTCAAGGGTATGGTCCCTGTCGACTCCGATGCCGAAACGCATACGTATTACAGTTTCTTCCTTAGGCGTCAGTGTCCTCAGTACCCTCTGAATCTGCTCTGATGTCTCTATCCTTTCAGCATCCGAATATGGCGAGGGACTCGCTTTATCGCCGATGAAATCTTCCAGTTCAGTATCTTCGTCACCAATAGGGGTCTGAAGCGCTATTGGGTCTTGGATGGCCCTGAAGACCTCCTCGACCTTGCGTACAGGGACCACCAGTTTTTTAGCGATCTCCTCGTTAACCGGTTCACGACCAAGCTGTTGCGTAAGCTCTCTTGATGCCTTCGTTACCCGGTTGTAGAACTCCATCATATGAACCGGGACACGGATCGTCTTCGTCTGGTCAATCAGCGCGCGCGTAATAGCCTGCCGTATCCACCATGTGGCATACGTACTGAATTTAAAGCCTTTTTCATATTTAAATTTGTCGACAGCCTTCATAAGACCGATATTCCCTTCCTGGATGAGGTCCAGAAGAGGCAGGCCCCGGCCGACATAGTTCTTGGCAATGTTGACAACAAGCCTTAAGTTCCTCGTAATAAGTTCGTTTTTCGTCTCACCTACGAGATACCTGGCCTTAGATATCTTGCTCCACATGTCCTTAAGAGTATCGACTTTTATGCCGACCTCAGTCTCGACCCTCTTGTAATCGACCTGGACCTCTTTGAGTAGCATCTCTATTTTCTTAGGGCTCTGTCCTTTTTTCTTCTTGTCATTTACAGCCGATCTGAGCTCTTTCACCGAGCCGTATCTCTTAATCTTTCTGTCAGCTATTTCGATCAACACCATCAGTTCCTCAAGGCGAGCGAGACTCTTGATCAAAGCCTCATCGGCCCTTTCCTCTTCCGGCAGCGCCTCTTCTTCTTCGACGGAAATAGTATCCTTTAGTTTTTCATAAAGCGGCAGCGTAGTTATAGTACCTTTGATGATTTCCCGGCCTTCTTCAAGCTTCTTGGCCAACTCGATTTCCTCATATTTCGTCAGAATTGAGATATCGCCCATCGAGTTGAAGTAAGCCTGTACCAGGTCCTCGGCACGCTCCTGTTCTTCGACTTCCTCCTCAATTTCCTCCTCGGGAGGAACTCCTTCTTCATAATCGACGACCTTGACTCCCATGTCGCTCAGAACATCCATCAGATCTTCAATTTCGTCGGGAGAGAAGAATTCGGATGGAAGTGCTTCGTTTATCTCATCATAGGTGATAACACCGCGTCTTTTTCCCAGGTTTACAATCTCTTCAAATATATCTTTCTCTTTCATCTATCCCCCGGATCCAGCACAAAAAAAATTAAAGAAAGGGATTGCCTTTCTTTAATCAATTATATAACTTATTCGATGTAATGCAAGAACTTTTTAAGGCAAAGGCACATATTTTTGACGAACAAGGGAGAGAGAGAAAGAATATGGTCAAGGCACACGGTCTATTAGTACTGGTAAGCTGAACACATTACTGCGCTTACACCTCCAGCCTATCGACGTGGTGGTCTACCACGGACCTTCAGAGGGATTACTCCCTGGGAGACCTCATCTTGGGGTGGGCTTCCCGCTTAGATGCCTTCAGCGGTTATCCTCACCAGACACAGCTACCCAGCATTGCCACTGGCGTGACAACTGGAACACTGGAGGTCTGTCTGTCCCGGTCCTCTCGTACTAAGGACAGCCCCCCTCAAGTCTCCTGCGCCTACAGCAGATAGGGACCGAACTGTCTCACGACGTTCTGAACCCAACTCACGTACCGCTTTAATCGGCGAACAGCCGAACCCTTGGGACCTACTTCAGCCCCAGGATGCGATGAGTCGACATCGAGGTGCCAAACCGCGTCGTCGATGTGAACTCTTGGACGCGATAAGCCTGTTATCCCCGGCGTACCTTTTATCCGTTGAGCGATGGCCCTTCCACACAGTGCCACCGGATCACTAAGTCCTACTTTCGTATCTGCTCGACCCGTCAGTCTCACAGTTAAGCCACCTTATGCCTTTGCACTCAACGGCTGGTTTCCGTCCAGCCTGAGGTGACCTTTGAACGCCTCCGTTACTCTTTAGGAG
>PMYY01000110.1 GCA_003170655.1 Nitrospiraceae bacterium
TTTTATGCAACAGCAGGGTTAACTCAGAAAAGATTCAAGCTACAGAGACCCCTTTCATGGGGAAAAAGGTCTCTTTCAACGCGGTTAAACCACTATGTTAAGAAGCGTAATAATCACTGGAGCGACCAGAGTAGCCTTTTGGGGAGATCACAGTCAGTTATCCAGTTTATGTTGTCATGTCTTCTTATCCCACTGCAGATGTCGATCCTTGTCAATATCTCCCTTTGCAACTCATGAAAGCCTGGTTTGTAATGTTTCTTTGCAATGAGATTGCGCGCCTCATGAGTCTCTTTGATCAACGCTCTTTTAAATACGGGGCGTGCAAATGCATCTGCGTCGGCAGCCTTTATAACGGAGATCATGGCTGAGAGTTGGTCAAGAATGTTCAGTTGCGAGTCGATACCTCCGCAAACAACTATCTTTGCACGGTCCACATAATTCCATCCCGCCTCAATGACATCAATATCGGTCGTCCCTTCCGGCAACGGATCGACCTTGATGATGGCGGAGCATTTGGAAGAGAAACCGGCGTTGTGGCCAAAGACAGAATTATAAGGCCAGATGCCATGATTATATGGAAAACTAGAGAAAACTGATAGACATTTATAGCTAAATCCTTACCTGCCCGCCCGTTTTTTCAAGGATGTAATCTACAAGAACTTTGTGGGTGTCTTCAACCTCTTGATCGGTGAGGGTCTTTTCAGGCGAACGATATCTGACATTGAAGGCAATGCTCTTCTTGCCCACCCCGATGTTGCCGCCCTGATAGATGTCGAAGATTGAGACATCTTCTACGATGCCCGAAGCATGGTCCTTGAGGTGTCCTATAATCTCGGCAGCCTGGAGCCTAGCATCTACGATGATCGCTGTGTCTCTCTCGACAAAAGGATATTTTGGAAGCTGTTTATAGATCGCATCGCGTTTCGACAATGAAATAATCGCGCCCAGATCCATCTCCATGACAATAACCGAAGGTTTTTGAGCCTTGATGTCGAGCGCCTCGATGACCGCCGGAGAAAGTTCTCCTATAAATCCTGCCTTGCTGCCGCCAATCATGATATTGGCAGAACGTCCAGGATGCAAAAAAGGCTCATCCGAGCGAACATAAGAATGGCCGGATATCCCGATTCCTTCGAACATAGCATCCCCAATACCCTTGACGACAAAGAAATCAGGCGTGTCATCCTTATAGAGTGTCTTCGTTTTTTCCCTATAATACAGCGCGGCAATGCGCTCTTTTTCCTCGGGAAGCGAGTTGTGGTCGATGTCGATAAAGGCCTTGGCCATTTCGAAAAGCCTCAACTCCCTGTTGCCATGCGCAAGGTTATGGATCAGGTTCCTGATGAGAGCGGGCACGAGGGTGGTCCTCATGTACGCGTCTTCCTCTCTCAGAGGGTTCCTTACCTGGACAAGCTTCCTTCTGGCGTCTTCCGCGGGAATGGAGAGGAGATCGAGCTCATAAGCGCCCATAAAGCTGAGATTTATCGCCTCGTCGAATCCGCATTTGAGAAGAGATTCCCTTATGTCATGCCTGATCTCTCGGGCCGAAACAATCTCCTTCCGGCTGTCCACTCCCAATCGCGCCTTTGGGAGTTCGGCCGGAATTCTGTCATATCCGTAAAGCCTTGCGACTTCTTCTATAATGTCCGCTTCCATGGCGATGTCTCCGCGGTATGGGGGCACTTTTACCTTGAATCCTTCGCTGTTGCACTCAAATATTTCGAGACCGAGTCCCTGCAGACAATCGAGCACCTCTTGCTCAGACAACTTCACTCCCAGCAATCTGCCTATACGCTCATAGCGAACATTTATTTGCTTCGGATAAAAGCGTTTCGGATAGATATCGATCTTTCCATATAACGTTCCTCCGGCGACTTCATGCATAAGCATTGCCGCCCTGTCGAGAGCCTTTTTCAGCGCCTTCAGATCAGTCCCGCGCTCGAACCTATAGGACGCCTCTGTTTTGAGCCCGAGGGTTTTAGATGTTCTTCTAATGGAGGTCGGCTCGAAATAGGCGCTTTCGATAAAAATGTCCACGGTTTTTTCTGTTACCTCTGTATCACTGCCACCCATCACGCCGGCAATTGCAATCGGTCGTTCAGCGTCCCAGATAAGGAGCGTTTCCCCGGAGACTTCGCGTTCAGAGCCATCAAGGGTTGTAAACTTCATATTCGACTGCCCAGTTGTGACCTTGGGCGTACCGACCCTTATCAAATGACCTCTGATTGTGCTGAGATCGAAGGCATGCAGCGGATGGCCGAATTCGAGCAGAACGTAATTCGTAATATCTACGACATTGTTGATGGATCGGATGCCGCACTTTTCAAGGCGCTTCTTCATCCAGTCAGGAGACGGTCCAACTTTGAGGTTATGCACGATCCTGCCTGCATAACGTCGGCAGAGATCGGCTTCCAGTATCTCGACATTGAAGTCAAGTTCTTTAGATTCAGAGACAACATTCAGATCGGGAAATGCGAGAGGAATTCCATATGCAGCAGACAGCTCGCGAGCGATGCCCATTATGCTCAGACAGTCGGGCCTGTTCGGCGTCACATTTACTTCTAAGACCACGTCGCCGTCAATGCGTTCAAGCGCCTCGATCTCGAGTCCGAGCATCGTAAGCTTCTCGGCCACTGCCTCAGGCGTTGCGGCAACCTTCACAAAATCTTTCAGCCAATCAAAAGAGACTCTCATCTAAAATTGCCTCAGAAATCTTATATCGTTTTCGAACAAAAGACGTATGTCGTCGATAGAGTATTTAAGTAGGGTTATGCGCTCTATTCCCATGCCGAATGCAAACCCTGTATACTCCTCAGAATCGTATCCGACATTCTCTAGAACCTTAGGGTTGACCATGCCGGCGCCGAGGATCTCAAGCCAGCCCGTTCCTTTGCAGACCCTACAGCCGGCAGACTTGCAAAGAATGCAGCCCATATCAATTTCCGCAGAAGGCTCGGTAAAAGGGAAATAGCTCGGCCTGAAACGCACCGGTATGTCGGGACCGAACATCTGGTGAATAAAGGCAATGAGAACGCCCTTCAGATGGCTGAAGGTAATATCTTTGTCCACCATCAATCCTTCCACCTGGTGAAACATCGGCGAATGGGTCACATCGGCATCGCACCGGTACACCTTTCCAGGCGCAATAAATCTAAGAGGGGGCTTCTTCTTTTCCATCACCCTCACCTGTACCGGTGAGGTATGGGTTCGCAGAACGATGTCCTCGCTGATATAGAAAGTGTCCTGCATGTCCCTTGCAGGATGGTCTTTAGGTATGTTCAGGGCCTCGAAATTGTAACAGTCGAGTTCCACTTCAGGACCTTCCTGGACATCAAAACCCATTCTGGTAAATATATCGACCACTTCCCGAAGGGTCCTGCTGAGGGGATGCTCGTGACCGAATGAGACAGCCTTGCCGGGAAGAGTTATGTCGATCGCTTCGGCGAGCAGGCGGCCTTTCAACTCCGCACTTTTGAGGAGCGATTCCTTACGTTCGCATTCCTCTTCGATGAATTGCTTTAATTCGTTGATCTCGCGGCCGGCAACACGCCGTTCTTCCGGGGAGAGCGAGGACAGAGACTTGATTTTAGCAGTGATGATACCTTTTTTGCCGAGATATTTGACCCTGAGATTGGCTGCGTCGGCAAGGCTTTTCAGTGACGATACTTCGTCAAGAAATGTCCTTTTCAGGTTTTCGCTCATGGTTGCATCAGGGCCGCGGATTGCGCGTCAAGCAAAGCGACACGACTTCTGCCCCAGGCCCTGTTTCTCGTACCTATCCCTTGATCTGTTCGACGAGTGCGCCGAATGTCTTGGGGTCGCTATATGCCAAGTCTGAAAGAACCTTTCGGTCAAGAGCAATATTGGCCTTTTTTAGACCGTTCATGAACTGACTGTAAGATATGCCGAGGGACCTCGTCGCAGCATTGATCCTTGCGATCCATAGGGACCTGAATTCACGTTTTTTCAGCCTTCTGTCTTTGTATGCAGCAACGAGAGCTTTGTCAACTGCCTGGGCGGCACTTTTGAAAAGTCTTGACCTGCCTCCCGAATATCCCTTCGCCTTGTCGAGAACCTTTTTATGGTATCTACTTGTTTTGAATCCACCTTTAGCCCTTGGCATGTTTCCTCCTTATGCTGACTACATCTATAGTCTATAATCTGAAATTATACGCAGATTTTTTCGGAATTGAATTTTACTAAATTATTCAATGTTGAGTCAAGTAGGGGCATCCCTATGTGGTTGCTCTTAATTACAGCGGGCGGCTATATAGACCGCCCCAGCAATACCGCACACCGCAAAAAAGAGGGCATGCCGATATGAACGAAATGCCCTCTTTTTTACTGCTCTTAGAGCCCGTAAGGGAGCATCTTTCTGATATTGGGGAGCAGCACATCAGGAACAAGAGCACTTTTTCTGAACTTCCTCATCTTGCTGGCAGGTTTACCAGTCAAAAGATGTCCTTTGTATGCCTTATACCGCATTATTTTACCGCTGCCCGTTATCTTGAACCTCTTAGCAGCGCCCCTATGTGTCTTAAGTTTCGGCATCTGAACCTCCTCTCTATATTAAGTTATTAAGCTCAAGAGTTTAGGAGTGAAGGAGTTAAAAATAAAAAAGATATCGTCAACCCCCTTAACTCCTCAACACCTTAACCCTTGAACTCTCGATTTATTTACTGCTCGGCGCTATCACCATCGTAATAGATTTGCCCTCTTGCCTGGGTTGCTGTTCCACGGTGAATTTTCCGGGAAGCGTACCCATGATGCGGTCGAAGACCTTCATGCCCAATTCCGGCCTGACAATCTCGCGTCCCCTGAAGAACATGATTACCTTGGCCTTGTCTCCTTCATCAAGAAAGCGCCGCAGATTCCGTATCTTCAGCTCAAGGTCATGCTCGGAGATCTGTGGGCGTACCTTGACTTCCTTGACATCGACGGTCTTCTTTGCCGAATGCTTCTTACTCATCTGATACTTGTATTTTCCGAAATCCATCACCCTGCAGACAGGGGGAACAGATGTCGGCGACACTTCGACAAGGTCGAAACCCTTCTCGCGGGCCATACGGAGTGCCTCCTGAGGAGTCAAAATTCCGAGCTGGGCGCCGTCTTCGTCGATGACCCTTATCTCTCTTGCCCGTATGCCTTCGTTTACCCTGATATCCTTGCTTATGCTACCACCTCCATTTTTAAGTGAAGATCATTCACTGTTTAGTACGTATTGCCTGCTGCATGATCTCTATGAACTCGACGATACTAAAAGGACCGACGTTTTCTCCGTTTCTCTTTCGCACCGTAATCTGCTGCTCGGCGACCTCTTTATCCCCTATTATAACTAAATACGGAATTTTTCTTAAGCTTGCCTCGCGGATTTTGTATCCGATCTTCTCATTCCTCACATCGGTCTCGGCCCTTATTTCTGCAGCCTTGAACTGACGGCAGATTTCTTTTGCATAATCGTCGTGGCGCTCGGCTATCGTAAGCACCTTTGTCTGCACCGGCGCGAGCCAGAGCGGAAAGTCGCCGCCGTAATTTTCTATAAGTATGCCGAAAAAGCGCTCCAGGGAGCCCATAAGTGCCCGGTGTATCATGATCGGACGGTGCTCCTTGCCGTCACTTCCGCGATAGCTTATATCGAACCGCTCGGGATTGTTGAAATCCACCTGGATGGTACTGCACTGCCAATACCGGTTGAGTGCGTCCTTTATTTTTATGTCGATCTTCGGCCCGTAGAAAGCGCCGCCGCCGGGATCGGTTTTGTATGTCAGCCCTTTCTTCTCAAGTGCAAGCCTCAACGCCTCGGTCGCCCTTTCCCAGCTCTCTAGTGTGCCGACATATTTTTCGGGTCTCGTCGACAAGTATATATCATACGCATCGAACCCGAAGGTTTTTAGCACAAAGATAGTAAAGTCGAGTATATTATGCATCTCCTCTTCGAGCTGGTCTTTCCTGCAGAATATATGCGCGTCGTCCTGAGTAAATCCCCTGACCCTCAGCAGCCCGTGGAGAACACCCGACCTTTCATAACGGTAGACGGTGCCCAACTCGGCATACCTGATCGGCAGATCACGGTAGCTCCTCAGGTCGCTTTTGAAGATGCTGATATGGAAGGGGCAGTTCATAGGCTTAAGTTCGTATGCCACGCCTTCGATATCCATGGGTGAGTACATGTTTTCGCTGTAATAATCAAGATGCCCGCTGGTTTTCCAGAGGTTGAGCTTCGCGATATGCGGCGTGAAGAGCAGCTTATAGTCGGCCTTCAGGTGCTCGTTTCGCCAAAAGTCCTCGATGGTCTTCCTGATGAGAGCTCCGTTGGGATGCCACAATATAAGTCCCGAACCGATTTCGTCGTTCATACTGAAGAGATCGAGCTCCCGGCCGAGCTTTCGGTGATCTCTCTTTTTGATCTCTTCGAGGAATTCGAGGTAGGCCTTCAATTCGTCCTTAGTCGCACACGCAGTGCCGTATATACGCTGCAGCATCTTGTTCTTCTCGTCGCCACGCCAGTATGCTCCTGCAACGCTCAGCAGCTTGAAGGCCTTCACCTTGCCGGTTCTCGCCAGGTGAGGACCTCGGCAAAGATCGACAAATCCGTCCTCATCGTAAAGGGTGACCTCTTCATCAGCGATGTCATTAATGAGTTCGGTTTTATAGTCCTCACCTTTCTCTTTGAAGAACATCGCGGCATCTGCCTTCGACATTGCCTTCCGGATGAAGGGACTGCTCTTTTTGATAATCTCCTGCATGCGCTTCTCGATTTTTTCGAGGTCTTCTGCGCTGAATGGTGTTTCGCGGTCGAAATCATAGTAGAAGCCGTCTTCAATAGCCGGGCCGATAGCGAGCTTGACCTCCGGGAACAGGTCTTTGACTGCGTGAGCCATTATATGAGAGGCGCTGTGACGATATATTTCTTTTCCTTCCGCCGAATCAAGGGTAACGGGTTCGATGACGGCTGAAGCATCCAGCTGCCCGGTGATCGTCGAATAGATATCCCTCGGTTCGCCATTCACCTTTGCAGCGACTGCGTTGACTGCATCCAACTCTTTCTTCAGGTTCGCGGCATCTATCTCTTTTGCGGACCCGTCACTACATAACAGTTTTATGGCACTGCCTCCTTAGAGAAAAAAGGTAAAGTATATCATAGCCCATAAGCAGCTAACGATTCAATAATCTCCCATCGACCATTTCGATGACGCGATGGCACCTCTTCGAAAGCGATTCATTGTGAGTCACGATGATGAAGGTCACGCCCTGCTTATCATTGATATCCATAAGCTGCCTGAAGAGTGCCTCGCCGGTGGCCGTATCGAGGTTGCCCGTAGGCTCGTCGGCAAAGACGACACGGGGCTCAAGGAGCAATGCCCGCGCAACAGCGACACGCTGCTGTTCACCGCCCGACAATTCGCCGGGCTTGTGATCACGTCTCTCGTATACGCCCAGGATTTCGAGCAGGTGGTTTGCCCTGTCCGTAAGGTCCTTCACGCTTAGCGGCTTACCTCCCCCGAACTTCAATGTATCAGCTTCGGAAAAACTGCGATGGATAAGGCCGGGCATCGTGACATTTTCGAGCGCGCTGAACTCGGGCAACAGATAATGGAACTGAAAGACAAATCCTATCATACGGTTTCTGAATGCTGCAATAGGACCGTTGCCCAACGAAAAAGGATCTACACTACCGTTCGCCTCGTAAGTGATCCGACCGCTCGTAGGCTTATCCAAGGTGCCGAGTATATGAAGGAAGGTACTTTTGCCTGCGCCGGAAGCCCCTACAATGCCGACAATCTCTCCTTCACCGAATGTCAGGTCGATACCTCTAAGTACTTGCAGCTCACCCGCCGGAGTGAGAAAAGATTTATGCAGATTCTCAACGGTAATCAGAGTATTCATTGCGCATCACCAGACTTTGGGGAAGGGAGGACGGAGGAATGCCAAGTCGTCCTCTTTGTCTTCTTGGCTGGCGCCTTGTCGTCTTGCGATTTAGCGTCTTCCACGGTTTTTTTCTCGCTTTTGCTTCCGGTCAATTTTTCTTTCCACTCATCAGCTTGCGTTTTGATCGTGTCCGCTTTCTTGCTCAACCCGAGTGTCATGTCCTGGACATCTGATACGATCGATTCCCCCATCCTCGCAAATATCTCCCCTCCTTTGAAAATAGCGAGAATCATGAAGATAAGCCACGGCATGATAATAGCGATAGACACCCACTTTAAGATCTTTAGAGATTTCATTCGTATCTCAAGGATTCTACGGGTTCAAGCCTGGCGGCATAATACGAAGGATAGATGGTCGAGAGGAAGCTGATGGCTATCGCCGAACACGAGACGATCGCAAAATCGATGAACTGCATTTTCACGGGGAGCTTGCTAAGATAATAGACGTCGGGAGGGAGTTCTATATAGTTATTAAGGACGATGCATAGCATATACCCCCCAACCACTCCGATTGCTGTCCCGACAATGCCGATTACAAGACCCTGGAGCATAAATATGAGCATTATGCCTTGGTTCTTAGCTCCCATGGATTTCAGTATGGCGATCTCCTTCTGCTTCTCCACTACGTTCATCATCAGGGTGCTAACGATATTAAATGATGCAACCAGCACGATCAGTATCAATATAACAAACATGGCGAACTTTTCGAGTTTCAACGCCGAAAAAAGGTTTTTGTTCATCTGCATCCAGTCTTTTACAAAAAATGGAGGCCCCAGCCTCTTGTTAAGCGTCTTGCGGACCTCGGGAGCGGCGTCAATGTCATTAAGTTTGAGTTCGACACCCGATACGGAGCTGCCCAACCCAAAGAATTCCTGCGACGATTTCAGGTCAGTCAAGGCAAGGTTTGCGTCATACTCAAACATCCCCATGTCAAATATTGCGGCCACACGGAACTGTTTTATCTTGGGAAGCATTCCAAGCGGTCCGATTTCACCCATAGGGGAGATGACATTGATCGTGTCGCCGACAATGACACCGAGCATGCTGGAAAGTTCGGTACCGATAAGGATCCAGGGGCGCGCTCCCTGGTCCGCACTCTGCCCGGTTCCGCTATCTGCATCAGCCGGCAATCTGCCAAATTTGATATGGCCCAGGATCTCCGTTGTTTTCGCTTCCGTGGAAAGGTCGACCCCTTTCATGAAAACACCGTGCGCATTCTTCCCGGCAGATATAAGCACCTGTCCGAGTACAAAAGGGGAAACATTCACAACAGCCGGCTCTTCCTTCACCTTATCCAACAGGGGGCGGTAATCCCTGATGCTGCCGGTATAGCTGAGCACAATGGCGTGTGAATTCGCGCCGAGTATCTTTTTCTGGAGGTCTTCCCTGAACCCGCTCATAACCGACAGTACAACGAGCAACGCCATGACACCGACAGCAACTCCACCGATAGATATGGCCGTATTAAAGGATATGCCTTTATGTTTTTTCTTGGACCGTAGGTACCGGACAGCGACGAATAATTGATAGGAGAGGTTCATATCAATCGTAGATTGAAGATTCCAGATTACACATTCCTGATTACGTGTTGCTCATCTATTGTTCCGGCTTAAGCTGCGGGAAAAGGATTACATCTCTGATAGAAGACGAATTGGTCAGCAGCATAACAAGTCTGTCGATGCCGATGCCTTCCCCGGCTGCCGGGGGCATGCCGTATTCGAGCGCCCGCACATAATCTTCATCCATCCAGTGGGCCTCTTCGTCTCCCTGTTTCTTTGCCTCGACCTGCTTAAGGAATCTTTGCTTCTGATCGGCAGGGTCGTTGAGCTCCGAAAAGGCGTTCGCGATCTCGCGGGACGTGATGAACAGCTCGAACCTCTCCACGAGTTCCTGGTTGTCCTTCTTCCTCTTGGCAAGGGGCGAAAGCTCCACAGGATAGTCGATGATGAAGGTAGGTTGCACCAGTTCAGGCTCTATGAACTCCTTAAATATCTCGTCGAGTATTTTGGCAAGGGAATCGCCAGCCTTGACATCGAGCTTCTTTTCTCTGGCCCACGCGAATGCTTTATCGCGGTCGGTAATGGCTTCGTCGGGGACGCCCTTTTGCTTTAAAGCTTCGAGCAGAGGGATCCTCGGCCACGGTGGGGTGAGATCTATTATGTCGTCTCCGTATGGCACCTTCAGAGTACCCAATGCCTTTTCCGCGATAAATGAGAATATCTTCTCTGTAAAGTCCATCAAGAAATTGTAATCCTTATATGCCATATAAAACTCGATCATGGTGAATTCGGGGTTGTGCTTCGTCGAAATCCCTTCGTTCCTGAAATTCTTGTTCAGCTCGAATACCCGTTCGTATCCGCCAACGAGGAGACGTTTGAGATACAGTTCAGGGGCGACGCGCAGGTACAGATCGATGTCCAGGGCGTTGTGATGGGTACTGAAGGGCTTGGCTGTAGCGCCTCCGGGTATCTGATGCATCATCGGAGTTTCGACTTCAATAAATCCATTAGCTTCGAGATAATCCCTCAATGCCTTTATGATGGCGCTTCTCTTTGCGAAGATATCTTTCACTTGGGGATTTACGATTAGGTCGACGTACCTTTGGCGGTATCTCAGTTCGACATCCTTCAGACCGTGCCACTTCTCGGGTAGCGGCCTCAGGGACTTGCTCAACAACTCGAAATCCCTGACCTCGATGGTGAGTTCATCGGTCCTGGTCCTGAACAGTTTACCGGAGGCGCCAATAATGTCTCCTATATCCAGCTTCTTGAGAATAGCATACTTCTCGTTCAGGACCCCCTTGCTGAAGAACAGCTGTATTCTCTCAGTCGCGTCCTGTATCGTGGCGAAACATCCCTTACCGAAATCCCGCATAGAGATGATCCTTCCGGCTGCGGAGGTAAAGACCGGATCCGCTTCGAGTGCTTCTTTAGATGCTGATGCATAAGTGGTTTTCAGATAGAGTGCGGATGCTTCGGGTTCGAATTTGCCGCCGTACGGATCGATCTGCAGTTCCCTAAGATCATTCAGTTTCTTTATTCGCTGTTCTATAAGGTCGTTTATCTCTTCCATGAAAAGGAATTATACTGGCCTTCCCAGCTATTAGTCAACAGCGGCTTGACTAATGGCCGTTGCATGAAATATCTTATATATCTATGCGCAGACCTGTCATTGCTGCAAACTGGAAGATGAACAAGAAGATAGAGGAGGCGCAGGCCTTCCTCGACGAGTTCATCCCGCTCGTCTGGAACGAGAGGGAGGTCGACATCGTTATCGCCCCTCCGTTCACGGCACTTTATACTATGGCCAACCTCCTAAGGATAACCAATATCGGATTGGCGGCCCAGGATCTTTTTTATGAAGATAAAGGAGCATATACCGGGGAGATCTCGCCGGTCATGCTTACTGATATCGGCTGTTCTTATGTAATCATCGGCCATTCGGAGCGGCGTATCTATTTCGGTGAAACTGACGAGATAGTTAACAAGAAGTTCAGGGCTGCTCGGAGACATGGCCTTGAGGTTATTTTCTGCATTGGAGAATCATTATCCGAGCGTGAAGCCGGGATGACTTTTGATGTCCTGAAAAGACAGATCTCTGAGGGGATCAGGGATATATCTTCTGATGGGCTTATCATAGCCTATGAGCCGGTATGGGCCATCGGCACAGGAAAGACGGCCACTCCCGACCAGGCGCAGGAAGCCCATGAGTCAATCCGCAAAACTCTTTCGCACCTCTACGGCGAGCCTGCCAAAGGCGTGCGGATACTTTACGGCGGCAGCGTCACTCCTGAGAACGCGGATGTCCTTATGGCCTGCCCTGATGTGGACGGCGCCCTCGTTGGCGGCGCCAGCCTCAAAGCAGACAGTTTCGCCGGGATAGTCAAATACAACAAACAATAATAACGAACACCCCGTTTGGGGTCGCAGGAGGCTAGTGTGACAACCTTTTTATTGATATTGCATGTACTTGTATGTATCTTTCTTATCTGTATCGTTTTGCTTCAGAGCGGAAAGGGAGCAGAGATGGGCGCCGCCTTCGGCGGATCGAGCCAGACACTCTTCGGCAGCAGGGGAGCCGCTACGTTCCTTAATAAACTCACTACCGTAGCGGCTGTACTCTTTATGTTGACCTCGCTCTTGCTGACCATGGCAACGACGAAGGGCTCATCCGTAATACAGAACGTCCCGGCCGAACAGGGCAAGGCACTCCCTCAGCAGCTGCCGCAGCCGATTCAGCAGCCAGCATCACAGCAGCAACCGGCTCCTCCTGCGGCCAAATAAATAAAAGATTTGAATATGGGAAGATGAGCGTACGGGGTCTTCAGGAATGACATCCATACGCTCATCTTCTTTCTCAATCCAGTCCTTAACTCCTAAACTCCTAAACTTCTTAATTTGTTTCATCTTATCTTTGGTTTTCTTCTCGGCTGCGGGCTGCACTCATGAACCCGGAATCAAGTATCCAAATGCGATCACCTTGGGCTCCGGCGCCGACGCGAAACGACTCTTGCCTTTCCTGGCATCGGACAGCGCTTCCAGTCAGGTAGCCGGCTATATTTTCAATGGCCTAACCAAGTATGACAAGGACCTGAAGATCACCGGCGACCTTGCTGAATCTTGGGATGTAAGCGCCGACGGCCTCACTATCACCTTTCATTTGAGAAAAAGAGTCATGTGGCACGACAGCGTCGAATTCACATCTGACGACGTTATATTTACATATAATGCCGTAATCAACCCTAAGATTCCGACTCCATACAGCAGCAACTATGGGCCGGTCAAGTCAGTAGAGGCGACTGACCGGTATACGGTGAAAGTGCATTACAATGAACCTTACGCTCCTGCCCTCGAATCATGGGGGATGGGAATAATACCGAAGCATGTCCTGGAGGGAAAAGACATGACTTCGCCCGAAGTATATCAGAATCCGGTCGGCACAGGGCCTTACCGTCTCAAAGAGTGGTTAACAGGGCAGAAGATAGTTCTGGACGCCTTTGATTCCTACTTCGAAGGCAGGCCGAACATCGACAGGATCATCATAAGGGTCATCACTGATCCATCTACAATGTTTCTCGAACTGAAGTTCGGCGGCATAGATTACATGGGGCTCACACCTCCTCAATATAAACTCCAGGCAAATACCGATTTCTTCAACCGATATTTTCAGAAATTCAGGTATCCATCCTTCGGATATACCTATCTCGGATTCAATCTCCTCAATCCTTTGTTTTCAGATAAAAACGTGCGGCAGGCGATAGCCCACGCCATAAATAAAAAAGAGCTGATTGCGGGAGTAGTCATGGGCTACGGCATACCATGCACCGGCCCCTTCCCTCCTGAATCGTGGGCTTACAACCGTGATGTCAGGGACATTGAATACAATCCCGACGCTGCTATGAAAATATTGGATGACCTCGGATGGAAAAGAAACCGGGATGGCCTGCTCGAAAAAGAGGGTAAAACATTTTCCTTTACGATCATCACCAACCAAGGTAACGACTCACGCATGAAGGCGGCTCAGATAATCAGGGAGCAACTTAAGCGTGTTGGCATCGACATGAATATTAAGGTGCTGGAATGGCAGGCGATGCTGCATGAATTCATCGACAAGAAGAGGTTCGAGGCAGTCATCATGGGATGGGCTCTTTCGCGAGACCCTGATCTATATGACATCTGGCATTCGTCCAAAACGAAGGAAGGCGAATTCAACTTCATCTCGTACAAAAACGACGAGGTCGACAGGCTGCTTATCGAAGGGCGGCAGACCTTCGGTGTCGGGAAGAGGGCGAAGATTTATCACCGCATTCACCAAATCCTGGCCGATGAGCAGCCGACCATATTTCTTTACGTGCCCGATGCCCTGCCGGTCCTCCACAAAAGGTTCAAGGGCGTAGAAAAAGCGCCGATCGGGATCTGGCATGACTTCATTCATTGGCATGTACCGGCCGACAGGTCTGAATGGTATCGCTGAACAGCCGTCGCCGTTGTTATACCTGCCGTTACGTCGGAGTGGGATGGCATCAAATTTATTCTTGACAACAGGTGGCCTCTGTGTTAATAATTGATACTAGTGTTTTGGAGAGATCCCTATTTTTGGCTCCATATTAAATTGGAAGGAGGTGATTCACGAATGAAGAAGGTATTGGCAATCGTTCTTTCACTCATGCTGCTCGCAGTATTCGCACTTGGTTGCAAGAAGGCTCCTGAGGCTCCTGCTCCTGCTCCTGCTCCCGTTGCAGCTCCGTCCACTGAGAAGTCAACGTCAACGTCAACGACAACGACTCCGGCTCCCGGGACTACTGAGAAGGCAACGTCAACAACGACGACAACGACTCCGGCTCCTGAAAAGAAGTAGCACCGCCTTTATACGCACAGAACACCATGAGGGACAGCGATGTCTCTCATGGTGTTGCTTTTTTTAGGAAAATATTGCTATTATTGAACATCATTTCCTGTGACGAAAACGCTTAAGAGTGGGCATTCCCACTCTTTTGTTTTATGGGGTATTTCAATGAACCGCGCTGATGATATAAAAGGGAAGATCCATGAACTTGCCGAGCAGGTGGCCGAGGACGAGGGGCTGGAACTTGTTGATATCATTATCCTCGGCACCGGGCGCAAGATGCTGCTTCGGGTAATTATTGACAAGGAGAGCGGCGTAACCGTCGGCGACTGCGAGCGCATGAGCAGGGGGATAGAGGCACTCCTAGATGTGGAGGATATTGTCAAGGCCGCCTACACGCTCGAAGTATCTTCACCAGGTTTGGACCGGCCCCTGGTAAAAATGAAGGACTTCGAGAGGAACAGGGGCAAACTGGCGAGGGTCATCACCTCTGAAAAGATCGGCAATGAGACTTTCTTCATCGGAAGGATCATCGACACCGGCGACCATTGGATAAGACTGCGGCTCGAAGAGAAACCAGCGAAGGGTCATGCGAAGAAAAAAGTGGCTGAAGAACCGCGGGATGCATTCATCCCGTTTGAAAAGATTTCGAAGGCGAATCTCGAAATTCAGCCTTGAAATAGAGTATTAAAAGGGGTATCGATATGTCAAAAGAACTCTGCTTTGTGATAGACCAGATTGGAAGGGACAAGGGCCTCTCGCGCGACGCCCTAATCAAGCTCCTTGAAGCCGCCCTGCTGTCGGCGGCAAAAAAGCGATTTGTGCACAAACCCAATGTTGATCTTCGGATAGACCCCAAGACCTGCAACATTACCGTCTTCGAGGTGAAGACCGTGGTCGATACGGTTACAACCCCGGATGAAGAGATATCCATCAACGATGCCCATGCGGTTGATCCCGGCAAAGCTATCGGCGATACAATGGAACTGCCAGTGCTTCTTAAGGACTTCGGGAGGATAGCGGCACAGACGGCCAAACAGGTACTTTTTCAGAAGGTGAGAGAAGCGGAGCGGGACGTCATCTTCGAGGAATACAAAGACAAAATCGGGCAAATCATCAGTGGCACGGTCATAAGAAAAGAAAAGGGCTTCTACTTCGTAGCCCTGGGCAAAGCCGAAGCGGTACTGCCCCAGCGCGAAACCCTGCCCAGCGAAACACTTAAACGCGGCGATATTGTAAAAGCGTACCTGGCAGATGTGAAGCAGACAGCAAAGGGTCCGGCAATTGTGCTTTCTAGGAACGATCCTAACTTTATCGCCGGGCTTTTCAAGATGGAAGTTCCGGAGATACATGACGGCATAGTATCGATCAAAGGTATCGCCAGAGAACCAGGAGAACGCACGAAGATTGCTGTCGCATCGAGAGATACGTCAGTCGACCCGGTGGGGGCCTGTGTAGGCATGAAAGGCACTCGCGTCCAGTCGATAGTCAGGGAGGTTAAGGGCGAGCGCATCGATATTATTCCCTGGAGCGANNATCAACGAGGCCGGCGTCGATAAAAGCGCTATGGTCATTGCGGACGATCAGCAGCTTTCCCTCGCCATCGGCAAACGCGGTGTAAACATAAAACTCGCATCCAAGCTGACCGGCTGGGAGATTGACATCCTGAGCGAATCGGAATATTCCAAACTCAAGCTTGAAGAGGCGGACAAGGCACTCGATGAGTCGCTGAAAAAAGATTCTCTAGAGAAGGCCGAAAACGAATCGTAATTTTTGCAGGGGCAATCGACACATTGCCCCTGCCCTGTTCTGAAATGGATATCCTCTCGCCAATCCAGTACATAAAAGGCATCGGTCCGCGGCGGGCTGCACTGCTAGCAAAGCTTGGGATAGAGATCGTCAAAGATATCCTCTTCTACCTCCCTACTCGTTACGAAGACCGCAGTTCAATAAAGAAAATCACACAACTCATCTCAGGAGAGATTCAGACCGTCACCGGAAAGGTAATCAAAGCGGAAGTAATGCCTGCAAGCCCGCGAAGACCCCGTCTCAAAATTTTTTCTGTCGTCATAACCGATGGGAACGGCGCCCTGACAGCAAAATGGTTCAACCAAACCTATCTCGGCAAGATTTTCAAGCCCGCTCATAAGGTCGTCTTTTACGGCCTGGTCAAATCCAACTACTGGGGCAGCGGCTTCGAGATGGTCAACCCCGAATACGAGATCATCGATGATGACGAAGAAGATGCCGATCACATCAATACCGGGAGGGTCGTCCCTGTATATGGTCTAACAGAAGGTCTCAGCCAGAGGCAGTTACGCAGCATTGTCCACTTAACTTTGACCAGTGCACTCGCCACAGTGACTGACGTGATGCCGGAAGATATCATCACAGATCTTCATCTCCCGGGCCTCAGACAAAGTATCGAAGCCGTCCATTTTCCGCCGCCCGGCACATCGCTGAGCGATTTAAACGGAGGAACCAGTCCTTATCACCAGCGTCTCGCCTTTGATGAACTTTTCACTCTGCAACTCGGCCTCGCGGCGATAAAGAATAATGAAATCTCTGAAAAGGGCATTTCCTTTGAACCAACCGGGAAACTTACCGGCGAACTCCTCGAAAAATTACCCTTTAAACTCACTGGTGCACAAAAGAGAGTCATTGACGATATCGCAAAAGATATGAAATCGCCATTTCCCATGAACCGGCTAATCCAGGGAGATGTCGGATCAGGCAAGACGATCGTGGCCTTCATCGCGATGCTCGGTGCAGTCGAAAGCGGCTATCAAACAGCACTTATGGCCCCTACCGAAATCCTCGCTGAACAGCACTATCTCAATATCCACAGTCTTGCAGAATCTCTCGGATTGAAAATCCATTTACTGACTGGGAGCAAGAAAGACAAGAATTATGACATGATCGCATCGGGGAAGGCGCAGATTGTCATCGGTACCCATGCCCTGATACAGGAAGCCGTCTCCTTTAAGAATCTCGGATTGATTGTGATCGACGAACAACACCGCTTCGGAGTTATGCAGCGGGCCCAGCTGCGGAAAAAGGGGACCAATCCGGATACGCTTATAATGACGGCGACACCGATCCCGAGGACACTCGCCATCACACTTTACGGGGACCTCGACTACTCCCTCATCGATGAACTGCCGCCGAACAGGACCCCGGTCCTCACAAAGGTGATTCGCGAGCTTCAGAAAAATATCGTCTACGATCTGATGGACCGCGAGACAAAAGCGGGCAGACAGGTGTATGTAGTGTATCCCCTGATCGAGGAGTCCGAAAAAAGCAATCTGAAGGCTGCTATTACAGGCATGGAGGCCCTTCAGAAAAAATTCCCTGACCTCAAAGTCGGTCTCATTCACGGGAAGCTGCCTACTTCCGAAAGGGAAGATATAATGAGGGATTTCAAAAAAGGCTTAATTCAGATGCTCGTATCCACAACAGTCATCGAGGTCGGAGTAGACGTCCCCAACGCGACGCTGATGGTGATCATTCACGCGGAACGCTTCGGGCTTTCACAACTGCATCAGCTAAGAGGAAGAGTGGGGAGAGGTGCAGCGAAATCCCACTGTTTACTGCTGAATTACGGCGGCTCTGTCGACGCGATGAAGCGGCTCGACATAATGGCGCGGTCCAACGACGGTTTCAAAATTGCGGAAAAAGATCTGGAGATTCGCGGACCGGGGGAATTCTTCGGAACGAGACAGTCGGGACTGCCGGACCTTAAAGCTGCAAATTTGCTGCGTGACTACAAACTTCTTGAGATCGCAAGAAAGCAGGCCTTTAGCCTCATTGAAAAAGATCCGTCCCTTTCAACACATCCAAAACTTAGAAGAAACCTCGAAGATTTCTGGGGGAAAAGACTGGAACTGTTCAAAACAGCCTAATCCGGCGCCTTGACAGCTGCTCCCGAACTGGTTTGACTCGCACTCCTTTATTCAGTACATTTATTTATATGGATGATACACCATCCTCATTCCCGAAGCGACTGGATAGATTCAATAAATTAGGCAAATCGCGGAAAGTGCGTACCATTGCGATTTCCACGCTCCTCTTCTTAATTTTTTTCACTGTAATCGGCTTTTTCGTTCTGCCTCCTTATATCAAGAAGACGGCAGTCGCAAAACTTAGCGAACAGCTTGGCCGCCAGGTCAGCATAGAAGCCGTCAGCCTTAATCCTTATACGCTGGAAGCTATTATAAGTGGGCTCGAAATAAAGGAGGCGGACGGTCATACGCCTTTTGTGACTTTCAGCGCCCTTTACGCTAACGTGCAGCTGAAATCAATCTTCAAAGTCACGCCTGTATTAAAGGAGATAAGGCTGGAAAAGCCTTACCTTCACCTGGTACGAACCGGTGCCAACACCTACAACTTTTCGGATATCATCGAGAGAATCAAGGCGGCATCTGCGGCCGGCCCGAAGAAAAAATCTTCAAACCCTTTTTATTTTCTGGTAAACAATATCCAGATAGTCGATGGACATATCGAGTTCGACGATCGGCCCGTTTCGACTCAGCACGCGATCACGCAGATCAATCTCACAGTCCCGTTTATCTCCGATCTTCCCGCATTTAGTGAATCATACGTGGAGCCCTCGCTGAGCGCCGTTGTGAACGGTACGCCGATGAGCTTTAAGGGCGCTTCAAAGGTATTCTCCGACTCTCACGAGACATCATTCAACATCTCTCTTACAGATATCGACATACCACATTACTTAGCCTACGCCCCTGAGCAACTCAACGTGAAGGTACCATCGGGAAAGCTCGATGTGGCGATGAAGCTGGCGTACCGCCAGTATAAAGAAGATCGTGCCCCTATGCTGCTCCTGACCGGCGAGACAAAGGTTAGGGATCTGGCTGTAGCCATGAAAAAAGACAAAGACGATTTCCTGAAGATTCCTCTTCTGAGTGTTAAGGATCTCTCCCTGGATCTGGATGCATCTAAGGTCGAGATCGGAACACTCTCGACTGAGAAGGGTCGAATAGAGGTCTCAAAGTTTGAAAACGGACAGATCAACCTGCTCTCGCTGATGTCCAGTGCACCCGTTGCACATCCTGTAGCCCAAAACGGTGCCCCAAAGACGACATCGCCTTGGGTTGTGATTCTCAAATCCTTCATCATCGATGGATATATGGTGAATTTTTCAGACCGCAGCACTGCTAATCCGTATGGCATAAGGATGCTTTCGGGTAAGCTCGATGTGGCGATAAATGTGGCATACAGCCAGTATAAGGACCGTGCCCCTATGCTGGTCCTAACCGG